>NZ_JBWKZA010000001.1:128863-488192 GCF_059424045.1 Pseudomonas sp. GW456-L12
AGCCCCTCGTCGGTGAGGACGGGGCGAATCTTAAGGGCGTATCGGAAGGCTGTCAAATTTTTTTTCAGCTTTTTTTAAAAAAATTTGCCGGCATAACAATCACTTACCGCCCTCCCCCGTAAATCCGGGGCTTTTTCCGACCGTTGTGCCCTCCAGCAACGGTCGCGATCTCACTTCTTGCGCAGGTCCGTGGGAGCCAGCATGCCGGCTCCCGCGAATCAGCAGGCTGAATCAGGCGATCGCGCCCAGCAGCTTTTCCCACTCTTTGTTTTCTTTCTTCGACACGCCACCCAGCAGGTCGATGGCCTGGCGCAGGCGGAAACGGGTCAGGTCCGGGCCCAGAATTTCCATGGCATCAAGCACCGAGACCGAGCTGGCCTGACCGGTGATCGCAGCGAACATCAGCGGCATGGCATCACGCAGCTTCAGCCCCAGGGATTCGACCACGGCCTGGATGGTCGCGGTGATGCTGTCCTTTTCCCACTGGCGCAGGCTTTCCAGCTTCCATAGGATCAGTTGCATCAACTGCCGCACCTGATCGCCCGAAAGCTTCTTCGACTCGAACAGCTTGGCATCCGGGGTCACGCCACCGGCGAAGAAGAACCCGGCCAACGGCGCGATCTGGCTGAAGGTTTCCACCCGGCCTTGCACGTGCGGCGCGATCTTCATCAGGTATTCGGGGTTCAGCGCCCAGGTCTGCACGCGGCTGGCGAACTCTTCCACCGGCAGGTCGCGCAACCACTGGCCATTGAGCCAGGACAGTTTCTCGATATCGAAAATCGGTCCACCCAGGGAGACCCGCGACAGGTCGAAGTTGTCGACCATTTCCTGCAGCGAGAACTTCTCGCGCTCGTCCGGCATCGACCAGCCCATGCGGCCCAGGTAGTTGAGCATGGCTTCCGGCATGAAGCCCATGCGCTCGTAGAAAGTCACGGAGGTCGGGTTCTTGCGCTTGGACAGCTTGCTCTTGTCCGGGTTGCGCAGCAGCGGCATGTAGCACAACTGCGGCTGCTCCCAGCCGAAATACTCGTAGAGCAGAATCAGTTTCGGCGCCGAAGGCAGCCATTCTTCGCCACGCAATACGTGGGTGATGCCCATCAGGTGGTCGTCGACCACGTTGGCCAGGAAGTAGGTCGGCAGGCCATCGGTCTTCATCAGCACCTGCATGTCCATGCGATCCCACGGGATCTCGACATCGCCACGCAGCATGTCCGGCACCACGCAGACGCCTTCGCTCGGCACCTTCATGCGGATCACGTGCGGTTCACCAGCAGCCAGGCGACGCGCGACCTCTTCCTTGGACAGCAGCAGCGCGCGACCGTCGTAGCGTGGCGTCTCGCCACGGGCCATCTGCTCGGCGCGCATCTGGTCCAGTTCTTCGGCGGTGCAGAAGCACGGGAAGGCATGGCCCATGTCGACCAACTGCTGGGTGTACTTCTGGTAGATCTCGCTACGTTCGCTCTGCCGGTAAGGACCGTGCGGGCCGCCCACGTCCGGGCCTTCGCTCCAGTTGATGCCCAACCAGCGCAAGGCGTCGAAAATCTGCTGCTCGGACTCGCGGGTCGAACGCAGTTGATCGGTGTCTTCGATGCGCAGGATGAACTCACCGCCATGCTGCTTGGCGAAGCAGTAGTTGAACAAGGCGATGTAAGCGGTACCTACGTGGGGATCCCCGGTAGGCGATGGCGCGATGCGCGTGCGGACGGTGGTCATGGCATGTCTCGGAAAGAATATGAAAAGCGAAGATCAAACAAGAGGCGAATGGTAACAGGCGATGCCGGCCCCGCTCCAGTGAGCAGGGCATTTAAGCCAAGGTTGAGGCTACTCGAGTCGCCCGGGCCGCCGAACCGTCGATTGTCCGCCCGTGGCATTTACCACTGGTCGGCCGTATGCCAGATTCGCCCTCTGACAAATTTCCTTACATTTACCAGAGCGCAGCCTGCCGCCCCATGCCAGTTCAACTCAAGCGTCGCCTGTTTATTTTCCTGTTCCTGGTCCTGCTGATTGCCCTGGGCTTTCTGGCGCAGTGGTTTTTCCATGGACGCTTTTATGAAAGCACCGATAACGCCTATGTCCAGGGTGAAATCACCCGTGTTTCCAGCCAGCTTGGCGCGCGTATCGACGAGGTGCTGGTGCAGGACAACCAGCACGTCGAAAAAGGCCAGCTGCTGATCAGGCTCGAAGGCGATGATTTCCACCTCGCCGTGGATCGCGCCAATGCCACCCTGGCCACCCGCGAGGCCGAACGCCTGCAAGCCCAGAGCAGACTCACGCAACAGGCCAGCCTGATCGCCGCCGGCGAGGCCCAGGTGGCCTCCAGCCAGGCCAGCCTCGGGCGTTCGCAGATCGACCTGTCCCGCGCGCAAACCCTGCGCAAGCCGGGTTATGTCTCGGAAGAGCGGGTCACCACCCTGTCCGCCGACAACCATATCGCCCGCTCGCAAGTGGCCAAGGCCCAGGCCGACCTGCAAGGCCAGCGCCAGCAGGTCAACGCCCTGAGTGCCGAGATCAAGCGCCTCGACGCGCAGATCGCCAACGCCCGCACCGACCTGGCCCAGGCCGAACTGAACCTGACCCGCAGCGAAATCCACGCCCCCATCAGCGGCCTGATCGGCCAGCGCGCGGCGCGTAACGGCCAGTACGTGCAGGCTGGGGCCTATCTGCTGTCGATCGTGCCGGACCAGGACATCTGGGTTCAGGCCAACTTCAAGGAAACCCAGATCGGCCATATGCAACCCGGACAAAAGGCCGAGCTGCTGTTCGACGCCTACGGCGACACGCCCATCGAAGCCCGCGTCGACAGCCTGTTCGCCGCCTCGGGCGCGCAGTTCAGCCTGCTGCCGCCGGACAACGCCACCGGCAACTTCACCAAGGTGGTGCAGCGCATTCCGGTGAAGCTGACCTTTGCCGCCGACAACCCGCTGCACGGCAAGATCCGCCCGGGCATGTCAGTCACTGTCAAAGTGAATATCCAGCTCCTGAACCCAGAACCCTCGAACGATGGCCGGTGACCAACTGTTGCGCCCGGTCGGCGAACCGACCCGGCGCGACTGGATCGCGGTGATGAGCGTGATGCTCGGCGCCTTCATGGCGGTGCTGGACATCCAGATCACCAACGCCTCGCTCAAGGACATCCAGGGCGCGCTGTCGGCGACCCTCGAAGAAGGCTCGTGGATCTCCACTTCCTACCTGGTGGCGGAGATCATCATGATCCCCCTCACCGCCTGGCTGGTGCAGCTACTGTCGGCGCGGCGCCTGGCGGTCTGGGTGTCGGCGGGTTTCCTGATCGCCTCCCTGCTCTGCTCCATGGCCTGGAGCCTGGAAAGCATGATCGTGTTCCGCGCCCTGCAGGGCTTTACCGGCGGCGCGCTGATCCCGCTGGCATTCACCCTGACCCTGATCAAGCTCCCCGAGCACCATCGCGCCAAGGGCATGGCCATGTTCGCCATGACCGCCACCTTCGCCCCGTCCATCGGCCCGACCCTGGGTGGCTGGCTCACGGAGCACTGGGGCTGGGAATACATCTTCTATATCAACATCCCGCCCGGCCTGATCATGATCGCCGGCCTGCTCTATGGCCTGGAGAAGAAGGAAGCCCATTGGGAACTGCTGAAAAGCACCGACTACGCCGGCATTCTCACCCTGGGTGTCGGCCTCGGTTGCCTGCAGGTGTTTCTCGAGGAAGGTCACCGCAAGGACTGGCTGGAATCGAAGCTGATCGTCAGCCTGGGCAGCATCGCCCTGCTGAGCCTGATCACCTTTGTCATTGTCCAGGTGTCCAAGCCCAACCCGCTGATCAACCTGGGCATCCTGCGCAACCGCAACTTCGGCCTGTCGAGCATTTCCAGCCTGGGCATGGGCGTCGGGCTGTACGGTTCCATCTATCTGTTGCCGCTGTACCTGGCGCAGATCCAGAACTACAACGCCTTGCAGATCGGCGAAGTGATCATGTGGATGGGGGTGCCGCAGCTGTTCCTGATTCCGCTGGTGCCGAAGCTGATGCAGTTCATCTCACCCAAATGGCTATGCACCCTGGGCTTTGGCCTGTTCGGCCTGGCGAGTTTTTCTTCGGGGGTGCTCAACCCGGACTTCGCCGGACCGCAGTTCAACCAGATCCAGATCATCCGCGCCCTGGGACAGCCGTTGATCATGGTCACCATTTCTTTGATCGCCACCGCCTACATCCTGCCCCAGGACGCCGGCTCGGCCTCCAGCCTGTTCAACATCCTGCGCAACCTCGGCGGCGCGATCGGCATCGCCCTGCTCGCGACCCTGCTGGATGCGCGGACCAAGACTTACTTCGACTACCTGCGCGAATCCATAGTGCCGAGCAACCCGCAAGTGGCCGAACGCCTGGCGACCCTGGCCGAGAAGTTCGGCAGCGATACCGCCGCCCTCGGCAAACTCAGTGAAATCACCCACCAGCAGGCGCTGATCATGGCCTACAACGACGCCTTCCATTTTGTCGGGATCGCCCTGGGCGTCAGCATGCTGGCGATTCTGCTGACCAAGGCGCTGCCGGCCGGGATCAAGGCCGGGGAAGCGCACTGACTTGCCAGGGTAACCGCTGCAGCCGCTGCCGCAGGCTGCGATAGGCCCGAAGGACCTTCAGCGGTAGTGATATCGCCACGGCCGTACCGGCCGATCGCAGCCTGCGGCAGCGGCTACAGGTGAGGCTCAAACCGTCAGCAAACGCTCGCGCAGCTTGCCGATTTCGTCACGCATCTGCGCCGCGGCTTCGAACTCCAGATCGCGGGCCAACTGGTACATCTTCTCTTCGAGCTGGCGAATGCGCTTGGTGATCTCGCTGGGCGAGCGCAGTTCGTTTTCGTAGCGGGCGTTTTCCTCGGCGGCCTTGGCCATGCCTTTTCGCTTCTTGCTGCGCGAACCCGGCACGGTAGCGCCTTCCATGATGTCGGCGACGTCCTTGAACACGCCTTTGGGGGTGATGCCATTGGCCAGGTTGAAGGCGATCTGCTTGTCGCGACGGCGCTCGGTCTCGCCGATCGCCCGCTCCATGGAGCCGGTAATGCGGTCGGCGTAGAGAATCGCCCGGCCGTTGAGGTTACGCGCGGCCCGGCCGATGGTCTGGATCAGCGAACGCTCGGAACGCAGGAAACCTTCCTTGTCCGCATCGAGAATCGCCACCAGCGACACTTCCGGCATGTCCAGGCCTTCGCGCAGCAGGTTGATCCCCACCAGCACATCGAAGGTGCCCAGGCGCAGGTCGCGGATGATCTCGACCCGCTCCACGGTATCGATGTCCGAGTGCAGATAACGCACGCGCACACCGTGATCGGCGAGGTAATCGGTCAGGTCCTCGGCCATGCGCTTGGTCAGGGTGGTCACCAGGACCCGCTCTTCCACGGCCACGCGCTTGGTGATTTCCGACAGCAGGTCATCGACCTGGGTCAGCGCCGGACGTACTTCCACCTGCGGGTCGACCAGGCCGGTCGGGCGCACCACCTGCTCGACCACGCGGCCGGCATGCTCGGCTTCATAGTTGCCCGGCGTGGCCGAGACAAAGATGGTCTGCGGGCTGACCCCTTCCCACTCGTCGAAGCGCATCGGCCGGTTGTCCAGCGCCGAGGGCAGGCGGAAACCGTACTCCACCAGGGTTTCCTTGCGGGAGCGGTCGCCTTTGTACATGGCGCCGACCTGCGGCACGCTGACGTGGGACTCGTCGATCACCAGCAAGGCGTCCGCCGGCAAATAGTCATACAGGGTCGGCGGCGCGGCCCCGGCAGGCCGCCCGGACAGGTAGCGCGAGTAGTTTTCGATGCCGTTGCAGTAGCCCAGCTCGAGGATCATCTCCAGGTCGAAACGGGTGCGCTGCTCCAGGCGCTGGGCTTCCACCAGCTTGTTGTTGCTGCGCAGGTACTCCAGGCGCTCCTGCAACTCGACCTTGATCCCCTCGATGGCATCCAGCAGGGTTTCCCGCGGCGTCACGTAGTGGCTCTTGGGATAGAAGGTGAAACGCGGCAGCTTGCGGATCACTTCGCCGGTCAGCGGGTCGAAAGCGGAGATGCTTTCCACCTCGTCATCGAACAGCTCGATACGGATCGCTTCCAGGTCGGATTCCGCCGGGTAGATATCGATCACGTCGCCGCGCACGCGGAAGGTGGCGCGGGCAAAATCCATGTCGTTGCGGGTGTATTGCAGGTCGGCCAGGCGGCGCAGCAAGGCGCGCTGGTCGAGCTTGTCGCCGCGATCGACGTGCAACACCATCTTCAAATAGGTTTCCGGGCTGCCCAGACCATAGATGCACGACACCGTGGTGACGATGATCGCGTCCTTGCGTTCCAGCAGCGCCTTGGTCGCCGACAGGCGCATCTGCTCGATATGGTCGTTGATCGAGGCATCTTTCTCGATAAAGGTGTCGGACGAAGGTACATAGGCTTCCGGCTGGTAGTAGTCGTAGTAGGAAACGAAGTACTCCACCGCGTTGTTCGGGAAGAACGCCTTGAACTCGCCGTACAACTGCGCGGCCAGGGTCTTGTTCGGCGCCAGCACCAGCGTCGGACGCTGTACCTGGGCGATCACGTTGGCGATGCTGAAGGTCTTGCCCGAGCCGGTCACACCGAGCAGCGTCTGGTGCGCCAGCCCGGCCTCGATGCCCTCGACCATCAGCCGGATGGCCTCCGGCTGGTCGCCGGCGGGCTGGAAGCGGGTGACTAGCTGGAATTCAGACATAACGTACCTCTGGGTTCACTCCAGCACGACGCCGCCGCACAGGAACGAGAAAGACCACAAACGACGAGTGTCGCCGGGAAAATACTGGATTGTGCTGGATGTGGAGGCAAATTCCACAGCTTTCAAGGCAAAGGTCCCTGGGCCCTGTACGACTTTGACGTTGCAATAAGACTAACGGTCGAAAAATAAACCGAAAAACTTGCCGGAAAAGCCCTTTCAGCTGTCGCCGCGCGCAGTGATGTGCCTCTATACTAGCTCCCCGTTTGTGCACCGCTCTAGTGCATTCGGCTGGAGCGCGACACGTCCCTCCACACTCCATTCAGAGCCGCCGTAATAATGAGCCTGTTCTCCGCTGTCGAAATGGCACCACGCGATCCTATCCTGGGCCTCAACGAAGCATTCAACGCCGATACCCGTACCAACAAGGTCAACCTGGGGGTCGGTGTTTACTGCAACGAGGAGGGGCGAATTCCACTCCTGCGCGCCGTTGTCGAAGCCGAGACGATCCGCGCCGCTCAACATGCCTCCCGTGGCTACCTGCCGATCGACGGTATCGCCGCCTACGACCAGGCCGTGCAGAAGCTGCTGTTCGGCAACGACTCGCCGCTGCTGGCCGCCGGTCGCGTGGTCACCACCCAGGCCGTCGGCGGTACCGGCGCGCTGAAGATCGGCGCCGACTTCCTCAAGCAGCTGCTGCCTGACGCGGTCGTGGCCATCAGCGACCCAAGCTGGGAGAACCACCGCGCGCTGTTCGAAACCGCCGGTTTCCCGGTGCAGAACTACCGCTACTACGACGCCGCCACCCACGACGTGAACCGCGTCGGCCTGCTGGAAGACCTGAATGCCCTGCCAGCCCAGTCGATCGTGGTCCTGCACGCCTGCTGCCACAACCCGACCGGCGTCGACCTGAGCCCGGAAGACTGGAAAAACGTGCTGCAGGTGATCAAGGCGAAAAACCTGGTGCCGTTCCTCGACATGGCCTACCAGGGCTTCGGTGACGGCATCGCCGAAGACGCCGCCGCCGTGCGCCTGTTCGCCGAATCGGGCCTGACCTTCTTCGTCTCCAGCTCGTTCTCCAAGTCGTTCTCGCTGTACGGCGAGCGCGTTGGCGCCCTGTCGATCGTCAGCGAATCGAAAGAAGAAAGCGCGCGCGTGCTGTCGCAGGTCAAGCGCGTGATCCGTACCAACTACTCCAACCCGCCGACCCACGGTGCAAGCATCGTCGCCGCCGTGCTCAACAGCCCGGAACTGCGCGCCCAGTGGGAAGCCGAACTGGCCGAAATGCGCCTGCGGATCCGCGGCATGCGCCTGCAGATGGTCGACCTGCTGGCCAAGGGCGCGCCACAGCGCGACTTCAGCTTCGTGGCCCGCCAGCGCGGCATGTTCTCCTACTCCGGCCTGACCGTCGAACAAGTGACGCGCCTGCGCAACGAGTTCGGCATCTACGCCCTGGACACAGGCCGCATCTGCGTGGCCGCGCTGAACCAGAACAACATCGACGTCGTGACCAAGGCCATCATCCAGGTGATCTGAGCCACCCGCGGTGAGTGAAAGGGGGAAGCCTTTGGGCTTCCCCCTTTTTTGTGGGCCGCCCTCGCCGACCCGATGCCCACTAGACTGAATTCAGCTTGCCTTCTTCCCTATCGCTTCCCTATCGAGAACGCCCCATGAGACACGACGACCTGCGAGCCGACCGCGACGAACTGGACCACTTCCCCCGCCCGCAGAAACGCGAAAGGAACCTGGTCCTGCAAATTGCCCTGGGGGTATTTCTCGGTGGCCTGGCGCTGTGGCTGGTGCAACTGGCGGTCACATCGCTGGCCGCGAAATTCATGCTGGGCACCTTCACTTTCGGCGGTTGAGAACGCTCAACCGGCCAGTTCAGCGCTGCGCTGGCTGGCGGCATCATCGAAAGCCACGTACAGCGACTCGGCGACCTGGCTCTTGATGGCCTTGGCGCTTTCCAGCCCGAGGACAAAACCTTCGGCCTTGCCACCCGCGCGGTTCAATTCAGCAGCCGACCCGGCCTGGGTAATGGCATCCCACAGTTTCATGGCCTGGGGACCGACACCTTTGGGCAGGCTGATCTGCTCGATGCTCATAAAACCTCCTCAGGCAGAGGCGACAGGGCAAGCAGTGTGGCGGGTAAAAACTTGAACAGGGTCATGAGCGTTACCTTTTCGGCTGGAGGCCGGGAGCGCGTGAAACCACTGCCGGGGCGCCATGGTAGACCTGTGCTGCGATTCCGGTAACCGCCAACGGCCAAATAGCCGCGGATTGGCACAGTGGCCAGGGTCGACCAGGCTCACTCAAGCGGAAAATTATTTGGGGATGCTTGACTTCTCCTTCTTAATCAGTAAGATACGCCGCATTCCGCGATAGCTCAGTTGGTAGAGCAAGTGACTGTTAATCACTGGGTCCCTGGTTCGAGTCCAGGTCGTGGAGCCATCTTCCTACACTGATTGGCCAGCAACACGTCAAGGAGCGCCCTGCTCCTGCGGCGAATCAGTTCAGCGTCACCCTCCCCCAAGATCGATTCAGCGCATGCCAGACCGGCATGCGGATACGCGTTTGCGCTGCAGCCGATTCCAGCCTGTCTCCGATTGCCTGGCGCCAGCGCCTGAAGTAGGCTGTGCCCCTTCTCACGCCAGCCGTCACGACTCATGTTTTTCCCCACACAGCTCCATAACAGCTTTCTCTCGATGAGCCCATCGCAGACCTTCGCGGTGTCGCAATCCGACTGCGCGATCAATCGACGCCGCCGCAGCGTGCTGTTCGCCTTCACTTTCTCCCCTCACGCCTGAACCCCACCGTTGCGCCTGAAGCCGGCGCGGACCTGATACAGCTGCAGCGCTTGTTCGCCGCGCACTGCCCCATCCGCCGCTTTGCACCGCAGAACCCCGGCCCGACCTACGCCCGCGTATGCCGAACCGCAACCCTGCCCGAGCAAAAGCGCCGCGCCACAACAAACCGTCTTTAAGCACCCGCCCCATCGGGTGCAGGTGTATTCCATGAATAAAACCCTGTTGGCCGCGCTGATCCTCGGCATCTCGATTGTCGGCCTGAGCATCGGCTCCACCGTGCCGGTCATTGCCTTGCGCCTGTATCAGGCCGGCGCCTCGAACACCCAGATCGGCATCATGTCGGCCCTTCCCGCCGCCGGCATGATGCTGTCGGCATTCCTGGTGAACGGCCTGTGCCGGAAACTCAGCCGCCGGCAGATCTACCTGCTGTGTTTCAGCCTGTGCGCCCTCAGCATCGGCGCCCTGGAACTCCCCGGGATCAGCCTGACCGGCCTGGGGCTGGCGCGGATCGTCATGGGCTTCGGCGCCGGGCTGATCATCATCCTGGGAGAAACCTGGGTCAACGAGATGGCCGCGGACGCCGTGCGCGGCCGAGTGATCGCGGTCTACACCACCTGTTTCACCGTGTTCCAGATGATCGGCCCCAGCCTGGTGGCCCTGCTCGGCCCCGAGGGGCCGGCGGTGATCGCCACGGTCAGCACCGGTTACCTGCTGGCCATTGCGGTGATCTGGCTGACCCTGCCACGCCAGCGCCCCGTTGCCGGACATACCGAGAACCAGAGCTTCTCGGTGCTGGGCTTTATCCGGGTGGCGCCAGCGCTGTGCGTGGGCATTCTGTTCTTCGCCTTCTTCGATACGGTGATTCTCTCGCTGTTTCCGGTCTACGCCGCGACTCACGGCTACGCCATCAAGCTCGCGGCGCTGATGGTCAGCATCATTCTGCTGGGGGATGCGGCGTTCCAGTTTCCTCTGGGCTGGCTGTCGGACAAGGCTGGACGCGCCGCCATCTACCTGGGCTGCGGCGTGGTGTCGTTGGTGATCGGCCTGGGACTGCCGCTGCTGATGAACTACCCGGCACTGCTCTGGCCGAGCCTGGTGATACTCGGCGCGGCGGCCGGCGGGGTGTACACCCTGGCGATCATCCTGATCGGCCAGGAGTTCAGCGGCCCCGACCTGGTCACGGCCAACGCCAGCGCGGGCTTGTTGTGGGGTATCGGCAGCCTGCTGGGACCGCTGCTCAGCGGCGCAGCCATGAGCGGTGGTGCCCACGGCCTGCCCTTGACGCTGTCGGCGGCAGCCGCCGTGGTGGTGCTGTTCGCCTTGGCGCTGGTCCGCCAAGGGCTGCCGGAGCGGGTCGCGGAGTAGCTAGCCGGCCAGGACTGGACTGATTGCGTCCAGCCTGGCGACTCGGCCGACCCTAGACCTTGCTGGTTTCGGCCGCGCCCGAGGCATGGGACGACGCCTGATGAGCAGCCGGAGAATGCTCGCCATGGGACGTATCCACCACCGGAATCTCGTTGCCCTCGGCATCGTGCAGCTTGCCGCCGCTGAAATAATCGCCCTCACGCAACGCTGCCAGGTCCTGGTAGCGCAGGGTGCGCTCGGACGCCACGGCAAACACCGATTGCTGGTCCGAGTTGCCCAGGGTGAAGTGGTTGAAGGTGAGGTTCAGCACAATGGCCATGATCGCCGAGGAGCTGATGCCGGAATGGAAGATGGTGGCGAACCAGCTTGGGAAATGGTCGTAGAAGTTCGGCGCAGCGATGGGAATCATGCCGAAGCCGATCGAGGTGGCAACGATGATCAGGTTGACGTTGTTGCGGTAGTCGACCTTGGACAGGGTCCGAATGCCGCTGGCCGCCACGGTGCCGAACAGCACGATACCGGCCCCGCCGAGCACCGAGGTCGGTACGGCGGCGATCACCCGCCCCATGAACGGCAGCAGGCCGAGGATCACCAGGAACACCCCGCCGGTGGCCACCACATAACGGCTCTTGATCCCGGTCACCGCCACCAGCCCGACATTCTGGGCAAAGGCGCTCTGGGTGAAGGAGCCGAAGATCGGCGCGATCATGCTCGACAGCATGTCGGCGCGCAGGCCATTGCCCAGGCGCTTGGAGTCGACCTTGGTGTCGATGATCTCACCCACCGCAAGGATGTCGGCCGAGGTTTCCACCAGGGTCACCATGACCACGATGCACATCGACAGGATGGCGGCGAAATGGAAAGTCGGCATGCCGAAATGAAACGGCGTCGGGAAGCCGAACATCGGCCCCTGGGTGACCATGGAGAAATCGGCCATGCCCAGGAACACCGCGATGATCGTGCCCACCACCATGGCCAGCAGGATCGACAGCCGGGAGATGGTCGCGCTGCCGATCTTGCTCAGCAGCAACACCAGGACCAGGGTGATCGCCGCCAGGCCGATATTGGCCATGCTGCCGAAGTTTTCCGCATGGCTGTTGCCACCCATGGCCCAGCGCGCCGCCACTGGCATCAGGGTCAGGCCGATGGTGGTGATCACGATGCCCGTGACCAGCGGTGGAAAGAACTTGGTGATGCGTGAAAACACCGGAGTGATCAGCAGACCGATCAACGAGGCGGCGATCACCGCCCCGAGAATCGACTGGAAGCCCCCTTCGCCACCGCTGCTGACAATCGCCACCATGGTCGCCACGCCCGAGAAGGACACGCCCTGGACCAGCGGCAGCTGACAGCCGAAAAACGGCAGGCCGAGGGTTTGCAGGAGAGTTGCCAGACCGCCGGCGAACAGCGACGCCGCGATCAGCAGACCGATGTCCGCCGGCGCCAGGCCGGCGGCCTGGCCAACGATCAAAGGCACCGCAACGATACCGCCGTACATGGTCAAGACATGTTGCAGGCCGTAAGCCATATTCGCGCCAAGACCCAGGTTTTCATCTTCAGGCCGTTGCGGTGAAACAGAGGGCGTTTTCATGGTTGGGGGGTTCCCTGGTTTTTGTTATGGGGCACACTGTATTCAACAGTCGGGACAAATGTCTATAGAGTTGTATACACTTTATTCGGCGCCGCCCAACCTCAAAAACCAGCGAAACCTGATCGCCAGCCTCTGCCTTTTTCCCGCCGAACCCCGTCCCAGACAGCCACCCTGATAGAATCCCAGCCCCCGCGGCGCCCACATAGGTGACGCCCTCCGTCCGCGCATGGAAGCGATCGAATGAATCATCTCTGGCATACCTTCCGCCTCGCCTATGGCAGCTTCCGCACGGTGCTGGCCTTGCAAGGCTTTGTGCTGGCCGTGTTCAGCACCAGCTTCGCCGACAGCCTGTGGCAAGGGTTCTGGGCTGGCCTGGGGACCTTTGCCCTGTTCGTCGCCGGCGGTGCGATATTCGGCTTTCTGCCCATGGCGCTGGCGTTTACCCCGCTGTACGCCCTGCTCTGCGCCAAAGGCCTGGCCAATTGGTTCAGCAGCCTGCTGCTGGGGCTGTCGATCGCCGGTGTACTTTGCCTTCACCCGGCCTTGCGCCTGCTGATGCCGCTCTGGCTGCTGGACAGTGCATTGATTGCGCTGCTGACTCACTGGACGTATCGCCGCCAGCTGAAGGATGGTTATGAGCAGATGCCTTTATGGCGCTGACCCTGAGCTGGCTGGGGGCTTTGCTCAGCAAAAGAGTGCTCAGCCTGGAAGGAATCGCCACGTGAACAGATGCCTCTCGATCCTGATCAGCCCTGCGTTATTGATGCTGGCGTCCGGCGCCCAGGCCGCGCCGGTCTGCGGCGACTTCCTGGCACGGATCGGCAACAAACCCGCCTTTATCGAGTTCCTCGAATGTCACGCCGAACCCGAGTTGCAGACCAAGCCGCTGCGCGCCACCTATCGCCTGGCTGGGCGTGATGCCCAGGCTGCCGAACGCTACCTGGGCGAGCAGTTCCGGATGCCGCCCCTGCGGCGCTCCTGTTGTGTCTGGGATGCGCCGCCTGGCTTCTACCGCGACCCGCGCAGCCAGTTGGGCTACAGCCTGTTCATGGGGTCGGCGGAAACCTTCGTCGATCGCCGCGAAGCCTGGGGGGATATCGACTATTTCTATCTGACTATCGACCTCGACACCGAGGAACCCTGAAGCCCGGACCGATCAGGCCGGTTGCGGCAGCGCGAGCAATTCGCCAAGGACCTCTCGCAGCCGCGGGTGCTGCGGCACCCGAATGGCGAACTCGTTCTGCAACAAGGCAATCAACTCGTCGGGGTCGGTGATCTGCCGGCGCTCGCTGTCCTGGCCCAGGCGATGCACGGCGTAGCTGCCGTTATTCAGGGTCCGGCGCAGGCCTTCGCCCATCAGCGCGACTTTCAGTTGACCGAGAAACGGCGAGTTCTTGTGGGTCGAGACGAACCAGTTACCCATTTCGTAATCCACGGCTTCCTGCCGCTGCAGGTCAAATACATACATCGCCCGCCACTCGCCGGCGACCTTGGCGCGCAGGGTGTAACTGCCATCACGCTGGGTGATGCGATAGGGCTCGTGGGGCGTGGCCTGCTCGTCCTCGGTATCGAGCAGCAGCGGCGCGGTGGGCACCATGCCGCCAAAGCCGACATCCGAGACATAACGCACGCCGTCCAGGGTCAGCAGTACCAGGCGGTGAGCGCGCGCGGACCAGGCATCTTCCGGCCCGCCCATCACCACTCGCCCGGTAATGCCCCGCGTCTCATAGCCCAGGTGCTGCAACAGCACCTGGTACATCTGGTTGAGTTCGTAGCAGTAGCCGCCACGGCCCTCATGCAGGACCTTGTGCTCCACCGAAGCCAGGTCGATCGGCACCGGCACGCGCAACAGGGTCGACAGGCTTTCAAAAGCGAAGGTGCTGGTGTGGCGCAACTGCAGCTCGCGCAAGGTCGCCAGGATTGGTGGCGGTGCGCTGTCATAGCCGAGCCGTTGCAGGTAAAGCGCGAAGTTCATCAGGTGGGGCTGACTCATGGGGTGGTCCTTATGCATGAGGTGTCGCGTATCGGCGCTATGTATAAGCCATTGAAGCCCCGAACCGACAATTGATTTGGCCAATATCCCTGCTCGAAACAGCCCATGAATGGACCTTGCCAAGGCTTAGGTGTCTGCCTGTAATAGACGGCCGAAGCCCACTCCTTCACTGCTGGAAAAAACCTGCCATGGACATACTGGAAGGCCCGCGAATCCTCCTGCGACCGCTGCAACTCTCCGACGCCGACGCCCTGGTCAAGGCCGCCGAGGATGGCCAGTTGTGGAACCTGCCGTTCACCGTGGTGCCGTCCAGCGCGACGGTGGACGACTATCTGCAGATCGCCCTCAGCGGTCGCGACGCCGGTACTGTCCTGCCCTTCGCCACGGTCCTCAAGGCCAGCAACGAGGTGATCGGCTGCACCCGCTTCTGGAAGATCGACCGCAAGAACCGCAAGCTGGAAATCGGCAGCACCTGGATCGCCACGCGCTGGCAGAAAACCTTCGTCAACACCGAAGCCAAGTACCTGATGCTGCGCCACGCCTTCGAGAGGCTCGACTGTGTGCGGGTGCAGTTCACCACCGACGAAATCAATGAAAAGTCGCGTAACGCCATTCTGCGCCTGGGAGCAAAACAGGAAGGCATCGTGCGCCATGAACGGATCATGCCCGATGGCCGCAAGCGCAACTCGGTGCGTTTCAGCATCATCGACGATGAATGGCCTGGCGTGAGGCAACATCTCGAACACAAGCTGGGCTACCTGGATCAGGACTGAGCGCCCAAAGGCACAGGCAACGAGCTGTCAGCGATCCGAGCGGGCCAACGGTTGGCTAACGCTCTCGATCGCCACCTGATTGCG
This sequence comes from Pseudomonas sp. GW456-L12, assembly GCF_059424045.1. Classification (NCBI taxonomy): domain Bacteria; kingdom Pseudomonadati; phylum Pseudomonadota; class Gammaproteobacteria; order Pseudomonadales; family Pseudomonadaceae; genus Pseudomonas; species Pseudomonas sp. GW456-L12. The sequence goes on from NZ_JBWKZA010000001.1 coordinate 144,167, forward strand.
TCCGGACTTCTTGGCCTGGTACAGCGCGGCATCGGCGTGTTCGAGGAACGCCTCGATGCTGTCGTGCCCGTTCGGCACGAAGCAGTAGCAACCCAGGCTGAGGGTGACTCGTGCAAAGGGCGAGCCGGTATGCGGGATGTTTTTCTCCATGACGCCGCAGCGAATCTGCTCGGCCATGGCCAGCGCCCCGTGCATCTCGGTATCGGGCAACAGGATCACGAATTCCTCCCCGCCATACCGCACCGCCAGGTCGGCCTTGCTCTGACAGCAATCCCTCAGCACCTGCGCCACCTCGGCCAGGCACTGATCCCCGGCGACATGGCCGTAGGTGTCGTTGTAGCGCTTGAAGAAATCGATATCGAGCATGATCAGGCTCAGCGGGCTCGCCTGCCGCCCGCCGCGCCCGAACTCGGTTTCCAGCGCCCGCTCGAGCAGCCGGCGATTGGCCAGGCCGGTCAGGCTGTCATGGGTCGCGATCACCTCCAGCGCTGCCTGCGCGGTCCGCAGGTCGGCCTCGATACGCTCGCCGTTGCGTACCTGGTGCACGAAGACCCAGCCGAACAAGCCGATCCCCAATACCACCAGGGCGACAATGGCGCTGGACTGGTAGGCGCTGGCGTACCAGTCCTTGAGGACCGCATCCTTCGAACTCGCCGCGCTCACCACCAGCGGGTAGGCGTCCAGTTGCCGATAGCCGTAGAGCCGCATCTTTCTGTCGACCAGCGAACGAATCATCGCAGTGCCCGAAGAAGACTCAGGCAAGTACTTGCTGAAAATCTCCCCGCGCGCCAGGGATGCGCCGATCTGCCGCTCCTCCAGCGGACGCCGCGCCAGCAGGGTGCCATCGGACAGGGCGAGGAACATGCTGCCGTTGTCATCGATGTCGAAGCTTTTGAAGAACTGGTCGAAATAGGCCAGCCGGATACCGGCCAGCAGCACGCCTTCGAAATTGCCCTGCTTGTCGTTCAGGCGCCGCGTCAGCGGAATGATCCACTCGCCGTTTTCCCGACTGCGGATCGCAGGCCCGACGTGGGCCAGCAAGGAAGCGTTCTGCTGATGAAAGCGGAAGTAATCGCGATGGGCCACGCCTGCGCTGCGTGGCAAGCGCTCGAACGAGGTGACCACCCAATACCCCGCCCGGTCGAACAGGAACAGGCCATGCAGCTGTTTGAGCGCTTGCGCCCTCTGCGCAAAGATCTTCTGCAGGAAAGGCTTCTGCTCAGGGCCATAACCATCCTTCTGAATCCAGTCGGCCAGGCTGGCCAGCACTAGGTCGGCCTCGATGAAGGTGTCCTCGGCCTGTTGCGCCATGGCCCGGGTCAGGTTCGACGAGGCGACCTGCGCCCGCGCCATATCGTAGTGATAGGACTGCGCCAGTTGCAGATAAAGCAGGCCGCACAGGCACAGGCAAACCATCGAAATGAATACCACCGCGGCCTTGAGCAGCGGAAGCCGTTTCAAGGTTCGATCGGAGGCATGGTGAGGATCGTGAATCGGGATAGGCAAAGCATCATCCTGGCAGGGTAAGGCATCCAATGCAGCCGGGCCGGCCAATCCTAAGAGGTAATAGCGGACAGTTCAGGGTGGCGACGTCTGAAAATGTAGAGCATTTTTCTGATGCTCATCAGGGATATATAAAAAACACCCTGCCACAATACAAACATCGGCATCCAACAGATGGTCATGAATCGCTGGCCACCCTCCGCCAAGGTAAAGTACCTTCCGAGACTACACTTACCCTCACATCACGATAGGAAGTCGGAATGAGTAAGGTCGATGAACTCGCCGCAAGGCTGAAACAAAAACAGGACAGCTGGGCCAAGGAAGACATCTCGGCAGACAAGGCCATCGAGCTGTGGCCTGCACAGGTCTATGAGATGTACCACCAGGTCGAGACCTGGCTGACTCCACTTTCAGAGGTCGGCCTGAATATCCGGCGCGTCCCCACTCGCGTGTTCGAGAGCCACCCCTCTGGTGCGACCTTCAACTATGCCATCGATCAACTGCTGATCGAGGGCAACCATAAAAGCATCCTCCTCGACCCTATCGCCCGCTTCACCACCGGTGGCGCCGGGCGTGTCGAAATCCACGGCAAAGGCCCTGAACGCTACCTGCTGCGCAACGGCAGCGAACATGGAGAGGGGCACTGGCTGATCCAGACGGTTCCCGGCTCCGGTAAATCCAGGCCGGACCCGCTCGAACTCAATGAAGACACCTTGTTGTCCGTGATCCAGGAAGGCCTGGATCTCTGAACCCCGCTCAAGCGACTGCCCCTCGGGCAGTCGCGTCGCTGAAGCCGACGGCTAGAGCCGCCGCGCCGCACAATACGCCACTATCACCCGGGACAACGCAGCCACTATGCCCTGATCGGCGTCCTTGGCCGTGAACAGCCGAAACTCCGCGTCAGGCAGTACCGGCAAACCATGCTCAGCCCCCAATACCGCAAGCCCTTGCCCCAACTGACTGGTGGCTATCGGCGCCACCGCGAACCCGGAGAGAGCCGCCGTGCGCAACGCCGCGGTGCTCGGGCAAAGCATTGCCGTGCGCTGGGCGATTCCCGCTTGCGCCAGACGCTGCAGGGCTACCGCCCGATAAGGGCATGGCTCGGGAAACAGTGCCAGTGGCAGCGGAGTCGGCAAGCGACCCACCAGGTACGCGGAACTGGCCCATACCAGCGGTTCCTGCCACAACAGCAGGCCCGGCTCACGGGTTTCACACAGCGAACCTATGACCACCTCCAGGCCGCCCTGCTGCATGCGCTCCAGCAGCGTGCCGGGAATATTCACCTGTATATCGATTTCCATGCCCGGATACTGCGCCGCGAACTCCTGCAAAAGGCGCAGCAGGCGGGGCTCGACAAAGTCCTCGGACATGCCGATCCGCACCCGGCCGTGAAATGGCGAACGCGTCAGCTCGGCCCAGGCATCGCGGTTCAAGGCGAGGATGGCTCGCGCATAGGCCATCAGGCGCTCGCCATCGGCAGTCAAGTGCTGGGAACGCGTGGTACGGGCCAGCAGCGGCTTGCCGACCTGCTCTTCCAGGCGTCGCAGATGCCCGCTGACCGCCGACTGTGTCAGGTGCAGCCGTTCGGCGGCACGGCTGAAACCTTCCTCGTCCACCACCGTTACAAAGGTCTTGAGCAACAGAACATCGAACATATAAAGATACGTGATCAATCAGCCATTTATTTACAATTTATATTCCGTAAATCGCTATGTTGCAATGTCGGCATTCCTCATCCGAGATGCCGTCATGACCCGCCTGCTGCATATCCAATGCTCCCCCCGCAAAGAGCGCTCCGCCTCGCAACAAATCGCCCGAGGTTTTATCGACCGCTATCAGACCCACCATCCACACACCGAAGTCAGCACCCTGGACCTGTGGAGCCTGGACCTGCCGGAATTCGACCAGCACGCCATGGACGCCAAGTACGCCGGCCTGCAAGGCATGGCCCTGTCCCCCGACCAGCAAGACGCCTGGAACACCCTCGAAACTCTCGCCGCCCACCTGCACCACGCCGATCTGCTGGTACTTTCCGTCCCCCTGTGGAACTACAGCATCCCCTACAAGCTCAAGCACTTCATCGACCTGGTCACGCAGAAAGACATCCTCTTCAGCTTCACCGCCGAACACGGCCTGCGCGGCCTGCTGCACAACAAAACCGCGGTCGTCGCCTACGCCCGCGGCCTCGACTTCTCGCCGCTATCCGACACGCCTGCGGAACGCTTTGACTTCCAGAAGACCTATGTCGAGGCCTGGTTGAAGTTCGTCGGCGTCACCCAGGTGCATGCACTGATCGTGGAAAAGACCATCCTGGGGCATGAGGTGGATCAGGTGGCGCGGCGAGAGGCCGGGAATCGGGCCAGGGAACTGGCGGACAGCTTCAAGTGATTCAAATGCAGCGAACATTCGCCTAGCCATGCGGCTATCGAATCACACAAAAAAGCGGGTGACCTTAAGATCGCCCGCTTTTTATTAGCCTGCCGTTGTTCATACAACCGACCGGAATATAGGAACCGAAGACCATTCATCTTCCTGGTACGCGCGCCCTTCCAACCCCGGAACTCCATTCCTGATAAACTTCCCCTCCTTCGCCTCACCCATCCAGATTGCCCAATGCTCTTATCTCCTGCTCCAACTGCCTCGCCAGCCCTCTCCCGCCGCTTTTCCGTGGCGCCGATGATGGACTGGACAGATCGCCACTGCCGCTTCTTCCTGCGCCTGCTGTCCAAGCACGCCCTGCTCTACACCGAGATGGTCACCACCGGTGCGTTGCTCAATGGCGATCATGAGCGTTTTCTGCGTCATGACGAGTCCGAGCATCCCCTGGCGTTGCAGTTGGGTGGCAGTATGCCGGCGGATCTGGCGACTTGCGCGCGGATGGCGCAGGAGCATGGTTACGATGAAGTGAACCTCAACGTCGGCTGTCCGAGCGATCGGGTGCAGAACAATATGATCGGCGCGTGCCTGATGGGGCATCCGGGCCTGGTGGCCGATTGCGTGAAGGCGATGCGCGATGCGGTGAGCATTCCGGTCACGGTCAAGCATCGGATCGGCATCAATGGCCGCGACAGTTATGAACAACTGTGCGATTTCGTCGGCCAGGTGCGCGACGCTGGGTGCACCAGTTTTACCGTGCATGCGCGGATCGCGATTCTCGAAGGGCTGTCGCCGAAGGAAAACCGTGACATTCCTCCGCTGCGTTATGACGTGGCGGCACGCTTGAAGGCGGACTTCCCCGAGCTGGAAATCATCCTCAACGGCGGCATCAAGACCCTGGAAGCCTGCCATGAGCATCTACAGACTTTCGACGGGGTGATGCTGGGCCGCGAGGCCTATCACAACCCCTACCTGCTGGCCGAGGTGGATCAGCAGCTGTTCGGCAGCACGGCACCGGTGATTTCCCGGGCCGAAGCGTTGGCGCAGTTGCGGCCTTATATCGCCAGGCACCTGGCCACGGGCGGCGCCATGCACCACATCACTCGCCATGTGTTGGGGTTGGGCACCGGTTTTCCGGGAGCGCGCAAGTTCCGCCAGTTGCTCTCGGTGGACATTCACAAGGCCAAGGATCCGCTGGCGCTGCTGGATCAGGCCGGGCAGTTGCTCGAAGGTCGCTAACGATCGCTCGGGTTGAACCTGATGGGTGTTTTGGCATCGTAGTAAACGGATAGCGCCCCAGCATTCAAACACCTGTTTTTCAGGTTGTTGCCCTTGGGGCTCGTTTAGGCATCCGGTTACGCATTCGCGCCCTTGAGCGGCTGTCAGCGCTCGGGTAATGTCAACAGACCCACAGGACAGAGCACTCTCATGACTTCCAAGCTGGAACAACTCAAGCAGTTCACCACCGTGGTTGCCGACACCGGCGACTTCGACGCTATCGCCCGGGTCAAACCGGTAGACGCCACCACCAATCCTTCCCTGTTGCTCAAGGCCGCGGCCATTCCGGGTTACGCCGAGCTGCTGAACGCCTGCGTCAGCGACGTCAAAGGCGATGTCGGCCTGGCCAGCGACCGTTTTGGCGTCGCAGTGGGCAAAGAAATCCTGAAAGTGATCCCCGGCCGCATTTCCACCGAAGTGGATGCCCGCCTGTCGTTCGACACCGACGCCATGCTCAAGCGCGCCCATCGCCTGATCGAGCTGTACGACAAAGCAGGCATCGGCCGCGAGCGTGTACTGATCAAGATCGCCTCCACCTGGGAAGGCATCCGTGCCGCCGAGCAGCTGGAACGCGAAGGCATCCAGACCAACCTCACCCTGCTGTTTTCCTTCGCCCAGGCGATCGCCTGCGCCGAGGCCGGGGTGTTCCTGATCTCGCCATTCGTGGGGCGCATCTACGACTGGTACAAAAAGGCCAGCGGCAACGACTACACCGGCGCCGACGATCCGGGCGTGCAGTCGGTGACCCGCATCTACAACTACTACAAGGCCAATGACTACAAGACTGTGGTCATGGGCGCCAGCTTCCGTAACCTGAACCAGATCGAGCAACTGGCCGGCTGCGACCGTCTGACCATCAGCCCGGATCTGATCGAGAAACTGGCCGCCGACACCGGCAAGCTGGAGCGCAAACTGGCGCCCGGCCACGCTGGCGAAGCTCGCCAGAGCCTGAACGAAGCGCAGTTCCGCTGGGCCTCCAACGAAGACGCCATGGCCACCGAAAAACTGGCCGAAGGCATCCGTCAGTTCGCCCGCGACCAGGAAAAACTCGAGGCACTGCTGGCCGCCAAGCTCTGATCGAGCGAGCGCCAACGCAAAAAGGGCGGCCCCTCACGGGTTCGCCCTTTTTTATGTGCTGCCGCTTTATAGGATCAGTTGCGTTCCAGGGCATTCACCAGATCGTGGAAAGCCTCGCGGTTGGAGTCGTTCAAGCCCATGAGGATCTTGTGCGCTTCCAGCACCTTGAGCCGCACCACCTCTTCCGACTGGTCCTGGGATGGCAGGTCGGTCAGGCATTCCGGGCATGGGATCGGACGGTCAACGATGTTGAACACCTGATCAAAGCCCATGGACTGCAGCAGTCGGGTGATGTCTTCGTGGGTGGTGACGACGGTCGGCAACAGGCCGACCTTCTGCCGCGACAGGATCGACAGCTTGGCCAGCAGGCCCAGGGTGGTGCTGTCAATGCTGCGGGTTTCGGTCAGGTCGATCACGATCGCCGAGAAGTTCAGCGCCGTGAAGATTCGCTCAATAGTCGCATCCAGCGCCGAACACAGGGTCAGGCGCACTTCACCGATAAACTTCAGGACAAAGGTGCCGTCCTGCTCGGCGAACTGGATTCTACCGGTACTCATTAAAGATTCCTGCTCAACACCAACAGGGCGATATCATCCGGCATCTCCCCTAGCGTGGCCAATCCAAAAACCTGCCGCAGACCATCCAGGCTGCCGCCTGCCGTTCTCACCCGTTCAGGTAAGGCGGCCTCTTTCTCTTTGAGTGTGGGTTCCGGCAAAAGGTCCAGAATGCCATCAGACATCAGCGTCAAGCTGAAGCTCGGAGGCAGTTCCAGAATGTGGTCTTCATAGGTGGCTTCATTGAACAAGCCTACCGGCAGACCCCGCCCTTCCAGGTAACGCACACTGTCTGGCGTGTACAACACAGGCAATGGCAGGTGTCCGCCAATGCTATAGGTCAACAAGCCCGTCTCCTCGTCGATGACGCCACCGACCATTGTCACGTGTTTGCCCAGCTTACAGCTGATCAGGCCACGGTTGATATGGCCCAGGACTTCCGACGGCTTGAATTCCGGCAAAGTGCCGTTGCGCTTGGACTCGAACAGCAAGCGCGTGGTCATGAACTTGAGCAGCACCGTGACAAAGGCCGAAGACGCGCCATGCCCGGAAACATCCGCCAGGTAAAAGGCTACGCGGCGCTCGTCGACACGAAAGTAGTCGACGAAATCGCCGGACAGGTACAACGACGGAATGATCTGGTGCGCGAACTTGAACTCATCAATGGTCCATGGGCTCACCGGCAGCATGTTCATCTGCACCTGGCGCCCGGCGTTCTGATCTTCCTGCAGCAGGCTCAGGCTGGCTTCGAGCTCGCGGTTGGCGGCTTCCAGCTTCTCCCGATAGCGCTGGTTTTCCAGCAACAGGCGCGCGCGATCCAGGGCCCGGCGCACCGAGTGCTCCAGCACCGCGAGGTCTTCCAGCGGCTTGATCAGGTAGTCCGCCGCGCCCAGGCGCAAGGCCTCGACGGCATCGTTCATCACACCGGCACCGGAAACCACGATGACCGGGGTTTGCGGTTCGATGTCGGTTACCTGACGGATAAGTTCGAGGCCGCCCATCTGCGGCATGCGCAGATCGCAGATCACCAAGTCGGGCTTTTCCTGCTCGAACACCTGAAGTCCCTGCTGACCGTTACTGGCCTGCAGGACGCTGAAGCCACTGTCTTCCAAATAGGCCGCGAGGCTCGCGCGCACTACTTCGTCGTCATCGATTATCAGCAGCGTGGCACTGGTTTTTGGCATGTGGGCAAACGGCGCCAGAATTAGGTTGGCGTAGGTGGCTGGGCACGAGGCCTGGACACACACTACTGGATTCGCTTTCTAGCCACTCTGGAAATGGAGTCAGGGCCCGTAGCCCTGCACGCTCGACCATCAGAGGTGCCCTTCTAAGGCGCAGACGGTACTCCCATCCGCGGGGCGTTTCAAGCTCATGCCGATGGTCGCCGGACGTCTTTACACCTCAAATCACCGGGAGTTATAAGAACAGGCAAATCCGCAACTTAAACGCAGGTTGGAGCCTATGAGCCCAAACGATCGTGACTACAGTGAAAAGCGCGATTACATCCGCATGCGAGTGGATGCAGAGGTCACGCTGATCCACCAGGGCCAGGTGATTGCGGCCGTCTGCATCGACCTTTCCAGCGGTGGCATGCAGGTTCAGGCTCCGCGCTCATTCAAGGTCGGCGACCTGCTCAGCGTGCGTATCGATTCCGAGCACGCCGCCCTCAGGGGACTGGAAGCGGACACCGAAGTGGTCTGGGTCAACGAGCTGGAAGGCAAGGGCCAGAAACTTGGCCTTACAATCCTGAAGATGAGCTGATTCTAAGCTCAACAAAAAAGGCGGCCCCAAGGGCCGCCTTTTTCATGGACAGGTCGCTTAAAAATCGTCTTCGACCTTGCCGTCCTTGACCTTGAATTCGCGGTTCTGCAGGTACGCATTGCGAATGAAGGTGTACTTGTCGCCACTGATCAGCTTCTCGCTCGACAGCAGGCTCGCGCGGGTGTCGACGACCTCCAGGGCAAACACGCTGTTACGCACCGGCACGTCGTTCACATAACGGTAACCGTCGGTGAAGCTGTCCACATACTTGGCCGGCGCATCGCGCAGGGTGCTCGGACCGAAGAACGGCAGCATCACGTAAGGACCACTGCCGACGCCCCAGTAACCCAGGGTCTGGCCGAAGTCTTCATCGTTACGTTGCAAGCCCATCTTGGTGCCCACATCGAAGAAACCCGCCACACCGATGGTGGTGTTCATCAACAGCCGCGCGGTGTCGACGGCAGCGGCATGGGGCTTGGCTTGCAGGATATCGTTGGCCAGGTTGCCGACATCACCGATATTACGGAAGAAGTTGTGAATGCCGTCTTCGAGAAACTGCGGCGTTACTGCCTGATAACCTTGCGCCAGAGGTTTCAGCGCATAGGTGTCGATGGTGTCGTTGAACGTGAAGATCGGGCGGTTGATGCTTTCCCACGGATCGTCTTCCGCAGCGTGGGCCATAACCGGCACCAGCAGCATGCCGGCACACATAAGCTGAACGAGACGATTGCTCCAGCGCATAGCAGAAACTCCTTGGATTGTACTGTCGCGGGCGCTATGCCCTGGCGGTAAGCGCGCTAGTATAAGTCGGATATATCCATTTATGCAGCACTGGTGCAGTGCTTCGCCCTCTCCCCCCTCGTTTGCATGGCCTGTTCACAGGGATGTCACCCAACGGTCATCTGTCGTCGATACTCTTGCAAGGTATTTCAGGGACGTCACGATGCCTCACGCCGAAGCCTTGCCTGTATCCGCCCCCACCTTGACCGCCGTGCTCTTTGGCCTCAGCGGTTGCCTGGTGGATTTCGGCGCGCGGATGCGCCTGCATAGCGCCGACCACCCGGTCCTGGAACAGGCCCACGCCACTCACGGCGCCCTGGACATTCTGCACAGCCTGCAACACCAGGGCGTGCCCTGCGCCTGGCTCGACGAGTTGCCCGCCCCCCTCAGCCAGCACCTGGCAAGTTCACTACCCGACTGGGTCACCCCCTCCCCCAACACAGGCTCCCGCTGGCCGGCTCCCGATGCCTGTTGGCAGGCGCTGATGGCCCTGAATGTCAGCCGCCTGGACGGCTGCGTGCTGGTCAGCGGCGAACCGCGCCTGCTGCAATCTGGCCTCAACGCCGGCCTGTGGACCATCGGCCTGGCGTCCTGCGGTTCGCTCTGCGGCATGAGTCCGACGCAATGGCAGGCACTGAGCCAGCAGGAGCGCGAGCTCAAGCGTGGCAAGGCCACCCTGCATCTATTCAGCCTCGGCGTGCACTCGGTGATCGACCATCTGGGCGAGCTGCCAACCTGCCTGGCCGATATCGGCCAGCGTCGCCAGAAAGGTGAAAAACCCTGACTTGATCAAGATCATGCACATTGCCCGCGAGTGGATTACGCTAAGGCTCAGACATGGACCTTTAGCGAATCGGCGCGGTCCATGGCTGTGCCTATCAATGAAGGGAGAACGCCATGCCTGCCCGCGAACTGCAAGAACAGCTCAATACCCTGCGCGAGCAATTGGAGCAGAACCCACCGCTTTCGGAAGCAGAACGCGCCAATCTGCAGGAATTGATGCAACAGATCGAGCTCGAGCTCAAACTGGAAAACGCCACCCAGGACACCAGCCTGGCCGACGGGGTCAACCTCGCCGTCGAACGCTTCGAGCTTGAACACCCCGCCATTGCCGGCACCTTGCGCAACATCGTGCAAACTCTCGGCAACATGGGGATTTAACCCCTTACAGACAAAAAAGCCCCGCTACCAGAGCGGGGCTTTTCATTACTGGCGAACCAGTCGGAAGTTGGCGAAACTCGCGGTTTCGGTGCTGCGGTACGGGTTGATGTCCAGGCCGCCACGACGCACATAACGCGCATACACCGTCAGCTTCTCCGGCTGCAGCAAACGCTGCAGGTCGAGGAAGATCCGCTCCACGCATTGCTCATGGAAGTCCGAGTGCTGGCGGAAGCTCACCAGGTAGGCCAGCAGGCTGGCGTGGTCCAGCGCCGGGCCACGGTACTCCACCACCACGCTGCCCCAGTCCGGCTGGCTGGTGACCGGGCAATTGGATTTGAGCAGATGGCTGTGCACGCTCTCCTCGACGATTCGCGACCTGTCGCACTGCAGCAGTTCCGGACGTGGGTGTTCATAGCTGCTGACGCTGATATCCAGCTCATCGATGCAGGCACCCGGCAAGGCCACCACACCTTCCGCCTCCACTTCGCCCAGGCTGCGGATGCGCACGCCCACCGGCTTGCCGGCCGCCGCAGAGAGGTCGGCACGCAAGGTTTCCTCCAGGCTCTGGCGATCCGCGAAAGGGGTCTGGTTCAGTGAGTTGAGGTACAGCTTGAACGACTTCGACTCGATGATGTTCGGTGAGTCCGCCGGAATGCTGAACTCGGCGATGGCCACCACCGGCTTGCCGGAGGGCAACAGCCAGGACAGCTCGAAACAGTTCCAGAAGTCCACGCCTTTATAAGGCAGGGTGTCGGCGCTCAGGCCCAGCTCGGCCCATTTTGCCGCCCGCGGGATTGGGAACAGCAAGGATGGCGTGTAGGTGGAGACGTATTCACTGGACTTGCCCAGCGGCGAATGTTCGGCTGCGGGATGCATGGCGGAAACCTGACTGAAGAATCAGGCGATTCTATCAGTCTTTGCCTCCGCCTTTGAGCCCCAGGCGCTTACTGGCTGACCGTCAGCTTGCCGACCATGCCTGCCTGATAGTGCCCCGGGATATTGCAGGCGAACTCCAGGCTGCCGGCCTTGCTGAAGGTCCAGGTCAGCTCAGCGGTCTTGCCCGGCTCCACCAGCACGCTGTTCGGGTCATCGTGCTTCATACCGGGCATCGCGCCATGGCCCATGGCGGCGTGATCCATGGCCCCGGCGGGCATGTTCTTCATCGCGGTGGGCGTGAGCATGCCGCTCTGCTGCATCTTCAGCATTTCCTGCTGGTGCTCGGCATGCATGGTCGCGGTACCGATATTGAGCTCATGCAGCAACTGGCCCTTGTTGATCAAGACAAAGCGCACGGTTTCGCCAGCCTTGATGTCCAGGCTCTTGGGGGTGTAGGACATGTCGTTCATGACCACTTCCACCGTACGCGTGGCCTTGGCCGCCGAGGCCGCCTGACCGAAATCGTAGGTCTGCGCCGGCGATGCCCAGGCCGGCGCACCCAATGCCAGCAAACACGCGGCCAGCGTCAACGAACGAGGTAAAACACCCTTGGGCAAAAACATAATCGCACTCCAATAAGATGAGGTTCAGCTTGTGTGAAACTCTAAGGCCGCAGCGCTGCCAGCTGGCTGACTGCTAGATTACAACTTTGTCAGCTTGTGCCCTGCGGCCGTCACCCAGGGTATAAAGCCCGCGTTCCATTTGCCATGAGCCGCCCATGAAACTGCTGATCGTCGAAGACCAACCGAAAACCGGCCACTACCTGCGCCAGGGCCTGAGCGAGGCAGGCTTCAACGCCGAGCTGGTGGCCGATGGCACCACAGGGCAACACCTGGCGTTGACCGGCGACTACTCCCTGTTGATTCTCGACGTGATGCTGCCGGGCCGCGATGGCTGGCAGATCCTGCAAGCCGTGCGCGGCGCCGGGCTGGAGATCCCGGTGCTGTTCCTGACCGCGCGCGATGCGGTGGAAGACCGGGTCCACGGCCTGGAGCTGGGCGCCGACGATTACCTGGTCAAGCCTTTCGCCTTCTCCGAACTGCTGGCCCGGGTCCGCAGCCTGCTGCGCCGCGGCAGCTCCACGCCCCAGGAAACCACCCTGCAACTGGCGGACCTGCGCCTGGACCTGATTCGCCGACGGGTCGAACGCAACGGCCAGCGCATCGACCTCACCGCCAAGGAATTCTCGTTGCTGGAAATGCTCCTGCGGCGCCAGGGCGAAGTGCTGCCCAAGACGCTGATCGCCTCCCAGGTCTGGGACATGAACTTCGACAGCGACACCAACGTCATCGAGGTGGCGATCCGCCGCTTGCGCCTGAAGATCGATGACGATTACCCGAACAAACTGATCCACACCGTGCGCGGCATGGGCTACGTGCTCGAAGAGCGCCAGGCCTGATGCGCCGCTTGTCCCTGAGCGGCCGCCTGGCCTTGTTGTTCGCCGGCTGCACCGCGGTGGTTTCGTTGCTCGCCGGGGTGCTGTTCAGCCGCGCCAGCGAGGCGCACTTCATCGAACTCGACCAGCAACTGCTGGAGGGCAAGCTCATCGCCATGCGCAGTGCGCTGGAGGGCGCCGACACCCCGCAACGCTTTGCCGAACGCAAGGCGCAGTTGCAGGATGAACTCAGCCATCAACCGGACCTGACGCTGCGGGTCACAGGGGCGGACAGCGCCGTCTGGTTCGACAGCGCCAAGGCACTGCCGGCCACTTCGGCCCAGCCGAGCGGACTGCACAGTCTGCAACATGACGGCACCGCCTACCGTGTCTACAGTGCGGCCCTGGAGCCTGGCCAGGCCGGCTCGCCAGAGCTGACCCTGATGCTCGACATCACCCACCACCAGCACTTTCTGCAGCGTATGCAGCACCTGATCTGGCTGACCGTCGGCCTCTCGGCCCTGGCCACCGCGCTGCTCGGGGCCTGGGCCGCGCGCAGCGGCTTGCGTCCGCTGCGGCGGATGAGCGAGGTCGCCGCGGGCGTGTCCGCCAGCTCCCTGACCCAGCGCCTGCCGGAGCAGCAGATGCCCGGCGAACTGGCCGAACTGGCCCATGCCTTCAATGCCATGCTCGGGCGCCTGGACGACTCCTTCCAGCGCCTCTCCGCGTTCTCGGCGGACATCGCCCATGAGCTGCGCACCCCGCTGTCGAACCTGCTGACCCATACCCAGGTCACCCTCACCCGCCCACGGGCGCTGGAAGACTATCGCGAAGCCCTGCACAGCAACCTCGAAGAGCTGCAATGGATGGCCCAGTTGGTCAACGACATGCTCTACCTGGCCAAGGCCGACCACGGCCTGCTGACGCCGAAACGTGAAGCCCTGGAGCTGGGTGAGGAAACCGACATGCTGCTGGAGTTCTATACGCCGCTGGCCGAAGACGCCGGTATCGCCCTCGGGCGCGAAGGCAGCGCGAAGATCCAGGGCGACCGCAGCATGTTGCGCCGCGCCCTTTCCAACCTGCTGGACAATGCCCTGCGCTTCACCCCGGCCGGCGGCGAAGTGCGGGTGCGACTTGGCGAGACCGCCAAGGGTTCATACCTGCGGGTGGAAAACACCGGCGAAGGCATTGCGCCTGAACGCTTGCCACGGCTGTTCGACCGCTTCTACCGCGCCGACCCGGCGCGCCATGAAGGCAGCAGTGAACATGCAGGCTTGGGGCTGGCCATCACCCAATCGATCATCCGTGCCCATGGCGGGCAGATTCATTGCGAATCGGCGCAGGGCCGGACGAGCTTTGTGATTGAGTTGCCGAGGCAGGAATAGCGCAGGGTTGGCGAGCAAGCTCCCCCCATAGGAGCGAACTTGCTCGCGATAGCGAGATTACGAATAACGCAATGCAGTCGCCGGCTCGACCTTCGCCGCGCGCCAGGCTGGATACAGGGTCGCCAGGAAGCTCAGGACAAAACCCGCGGTACAGATCAGGGCCACATCGCCGCCCTGCAGCTCGGAAGGCAGGTTGCTGACGAAGTACACGTCGGAACTGAAGATGTGCTGGCCGCTGACCCGCTCCAGCCAACCCACCAGCGCACTGACGTTCAACGCCGCGATCACCCCCAGCACGCCGCCGATCAAGGTGCCGACGATACCGATCACCGTACCCTGGACCATGAAGATCGCCATGATCTGCCGTGGCGTGGCGCCGATGGTGCGCAGGATCGCGATGTCCGCACCCTTGTCATTCACCACCATGATCAGCGTGGCGATGATGTTGAACGCGGCCACGGCCACGATCATCAACAGCAACAGGCCGATCATGGTCTTTTCCATCTTCATCGCGCTGAACAGGCTGCCCTGGGTGTGGGTCCAGTCATCGGCCTTGAAGCCAGCGCCCAGGCTGGCCGCGATATCGCCGGAAACCTTAGGCGCGGCGTACAGGTCCTTGACCGCCAGGCGCACGCTCTGCACCTGGTTCGGCTGCCAGTGCTGCATCTCGGCGGCATCGGCCACATGGATCAGGCCCATGGAACCGTCGAGCTCAGCCCCGACCTTGAACACACCAACCACATTCAAACGCTGCATGCGTGGGGTGATGCCGCCCGGCGCAGAGCTGATTTCCGGCACGATCAGGGTCAGCTTGTCGCCAACATTCAGGCGGAAACGCCGTGCCGTGATCTCACCGATCACCACCCCGAACTCGCCCGGCTTCAAGGCATCCAGACGGCCCTGGACGATGTGCTGGGCAACGATGGACACCTTGCCTTCCTGGGCCGGGTCGATGCCGCTGATCTGGATCGGCTGCATCGAGCCCTTGTAGGAGAGCATGCCTTCCATCTCGGTGAACGGCACCGCGGCCGTCACCTCGGGATTTTTCATCGCTGCGGCGGCCACCGGCTGCCAGTCGTCGATCGGTTTGACGCCGACGATGGTGGCGTGGGGCACCATGCCGAGGATGCGCGAGCTCATTTCGCGCTGGAAACCGTTCATCACCGACAACACCACGATCATCGCCAGCACGCCCAGGGCGAGGCCGATCATCGAGGTCATGGAGATGAAGGAAACAAAGCGATTGCGGCGCTTGGCGCGGGTATAGCGCATGCCGATAAAGATCGATAACGGTCTGAACATTCGCTGGGGCACCGTATGGAAATTAAAGACCCGGCACCTGTTTCAGGCGCCGGGCTGCGACCAATCAGATGGGCGTCAGGAAACCTTCCTGCAGGTGCAGGACGCGGTCCATCTGGCGAGCCAGGTTCATGTCGTGGGTCACCACCAGGAACGCGGTGCGCATCGAGGTGCTGAGTTCCAGCATCAAGTCCTGGATGCCTTGCGCGGTGTGGGAGTCGAGGTTGCCGGTCGGCTCGTCGAGCATCACCAGCCCTGGCTTGTTGACCAGGGCACGGGCGATGGCCACACGCTGGCGCTCACCACCGGACAGTTCGGCCGGCTTGTGCTCCAGGCGATGGGCCAGCCCTACCCGCTCCAGCAAGGCGGTGGCCCGCTGACGGGCTTCCGGGATCGCGGTCTTGCCGATCAGCAGCGGCATGCAGACGTTTTCCAGGGCGGTGAATTCCGGCAGCAAATGGTGGAACTGGTAAACGAAGCCGAGGGCGCGGTTGCGCAGCAGGCCGCGGCCCTTCTCGCTCAGCGCTGAAAGCTCCTCGCCGTCGAGCCAGACGCTGCCCTTGGTCGGCGTGTCGAGGCCACCCAGCAGGTTGAGCAAGGTACTTTTGCCCGAACCTGAGGTACCGACGATCGCCACGCGCTCGCCCGGGTGCAACTCCAGTTGCAGGCCGGACAACACCACCACCGATTCCGGACCTTCCTCGTAGGACTTGCCCAGGTCGCGGCAGCTCAGAATTGCTTTTTCACTCATGCCCAACTCACTCATAACGTAGCGCCTCCGCCGGCTGGGTGCGCGCGGCACGCCAGGCTGGATACAGGGTGGCGAGGAAACTCAGGACCAGTGCCGCGCCGCAGACCATCAACACATCCTCGGCCATCAGTTGCGATGGCAGGTAGTCGATGAAGTACACGTCGGCATTGAGGAATTTGTGCCCGATCAAGCCTTCGAGGGCGGAGATCGCCGCGCTCACGTTCAACGCTGCGAACATCCCGACCACGGCGCCGATCAAGGTACCGATCACGCCGATCACCGTGCCCTGGACCATGAAGGTCGCCATGATGCTGGCCGGCGTCGCACCCAGGGTACGGAGGATCGCGATATCGCCCTTCTTGTCGTTCACCACCATCACCAGGGTGGAGATGATGTTGAAGGCGGCCACGGCGACGATCAGCAGCAACAGCAGGCCGATCATGGCCTTTTCCATGCGGATGGCCTGGTACAGGTTGCCGTGGGTACGGGTCCAGTCACGGGCGTAGTACTGGTTCTCGCCCAGTTGCTCGGCAATTTCCCAGGCGGTGCGTGGCGCCTGGAACAGGTCGTCGAACTTCAGGCGCAGGCCCTGCACCTGATCCGGTTTCCAGCGGTGCAGGCGGCCCAGGTCGTCGAGGTTGGTCAGGCCCAGATAGCCGTCCAGCTCGCCGGCGCCGACATGGAAGATGCCGACCACAGTAAAACGCTTCATGCGCGGGAACATCCCGGCCGGGGTCACCGTGACCTCGGGCGCGACAAAGGTCAGCTTGTCGCCCAGGCCAACCCCCAGCTTGGTCGCGGCCTTGTCGCCGATCACGATGCCGAAGCTGCCGGGGGCCAGGTCGTCCAGCTTGCCCTGCTTCATGAAGTTATCGATGATCGAAACCTGGCGTTCCTTGGCCGGATCGATGGCGTTGAGCAGGACTTTCTGCACCTGGCCGTTATTGGTCAGCAACCCCTGCATCTGGGTGAACGGCGCAACCGCCAGCACCTTGGGGTTCTGCTTGACCTTGTCGGCCAGGCCTTGCCAGTCGCTGATCGGCTCACCGGACTCGATGGTCGCGTGGGGCACCATGCCCAGCACGCGGGTGCGCATCTCATGGTCGAAGCCGTTCATCACCGACAGCACGACGATCATCACGACCACGCCAAGGGCGAGTCCGATCATCGAGGTCAGGGAAATGAATGACACGAAATGATTGCGGCGCTTTGCACGGGTATAACGCGTGCCAATAAATACGAAGAGAGGTCTGAACATGTCGGGGCTTGTTCGGAGGAAAAGAAGACGTCCTTGTGGCGGGTCCTGGTAAGCAGCTTTACACTCAGACCACCGCCGCTACCATGGGTTCGCCATGTCGACATTAGATGAAGAAGATCGCCGCGAATACTACCGTATCGAGGACACGATCGCACTGGAAATTAGCCCCTTGTCCGCCCACGAAGCGGCGAGCAAGGAAGTGTTGCAGGATGCGTCGCCGCTGTTCAACCTGCTAAGCGAACTGCATCTGAGCGAATTCGAATCGCAGCACCTGCTGCGCCAGGTCAGCGAGCGTGACCGGACCCTGGCCAACTACCTCAAGTCCATGAACAAGCGCATCGACCTGCTCAGCCAGGTGGTGGCGCAGACTGTGCTCGGCAAGTTCGGCGAGCCGCAGCGGGTGATTCTCTCCGAAGGCGGCATCGAATTCGAACATCACCTGTCCTACCCGGCCGGCACCCACCTGGCGGTCAAGCTGCTGCTGATGCCCCAGGCCTTGGGCCTGTTGTTGCGGGCCAAGGTCACCCATTGCGAAACCCGCAGTTTCGGCACGTTCGAAATCGGTACCGAGTTCGAATCATTGACCGACGCCCAACGCCAGTTGCTGGCGCGCTATATCCTGCAGAAGCAAGCCCAGGAACGTCGCCAGGCCCGAGAACAGAACGACCCGGCAGCCGATTGACCTGCGGCCCCACCGCGCAGCACTGACCATCTAATGGAAAAATTTCCGTGAAGGAGCAATCGTGACCCTGATTTATGGCCACCGCGGCGCTAAAGGCGAAGCACCGGAAAACACCCTGACCAGCTTCCAGCAGTGCCTCAAGCATGGCGTGCGTCGCTGCGAACTGGACCTGCACCTGTCCATGGACGGCGAGTTGATGGTGATCCACGACCCGACCCTCAAGCGCACCACCGACCGCCGCGGCAAGGTGGTCGAACACAGCGCCGAAGAACTGGTGTCCTATGACGCTCGCAAGGGCGGCCCGGGCTGGGTCACGCCCTGCCCGATCCCGCGCCTGGAAGAACTGTTCGAAAAATGCGACTTCGAGCACTGGCAGCTGGAGGTCAAGAGCGCCTCGCGCACCCGTGCCGCCACCACGGTGCTGGCGATTCGCGAGATGGCACAGCGTTTCGGCCTGCTGGACAAGGTCACCGTCACCTCCAGCTCACGGGAAGTGCTCAAGGCGGCTGTCGAGCTGACCCCGGATCTGTCGCGCGGGCTGGTGGCCGAATACGCCTGGCTCGACCCGTTGAAGGTCGCGCAAAGCTACGGCTGCGAGATTCTGGCGTTGAACTGGACACTCTGCACCCCGGAGCGGCTGCAACGGGCGCAGCGTCAGGGCTTGCATGTGTCGGTATGGACAGTCAACGAGCCTGCGCTGATGCGCAGACTCGCCGACTTCGGCGTAGACAGCCTGATTACAGACTTTCCCGGTTTGGCCAGCGCCACGCTCGAGAGTTACTGAAATCGGTCTCCCCGGCCGGCTCAGGCCACCGGCCGGAGTCGCTCAAAAAAGCCGGTTGAGGCCGTCGTAAGCGGCTACCCGATAGGCTTCGGCCATGGTCGGGTAGTTGAACGTGGTGTTGACGAAGTACTTCAGGGTATTGAGTTCGCCCGGCTGGTTCATGATCGCCTGGCCGATGTGCACGATCTCCGAAGCCTGGTAACCGAAGCAGTGCACGCCCAGGACTTCCAGGGTTTCGCGGTGGAACAGGATCTTCAGCATGCCTTGCGGCTCACCGGCGATCTGCGCGCGGGCCATGCTCTTGAAGAAGGCCTTGCCCACTTCGTACGGCACCTTGGCCTGGGTCAGTTCCTGCTCGTTCTTGCCGATCGAACTGATCTCCGGAATGGTGTAGATCCCGGTCGGCACGTCGTTGACGAAGCGCCAGCTGCCGTTGTCGACGATGCTGCCGGCGGCCGAACGCCCCTGGTCATGGGCGGCACTGGCCAGGCTCGGCCAGCCGATCACGTCGCCGGCGCCGTAGATGTTCGGCACGCAGGTGCGGTAGTTCTCGTCCACCTCGATCTGGCCACGGCTGTTGACCTTGACCCCGATGTTTTCCATGCCCAGCCGATCGGTGTTGCCGGTCCGGCCATTGCACCAGAGCAAGGCGTCGGCCTTGATCTTCTTGCCCGACTTGAGGTGCAGGATCACGCCATTGTCGAGGCCTTCGACGCGGTCGTATTCCTCGTTGTGGCGCACGGTGATGTTGTTGTTGCTGAAGTGGTAGCTCAGCGCCTGGGAGATCTCGGAATCCAGGAAGCTCAGCAACTGGCCGCGGTTGTCCACCAGCTCGACCAGTACCCCCAGGCCACTGAAGATCGAGGCGTATTCACAACCGATCACGCCAGCGCCGTAAACGATGAGTTTGCGCGGGGTGTGGCCGAGGCTGAGGATGGTATCGCTATCGTAGATGCGCGGGTGGTGGAAATCGATATCGGCCGGGCGATACGGACGCGAGCCGGTGGCGATGATGATGTGCTTGGCCACCAGCTTCTCGACCACACCGTTGGCGCAGACCACTTCGATGGTCTGCTCGTCGGCGAAGCTGCCGGTGCCGAAGAACACGTCGACCCGGTTACGCGCGTAGTAGCCGGTGCGCGAGGCGACCTGCTTGGAAATGACCTTCTCGGCGCTTTTCAGTACGTCGGGGAACGAGAACCAGCGTGGCTCGCCAATGGCCCGGAACATCGGGTTGGTGTTGAACTGCATGATCTGCCGGACCGAGTGACGCAAGGCCTTGGACGGGATGGTGCCCAGGTGGGTGCAGTTACCGCCGACCTGGCGACGGCTATCGACCATCGCTACCTTGCGCCCAGCTTTTGCGGCGTTCATCGCCGCACCTTCTCCAGCGGGGCCTGAACCCAGCACCACTACGTCGTAGTTGTAGACAGCCATGCGTACTCCTCAGAACAGGCCGCGGCACCCGATGTGGCACCTGCGGCTAAATCATGCCGCGGCCAGCGGCATGAAGGATCAATTTGGCTCGGTTACGAACCCGGGCACAGTCTATAGAAGCGTCGCCGCCGCGCACATTAACCCTTGGTCGCGTCGCCGGCTACTTTTGCCTGCGACATCGCGCCGCGGCACCGCGCAAGATTACTGCTTTTGTCCGGCAAACAGGCGATCAAACGCGCGGTTGCTGCGTGTGACGAAGCCTGTATCGGCACGAATCACAAAAAATGCGGCGATATCGTGTTTTTCCGCGTAATCCCAACCGCGCTCGGGACCGAGGATCAGCAGCAGGGTCGACAGACCATCGGCCATCACGGCCGCGGGATGAATCACCGTGACCGAAGCCAGCCCATGCTCGACAGGCCTGCCGGTGCGGGCGTCGAAGGCGTGGGAATAACGCTGTCCGTCGCGCTGGAAATAATTGCGGTAGTCGCCGGAAGTCGAGACCCCATAACCATCGACGGCGATGACCCGCTCGGCCAGCTGTCGATCGTCCCGCGGCTCCTCCAGGGCAATGCGCCACGCCGAACCGTCGGGTTTCCTGCCGACGGCCTTGAGTTCGCCGGTGGCTTCGACCAGGTAACTGTCGATGCCCATTTCCGCGAGCCTGGCGGCAATCCGGTCCACCGCATGACCGGCGGCGATGCTGTTGAAATCCACCTCGACCGCGGCGTCCTTGCACAGCTGGTCGCCCTCGATACGCAGATGGGTATAGCCGACTCGCTGCCGCACCTGCGCCAGCGCCGTATCGCTCGGCACCGCCTCCCCGCGCCCCTGCGGACCGAAGCCCCAGAGGTTGAGCAACGGCTCGACCGTCAGATCGAAGGCGCCCTGGCTGTCCCGCGACAGCTGCTGGCCAATCTCGATCAAGCGCAGGACCGCCGCCGGCATCGCCTGGCAGCTATTGGCCGGCAGATCGTTGAAGCGTTCGATGTCCGAGTCGCTGCGATAGGTCGACATCTGCCGGTCGATCTGCGCAAGTATCCGCTCGACCTGGGCCTGCACCTCACTCGGCGCAGCCAAGCCTGCCCGCCTCACGTACTTGATCGAGTAGGTGCTGCCCATGGTCGGGCCGCCAAAACTTTCCAGCGAGTCGCCCCGACCGCATCCGGCCAGGGCCATTGCCAGAACGACAGGAAGCCACCCTCGCACCCAAGATCCACCCAGCAAGACTTCGCCTCCCGACAATCAATTTCCCTCTCGGCTTCGTCCGACCAGGGCGGGCCATTATGCGGCAGACAGCGCGGATTTGATGCAGGCCGAACCCGGCTCATCGCGAGCTCGCTCCTGCGGGTTTATTCCGCGAACTGGCTGGCAATAAATCCCAAGCCGTCCATCTACTTAGCAAGCAAGCTAAGAGTTTTTGTTGCCTCGGCAGACTCATACACATATTGTTACAAACTGTCTGGCCTGCGGCTTAGCCGCCCCAGACCGTGCAGCCAGGACGGATAACGACCAGGGATCGCTAACAAAATAGCCAAAGTGAGTGAATAAAATGTCCACGACCACGGGCAAAGGCAAGGCGATCTTTCGCGTTGTCAGCGGCAACTTTCTGGAGATGTTCGACTTCATGGTCTACGGCTTTTACGCCACGGCCATTGCCAAGACCTTCTTCCCTGCCGACAGTGCTTTCGCGTCATTGATGCTGTCGCTGGCGACCTTCGGCGCCGGCTTCCTGATGCGCCCGCTGGGCGCGATCTTTCTTGGCGCTTATATCGACCGTCATGGCCGGCGCCGGGGCCTGATCATCACCCTGCTGCTCATGGCCGCGGGCACCGTGCTGATCGCCTGCGTCCCGGGTTATGCCACCCTCGGCGTCGCCGCGCCGTTGCTGGTGCTGCTCGGCCGCTTGCTGCAGGGCTTCTCTGCCGGGGTGGAACTGGGTGGCGTCTCGGTTTACCTGGCGGAAATCTCCACCCCGGGCCGCAAGGGCTTCTTCGTCAGCTGGCAATCGGCGAGTCAACAGGCCGCCGTGGTCTTCGCCGGCCTGCTGGGCGTTGGCCTGAACCACTGGCTGAGCCCGGAACAAATGGGCGACTGGGGCTGGCGCATGCCGTTCCTGGTGGGCTGCATGATAGTGCCGGCGATCTTCATGATCCGTCGTTCGCTGGAAGAAACCCCGGAGTTCCAGGCACGCAAGCACCGCCCTACCCTGCGGGAAATCATCCGCTCCATCGGCCAGAACTTCGGCATCGTCCTGGCCGGCATGGCACTGGTGGTGATGACCACTGTGTCCTTCTACCTGATCACCGCCTACACCCCGACCTTCGGCAAGGCCGAATTGCAGCTGTCGGACCTGGACGCTCTGCTGGTCACCGTGTGCATCGGCCTGTCGAACTTCTTCTGGCTGCCGGTGATGGGCGCCGTATCGGACAAGGTCGGGCGCAAGCCGCTGCTGCTGGCGGCGACCGTCCTGGCGATCCTCACGGCTTACCCGGCCCTGTCCTGGCTGGTGGCCAACCCGAGTTTCAGCCACCTGCTGATCGTCGAGCTGTGGCTGTCCTTCCTCTATGGCTCGTACAACGGCGCCATGGTGGTGGCTCTCACCGAAATCATGCCGGTTGAAGTGCGCACCACCGGCTTCTCCCTGGCCTACAGCCTGGCCACCGCCACCTTTGGCGGCTTCACGCCGGCGGCCTGCACCTACCTGATCCATGCGCTGGACAACAAGGCGGCGCCGGGGATCTGGCTCAGCGGCGCAGCGGTGCTGGGCCTGATCGCGACCCTGGTGCTGTTCCGCGGCAACAAGCATGAACTACGCACCGCGCAGGCAGCAGTAGTGGGTGGCGCCTGATCGACCGTCTTCGCGGGCAAGCCTCGCTCCTGCAGGTTATGCGTCAGTTCTGAAATCGCATACGCCCCGTAGGAGCGAGGCTTGCCCGCGAAAAGGCCCGCCCAATCAACTCATCCCTCCAGCCATCAAACGCCACAAACAAAAACGCCCCGACAAGTCGGGGCGTTTTCATATGCGGCTAAGGCTTAGCGCGGGAACGCAGGCGGGTTCACACCAGCCATGTCTTCCATCACGCGAACCACCTGGCAGCTGTAACCGAATTCGTTGTCGTACCAGACGTACAGAACAACGCGGTTATCCTGGGTGATGGTCGCTTCAGCGTCCACCACACCGGCGTGGCGCGAGCCCACGAAGTCGGTGGAAACCACTTCCTGGGAATTGACGAAGTCGATCTGCTTGTGCAGATCGGAGTGCAGCGCCATGTAGCGCAGGTACTCGTTCATCTCTTCACGGGTAGCGGCTTTCTCAAGGTTCAGGTTGAGAATGGCCATCGACACGTTTGGCGTCGGAACGCGGATCGCGTTACCGGTCAGCTTGCCGGCCAGCTCAGGCAGGGCCTTGGCGGCAGCGGTGGCAGCACCGGTCTCGGTGATCACCATGTTCAGCGCGGCGCTACGGCCACGACGATCGCCCTTGTGGAAGTTGTCGATCAGGTTCTGGTCGTTGGTGTACGAGTGAACGGTTTCGACGTGACCGTTGACGATGCCGAACTTGTCGTTCACGGCCTTGAGCACCGGCACGATGGCGTTGGTGGTGCAGGAAGCGGCGGAAACGATCTTGTCGTCAGCGGTGATTTCGGCGTGGTTGATACCGTGAACGATGTTCTTCAGCTTGCCTTTGCCAGGCGCGGTCAGAACGACACGGTCGATACCCGGGCAGGCCAGGTGCTGACCCAGACCGTCGGCGTCACGCCATACACCGGTGTTGTCCACCAGCAGCGCGTCTTTGATGCCGTACTGGGTGTAGTCCACCTCGGTCGGGTTCTTCGCGTAGATAACCTGGATCAGGTTGCCGTTGGCGGTGATGGTGTTGTTGGCTTCGTCGATGGTGATGGTGCCGTTGAACGAACCGTGCACCGAATCGCGACGCAGCAGGCTGGCGCGCTTGGTCAGGTCGTTTTCGGCGCCTTTGCGCACCACGATGGCACGCAGGCGCAGGCCGTCGCCGCCACCGGTTTTTTCGATCAGGATGCGCGCCAGCAGACGGCCGATACGACCGAAGCCGTACAGGACCACGTCGGTGCCTTTGCGGGGCGAAGCGTTTTGCTGGCCAACCACGTCAGCCAGTTCTTCGCGAACGAATTGCTCGGCGGTGCGGCCATTGCCTTCGTTACGGAATTTGAACGCCAACTTGCCCAGGTCCACCGAAGCCGCGCCGAGCTTGAGCTCGCTCATGGCCTTGAGCAGTGGGAATGTTTCGTGGACGGAGAGTTCGCTATCGTCGGAAGAGCGATGGCGAGCAAAGCGGTGAGCTTTGAGAATCGCGATGACAGACTGGTTGATCAGGCTGCGGCCATAGATCGAACTCACCACATTGTTATTGCGGTAGAGCTGACCGATAAGCGGAATCATCGCTTCTGCGAGCGCTTCACGGTCGATCCATTCACCAAGACACTGGTCGGGCTTCTGAGTCACGGGAACCTTCCACATGTAGGGGCTGAAAAAAGGGGCTACATTATGCAGCCGAGTCCCCTGCGTAGCAATGCGCGCCTGTCGCGCGGAACGTAACAAAAACCCATCCGGAAAAAACACACCCCGCTCCAGCCCAGTAAATACGCGGGTTCCAGAAAGGCCTCATTTTGCGCGGTATCCCAGCGTTGTCTGTAACCCTCCGTAACACCGCCCCGATTCGGCACTACATTTCCCGCCAAGAAACGCGTTTTTTTGTCATAACCACTACATTTTCCGCAACCGCGTAATAGACACATCAGCAACTGACAGCCGGTACGCCGGACCGCTACAATTACCGACTTTGTCGCAACGCTGGAGCTCAACCTTCCGTGCCCGTTCTGCGTCTACCGCAACTCCCTGCCGCCGCCGGCAAACAGCACTGGGGCAATCTGCCCGGTGCCGCCCTCAGCCTCGCCATTGCCGAGGCTGCCAGCGCCGCCAAGCGCTTCACCCTGCTGCTGACCGCCGACAGCCAAAGTGCCGAACGGCTGGAGCAGGAGCTGAGTTTCTTCGCCCCGGATTTGCCCGTGCTGCATTTCCCGGACTGGGAAACCCTGCCCTACGACCTGTTCTCGCCGCACCAGGACATCATCTCCCAGCGGATCGCCAGCCTGTACCGGCTGCCGGAGCTGGAGCATGGCGTGCTGGTGGTGCCGATCACCACGGCCCTGCATCGCCTGGCGCCGACCAAGTTCCTGCTGGGCAGCAGCCTGGTGCTGGACATCGGTCAGAAGCTGGATGTCGAACAGATGCGCACTCGCCTGGAAGCCAGTGGCTATCGCTGTGTCGACACGGTCTACGAGCACGGCGAGTTCGCGGTGCGCGGTGCCCTGATCGACCTGTTCCCGATGGGCAGCAAACTGCCTTATCGCATCGACCTGTTCGACGATGAAATCGAGACCCTGCGCACCTTCGATCCGGAAACCCAGCGCTCCATCGACAAGGTCGATTCGGTGCGCCTGCTGCCGGCGAAAGAATTCCCGCTGCAGAAAGAAGCCGTCACCCGCTTCAAGGCCCGTTTCCGCGAACGCTTCGACGTCGATTTCCGCCGCTGCCCGATCTTCCAGGACCTGAGCAGCGGGATCACCCCGGCCGGCATCGAGTATTACCTGCCGCTGTTCTTCGAAGACACTTCGACCCTGTTCGACTACCTGCCCCAGGACACCCAGGTGTTTTCCCTGCCGGGCATCGAGCAAGCGGCCGAAAACTTCTGGAACGACGTGCGCAACCGTTACGAAGAACGCCGCGTCGATCCGTCCCGTCCTTTATTGCCGCCCGCCGAGTTGTTCCTGCCGGTGGAAGACTGCTTCGCCCGCCTGAAAAGCTGGCCGCGGGTGGTCGCCAGCCAGCAGGACATCGAGGCCGGTGGCGGCCGCGAGCGCTTCCCGGCGCAGCCCCTGCCCAACCTCGCCATTGAAGCCAAGGCCAACCAGCCGCTGGCGGCCCTGGCGAATTTCCTCAATGAATTCTCTGGACGCGTGCTGTTCACCGCCGAATCCGCCGGGCGCCGCGAGGTGCTGCTGGAATTGCTGGAGCGCCTGAAGCTGCGGCCGAAGACTGTCGACAGCTGGCCGGACTTCGTCGCGGGCAAGGATCGCCTGGCGATCACCATCGCACCGCTGGACGAAGGCTTGCTGCTGGACGATCCGGCCCTGGCGCTGGTGGCCGAAAGCCCGCTGTTCGGCCAGCGCGTGATGCAGCGCCGGCGCCGGGAGAAACGCGCCGACGCCAACAACGATGCAGTGATCAAGAACCTCACCGAGCTGCGCGAAGGCGCGCCGGTGGTGCATATCGATCATGGCGTGGGCCGCTACCTGGGCCTGGCCACCCTGGAAATCGACAACCAGGCCGCCGAATTCCTCACCCTCGAATACGCCGAGGGCGCCAAGCTCTATGTGCCGGTGGCCAACCTGCACCTGATCGCCCGCTACACCGGTAGCGACGACGCCCTGGCGCCGTTGCACCGCCTGGGTTCGGAAACCTGGCAGAAAGCCAAGCGCAAGGCCGCCGAACAGGTGCGCGATGTCGCCGCCGAACTGCTGGACATCTACGCCCGCCGCGCGGCCCGCGAAGGTTATGCCTTCGCCGACCCGAAAGCCGACTACGCCACCTTCAGCGCCGGCTTCCCGTTCGAAGAAACCCCCGACCAGCAAACCACCATCGAAGCGGTGCGCGAGGACATGCTCGCGGCCAAGCCAATGGACCGCCTGGTCTGCGGCGACGTCGGCTTCGGCAAGACCGAAGTGGCGATGCGCGCCGCTTTCATCGCCGTGCACGGCGGCAAGCAAGTGGCGATCCTGGTGCCCACCACCCTGCTCGCCCAGC
The DNA here is from genome assembly GCF_059424045.1 of Pseudomonas sp. GW456-L12. Classification (NCBI taxonomy): domain Bacteria; kingdom Pseudomonadati; phylum Pseudomonadota; class Gammaproteobacteria; order Pseudomonadales; family Pseudomonadaceae; genus Pseudomonas; species Pseudomonas sp. GW456-L12. The sequence goes on from NZ_JBWKZA010000001.1 coordinate 171,410, forward strand.
AGCACTACAACAGCTTCCGCGACCGCTTCGCCGACTGGCCGGTGACCGTGGAAGTGATGAGCCGCTTCAAGTCCGCCAAGGAAGTGAATGCCGCGGTGGCCGACCTGGCCGAAGGCAAGATCGACATCGTCATCGGCACCCACAAGCTGCTGCAGGACGATGTGAAGATCAAGAATCTCGGGCTAGTGATCATCGACGAAGAGCACCGCTTCGGCGTGCGCCAGAAAGAACAGCTCAAGGCCCTGCGCAGCGAGGTCGACATCCTGACCCTGACCGCGACACCGATTCCGCGCACGCTGAACATGGCGGTGTCGGGCATGCGCGACCTGTCGATCATCGCCACGCCACCAGCCCGACGCCTGTCGGTGCGCACCTTCGTCATGGAGCAGAACAAGAGCACGGTCAAAGAGGCCCTGCTGCGCGAGCTGCTGCGTGGCGGCCAGGTCTACTACCTGCACAACGACGTGAAGACCATCGAGAAATGCGCCGCCGACCTCGCCGAACTGGTGCCGGAAGCGCGCATCGGCATCGGCCACGGGCAGATGCGCGAACGCGAACTCGAACAGGTGATGAGCGACTTCTACCACAAGCGCTTCAACGTGCTGATCGCCTCGACCATCATCGAGACCGGCATCGACGTGCCGAGCGCCAACACCATCATCATCGAGCGCGCCGACAAGTTCGGCCTGGCCCAGCTGCACCAGTTGCGCGGCCGGGTCGGTCGCAGTCACCACCAGGCCTACGCCTACCTGCTGACGCCACCGCGCCAGCAGATCACCCCGGACGCGGAAAAGCGCCTGGAGGCGATCGCCAACACCCAGGACCTCGGCGCCGGCTTCGTGCTCGCCACCAACGACCTGGAAATCCGCGGCGCCGGCGAACTGCTGGGAGATGGCCAAAGCGGGCAGATCCAGGCGGTGGGCTTCACCCTTTATATGGAGATGCTCGAGCGCGCGGTGAAAGCCATCCGCAAGGGCGAGCAGCCGAACCTCGACCAGCCCCTGGGTGGCGGTCCGGAAATCAACCTGCGTCTGCCGGCGCTGATTCCCGAAGACTACCTGCCGGATGTGCATGCGCGACTGATCCTGTACAAGCGCATCGCCTCGGCCACCGACGAGGACGGCCTGAAGGACCTGCAAGTGGAGATGATCGACCGCTTCGGCCTGCTGCCGGAACCGACCAAGAACCTGGTACGCCTGACCCTGCTGAAACTGCAGGCCGAGCAACTGGGGATCAAGAAGGTCGACGGCGGCCCGCAGGGCGGTCGTCTCGAGTTCGCCGCCGATACCCCGGTGGACCCGCTGGCGCTGATCAAACTCATCCAGGGCCAACCCAATCGCTACAAATTTGAAGGCGCCACGATGTTCAAATTCATGGTGCCGATGGAACGTCCGGAAGAACGCTTCAACACATTGGAGGCGCTGTTCGAGCGCCTCACCCCGAAAACTGCTTGAAGGACGCCCCATGCGCCTGTTTCGCTCACTGACCTTGCTTCTGACCCTGGTCGCTCCCTCGGCGTTTGCCGACATGTATCAGGTCGAAATGATTCTGGTCCGGCAGAACGCGGTTCCCGCCATCGTCAGCCGCGCCGCCCCCGAAGACTGGGCCGCCGGCGCCCAACGCCTGGGCGCCGACAGCCAGCGCACCCCGGCGCTGGGCGGCGTGGTCGAGAAACTCACCGCCAGCGGTGACTACAGCGTGCTGATGCACAAGGCCTGGCAACAGGCGCTGGACGAAAACCCGGTGAAAGTCGCGGTCAGCGAGGGCCAGGAACAGTTCGGCCAGTTCCCGATCGAGGGCACCCTGACCCTCAAGCTCGGGCGCTTCACCGATGTGGATGCGCAGTTCTGGGTCAACCGGATCGACAGCAACGGCCTGGTGACCGCCAGCGAACGCCTGAAACAGGAAAGCCACACCAAGAACGGCCAGCTCAACTACCTCGACAACGGTCACTTGGCCCTGCTGATCAAGATCACCTCGCTGTCGGCCCCCACGCCGCGCGAGGCGCCGCCTGAAATCGTGGACTGACAGAAGTCCCTATGCCCCCGACCCTGACCAAACCCCTGGCACCTTCCTGGGTCAGCCGATTCAAGGAACAAGCCCTGGAGCGTGGCCGCCGCTACGCCCTGGAGAACCGCGTCAGGATCGTCCAGGCCGGCGACAGCGTCATCACCGCCAGTTGCGAGGGTTCGGGGGGCAACGTCTATCGACAGACCATCAGCCTGCGCGAGTCGGCCAAGAACACCTTGCTGATGGTCGAAGCCTCCTGCACCTGCCCGGTGCGCAGTAATTGCAAACACATTGCCGCGGTGCTGCTGAAAATCGAGGAGACCCTGGCCTACCCGGCGGCGGCGAAAGACGCCGAGCTGCTGGAAAAACTCCAGGCCGTCCTGGAAAACCGCAGCCCTGCCCCGCTGCCACAACAGATCGTCGACAATGTGCAACCGGTGCCCCGGTTGTGGCTGGCCAGTATTGAGTTCAGCGCCTTCGAACCGCGCAACGGCAAGATGCAGCGCTACATCCAGCACCGTGCCGCGCTGTCGTTCAGCTATCTGGAGGAATACGTCAGCGGGCAGAAAAACGCCGACGTGGTGATTCGCCAGGAACACCAGACCCTGCGCATCAGGCGCCAGCCGGAAGTCGAACAACGCTATCGCGAACAGCTGCGGGCGCTGGGTTTCAAGATTGCCACCCGGCAAAGCAAAGCCCTGCCGGAAAGCGCCGGCGAGCTGTATGAAATGGTCAATGACAGCGCCTGGCTGACCTTCACCCTCAACGAACTGCCCAAGCTGCGCACCCAGGGCTGGGAGCTGCAGATCGACGACGACTTCGGCTTCGACCTGACCGCCGTGGACGACTGGTACGCCACGGTGGACGAAGCGCCGGGGCGCGACTGGTTCGACCTGGAACTGGGCATCATCGTCAACGGCGAGCGCCTGAGCCTGTTGCCGATCCTGCTCAACCTGATGCGCTCCCACACCGAGATCCTCAACCCGGAGCGCCTGGCCAGACGCCGCGACGACGAGCTGATCCTGGTGAACATTCCCGGGCGCCCCAACTCGCCCAACGGCCCCCTGCAAGTGGCGCTGCCCTATGGCCGGCTGAAGCCGGTGCTGGCCACCCTGGGCGAGTTCTATCTGCAGGAACCCGGCGAAACCACACTGCGCCTGAGCAGTGCCGACGCGACCCGCCTCAATCCGCTGGAAGACCTGCCCCTGCTCTGGGAAGGCGGCGAACACATCCGCTCCTTCGCCCAGCGGCTGCGCGACATCAAGGACTACTCGGCCCCCCCGCCGGCGGGCCTGAACGCCACGCTGCGCCCCTATCAGCTCGAAGGCCTGAGCTGGATGCAGTCCCTGCGCCAGCTGGAAGTCGGTGGCATCCTGGCCGACGACATGGGCCTGGGCAAAACCCTGCAGACCCTGGCCCATGTGCTCAGCGAAAAGAACGCCGGGCGCCTGGACCGGCCGTGCATGGTGGTGATGCCCACCAGCCTGATCCCCAACTGGCTCGACGAGGCGGCGCACTTCACGCCGCAACTCAAGGTCCTGGCCCTGTATGGCGCCGGCCGCCATAAGCACTTCGCCCGGCTGAGCGACTACGACCTGATCCTGACCACCTACGCGCTGCTGCCCAAGGATGTCGAGCAACTTGCCGCCCTGCCCCTGCATGTCCTGGTGCTGGATGAGGCGCAATACATCAAGAACCCGTCAAGCAAGGCGGCCCAGGCCGCGCGCGCGCTCAATGCCCGGCAGCGCCTGTGCCTGAGCGGCACGCCGCTGGAGAATCACCTGGGCGAGCTGTGGTCGCTGTTCCATTTCCTGTTGCCCGGCTGGCTGGGGGACGTGAAGAGCTTCAATCGCGATTACCGCGTGCCGATCGAAAGGCACGCCAGCGAAGTACGCCTGCAGCACCTCAATGGGCGGATCAAGCCCTTCCTGCTGCGCCGCACCAAGGAACAGGTGGCCACCGAACTGCCGCCCAAGACCGAGATCATCCATTGGGTGGAGCTCAATGAAGCCCAGCGCGATGTGTACGAAACCATGCGCCTGGCCATGGACAAGAAAGTCCGCGACGAGATCACCCGCAAGGGCGTGGCCCGCAGCCAGATCATCATTCTTGAAGCGTTGCTGAAACTGCGCCAGGTGTGCTGCGACCTGCGCCTGGTCAACGAAGACGCGGTGCCGGCGCGAGGCAGCTCCTCCGGCAAGCTCGACAGCCTGATGGAGATGCTCGAGGAACTGTTCGACGAGGGTCGGCGCATCCTGCTGTTCTCGCAATTCACCTCGATGCTGAGCCTGATCGAAGCCGAACTGAAGCGCCGCAATGTCGCCTACGCCCTGCTGACCGGACAGACTCGCGATCGCCGCACGCCGGTCAGGGACTTCCAGGGCGGCAAGTTGCAGATCTTCCTGATCAGCCTGAAAGCCGGCGGCGTCGGCCTCAACCTGACCGAAGCCGACACCGTGATCCACTACGACCCCTGGTGGAACCCGGCCACGGAAAACCAGGCCACCGACCGCGCCTATCGGATCGGCCAGGAGAAGCCGGTGTTCGTCTACAAGCTGATTGCCCGCGGCACGGTGGAAGAGAAAATCCAGCACCTGCAGCAGGAGAAATCCGACCTGGCGGCGGGCGTGCTGGATGGGCGCAAGGCCGGGGACTGGAAGCTGCAGAGCGAAGACATTGAAGCCCTCTTCGCCCCGCTGCCCGACAAGAAAGGCGGACGCTGATCTGGAGCCGCTGGCGCAGCCTGCGATCGGCTGAGCAGCAGACGTAAAGCCTCACGATGTTTCAGTAATATCCCAGACTCAGGTTTTGCGAGCGCTGCGCGCTCGATCGCAGCCTGCGGCAGCGGCTACAGGTTTGCTGCGAGGATTCGCGCCAACGTCGATTTCACCTTACCCATGCCGTCCTGCAACGCCTGCTCGATCTCGGCCATGGTAATCACCGCAGCGGACTTGCCCGCCGCGGGGTTCACCACCAGCGCCAGGCAGGCGTAATCCAGCTCCAGCTCACGGGCCAGCGCCGCTTCCGGCATGCCGGTCATGCCGACGATGTCGCAGCCGTCACGCTCCAGGCGGGTGATCTCCGCCACGGTTTCCAGGCGCGGCCCCTGGGTGCAGGCGTACACACCCTGGCTGCTGAATTCGCGGCCTTCGGCGGTCAGTGCGGCGATCAATTGCTGGCGCAGCGACTCGCTGTAGGGATAGCTGAAGTCGATGTGGGTGACCTGCTCCAGGTCGTCGGCAAAATAGGTGTGCTCGCGACCGCTGGTGTAGTCGATCAGCTGATGCGGCACGCAGAAATGCCCGGAACCCATCGCCGGATGAATGCCACCCACCGCGTTGACCGCCAGAATCGCCTCGGCGCCAGCCTGCTTCAGCGCCCAGAGATTGGCCCGATAGTTCACCTGATGCGGCGGGAAGCGATGGGGATGACCGTGACGCGCCAGAAACAGCACCTCGCGCCCGGCGTATTCACCCTTCTGGATATCCGCCGACGGAGCGCCATAGGGCGTATCCAGGGGCAAGGATTGGTGAATGCTCAAGCCTTCGAGCCGGGTCAGGCCGGTACCGCCGATAATCGCGTAAACCGTCATCGCAAAAGCCCTTAATCGATCAGTTGGGCATCTTTGAGGGCGCCGAGCGCCGTCAGCCAACGCGGATCCTGACGATAGTCGGTGCAGGCAAACGCCTGGCCACGCATCCGCGCAATACGCGCCGACGGCGTCACTTTCAGACGCTGGGCCGCGCTCAGGGCCAGCTCGGCCGCCGCCCGGTCGTTGCACACCAGGCCCATGTCGCAACCGGCCGACAGCGCCGCTTCGATCCGGCTCGCGGCATCGCCCACCACATGGGCACCGGCCATCGACAGATCGTCACTGAAGATGACACCGTCGAACTGCAATTCACCGCGCAGGATCTCCTGCAACCAACGGCGGGAGAACCCGGCTGGCTGGGCATCGACCTGAGGGTAGATGACGTGGGCCGGCATCACCGCCGCCAGCTGCTTGCTCAGGCGCGCGAAAGGCACCAGGTCCTTGGCGCGAATCTCGTCAAGGCTGCGCTCGTCATTGGGGATCGCCACATGGGAGTCCGCCTCGGCCCAGCCGTGCCCGGGAAAATGCTTGCCCGTGGCCGCCATGCCGGCGCTGTTCATGCCACGGATAAAGGCGCCTGCCAGCAAGGCGGCGCGCTCGGGATCGCCCTCGAAGGAACGGGTGCCCACCACGGCGCTGCGCTGATGATCGAGGTCCAGCACCGGCGCGAAGCTCAGGTCCAGGCCGACGGCCAGCACTTCGGTGGCCATGATCCAGCCGCACTGCTCGGCCAGGTACTCGGCATTCGAGTTGTCGGCAATGGCGCGCATGGCCGGCAGCCGCACGAAGCCCTGGCGCAGGCGTTGCACGCGACCGCCTTCCTGGTCCACCGCCAGCAGCAGGTCCGGGCGAATCGCCCGGATGGACGCGCTCAGCTCACGCACCTGCCGCGGATGCTCGATATTGCGGGCAAAGATGATCAGCCCACCCACTTCGGGCTGGCGCAGGAGTTGGCGATCTTCAGCCGTCAGCCAGGTACCGGCGACATCCACCATCAAGGAGCCTTGCAGGCCTGTGGTCATAGCAATTCCTTAGTAACGAAGTGCGCGCACGGCACCGCAAAGTGTGCTGGCGTGGCGCAGACGCACGAGTCCATTGCCGGCGGCAAGGCCCGGCAAGCGACGATCGGCGAAGGGTATGAAGAGAAGTAGGAAACAAGAGTCGACATGGGCGGCTAGCTTAGCGGATGTAAGCTGCCGCGCCCACCCGGACGGTCAGGCCTTGGCGACCGCCGGAGTCGATTTGCTGCGCGGCTTGAGCTGCGCCGTGGCCATGGCATCGTCGGTGACGCCGGTTTCGGCGCGCATGCCGGCCGCAAGGAATGGCACCATCAGGCGCATTACCTGCTCGATCGAGGTATTGACCCCGAAGTCGGTCTCGGCAATCGCACGCAAGGCCTTGATCCCCGACATGCTGAAAGCCGCCGCTCCCAGCATGAAGTGCACACGCCAGAACAGTTCGATCGGTGGGATACGCGGCGCGGCTTCGTTGACCAGCAGCATGTAGCGGCGGAACACCTTGCCGTACATGTCTTCCAGATAACGTCGCAGGTGCCCCTGGCTCTGGCTGAAGGCCAGGCCCAGAAGGCGCATGAAAATGGACAGGTCGTTGCCGCTGCGAGGCTGGACTACCAGGGCCTGCTCGACGAGGATTTCCAGCAGCTCTTCGAGGCCTGGCTTGCTGTCCGGCTTGGCCGAACGCCGCTCCAGCTCACGGTCGAGGCTGACGCAGAACGGCCCGAGGAAGCGAGAGAACACCGCCTGGATCAGGGCCTTCTTGGAGCCGAAATGATAATTCACCGCCGCCAGGTTGACCCCGGCCTTGCTGGTGATCAGCCGCAATGAGGTTTCGGCAAAACCTTTTTCCGCGAACAACTGCTCGGCAGCATCGAGAATGCGTTCAACGGTTTCCGACTGGGCCATGGCTACTCCGCCTGACAAACACTTGTTTGAAACATACGTTTCAGCCCCAGCCTTGTCAAGCCTGCCTGTCCGTTTTGCGGCCGGTCAGTCAGCTATTTAATCATACCTGCCGCTTCCTGTAGCCAGCCACACGACACCAGGCATGCGCAGCGGCGACCCGACCGTCCAGCGGCGATTGGAAAAAGGAGGATTGCCAAGCGGCATTCACTGTATATAATTCCAGTCACTGTATAAAAAGACAGAGCGATCGATATGCTAAAACTGACGCCACGCCAAGCTGAGATTCTGGCTTTTATCAAACGTTGCCTCGAAGACAACGGCTACCCACCGACCCGCGCGGAAATCGCCCAGGAACTGGGTTTCAAGTCGCCCAACGCCGCTGAAGAACACCTCAAGGCGCTGGCCCGCAAGGGCGCGATCGAAATGACTCCAGGCGCCTCCCGCGGCATTCGCATCCCGGGGTTCGAAGCCAAGCCCGACGACTCCAGCCTGCCCATCATCGGCCGGGTTGCCGCCGGTGCTCCAATTCTCGCCGAGCAGCACATCGAAGAGTCCTGCAACATCAATCCGGCCTTCTTCCATCCACGTGCCGACTACCTGCTGCGAGTTCACGGCATGAGCATGAAGGACATCGGCATCTTCGACGGCGACCTGCTGGCCGTGCATACCACTCGCGAGGCCCGCAACGGCCAGGTCGTCGTCGCCCGCATTGGCGACGAAGTCACCGTGAAACGCTTCAAGCGCGAAGGCAGCAAAGTCTGGCTGATTGCCGAAAACCCTGAGTTCGCCCCTATCGAAGTCAACCTGAAAGATCAGGACCTGGTGATCGAAGGCTTGAGTGTCGGCGTCATTCGCCGCTAAAGGAGGCTGTATGCAGTTCCCTCACACACCACAGCATGCACAACTGCCACTGTTCGAAGCGTTCATGGCCCAACCCCTGGCGCCTATCCTCAAAGAGGTCGTCGAATCGCCCTGGAGTAACGAACCGGAAGCCTTCAGTGAACTGTCGTTACGCGGTGCCGCCGGGAACTGCCTGAGCCTGCTGGCGCCCATCCTCAGGGAACTGAGCCAGGACCAGGACGCGCGCTGGCTGACATTGATTGCCCCGCCGGCCAGCCTGACCCAGACCTGGTTGCGCGATGCCGGCCTGAACCGCGAACGAATTCTGCTGCTGCACCCGCGCGGCGCCCAAAGCGCGCAACAACTGGCTTGCGAGGCGCTGCGCCTGGGACGCAGCCACACCGTTGTCAGCTGGCTCAACCCGTTGAACAGCAGCGCCCGTCAACAGCTCATCAGCGCAGCCCGCACGGGCGACGCACAAAGCCTGAATATTCGTCTGGGCTGACCGCTAGAAGCGTCGATGGACACGCTTGAATGACACAAGGCTTCTCTAGGATTGAGAAGCCGAAAGGAGGCGACGAACGACAGCAAAAAAACCGACAAACGGACTCAGTGAAGAATCCGTGGCCCCTCTTCTTTCTCCAATTCGCCTTCAACCAGGCGACCCGCCATCTGCACACCCACGCTCAACATGGCCTTGGCCACCTCGACATGCTGGCCTTGCAAGAAGGCTTTGGCATCCTCTGAAAAGTCCAGAGTGACCAGAGAACCCTCGTCCTCGGCCCTGCGCAGCTCGATACGACCGTCTGGCAATTCGACAATTTCTAGAAAGGACGTTGGCATAAAGGTCTGTTCTCCACGAAAGGCCGGGATTATATCAGTCATCACCCCGACCTCGCGCGGGCCCAAACGGTTTTCTTTATTGGCCTGGCGTTACAAACAGGCATTTGCCATCAGAAATTCGGCTTGTAATCAAAACTCGCGGCGGCTTCCTTATCGGAAAACGGCGTAATAGCCTGCTTCTTGTTGATGACCGCGCTGACCATCGAACTGGGGAACATCTGGATGCAGTTATTGAACGCCCACGCATCTTGAATGATGGGTCGTACTAGCGGCGGCTCAACACTCATTCAGGCCGTCACGGAAGCGAATCGCCAAAGCCTTGAGGTTCTGACGCCATTGCTCCAGCTCTTCCCGGCTCAGCTGCGGTGCCTGCTCTTCTTCATCGAGGTTCACTGCGACAATCAACGGCTGGGTGACATCGCCCTTGGGTTTATGCGGCACCCGCGGTGGCTGGAACATCGCCGAATGGGCTGCCAGCAGCTTCGCCAGCCAGGTCTCCGGGTTATGGGCCAGCTCCACCAGCTCGGCCAGTTCGGGGATGGCGATGCTTTCCAGCACCTCACGGGTCAGCAGTAGCTCCGCGCGGGGCGCATTGGCCTGTGGGAGGCGATAGAAGCCGGCGATTTCATGGCACAAGCCAAGCAGCGCACCGTACAGGTGAAACAACACTGACTCTCGTCCCGCCTGCACCAGCGCCTGAGCATTCATTGCCCCGCCCGCTTCGGCTCGCGCCAAGGCTTCCAGCGACAGGCCGGCGAAATAAATTTTCTGGTTGGTACGGGTATAGAGTTCGTGGGCCATGACGGCAATCTCCACAACGAATAGATACAGCAGGCTGGCCTTACAGTGTCATGGAACACTCCAGCCCACCGCAAGCCCAAAAGAAAGGCCGCGTACCCTTGAGAGGTTTACGCGGCCTTTTCAGAAGCGTCCGATGCGGACCTTAACGCTTGTCTTCGACCTTCCAGCTACCACCGTCGTAGAACGCGCGCCAACCAGTCGGCTTGCCGTCGACTTCGGTCTGCACGTACTGCTCCTTGGTCTTGCGGCTGTAACGGATCACCGCCGGGCGACCGTCCGGGTCCTTCTTCGGCGCTTCGCAGAGGAAGTGATACTTCGGATCGATCTCGTCCTTGTGCGGGATCAGCTCAAGCACCAGCGGTGCGCGGGTTTCACGGTTTTTCGGGAACTGGCTGGCCGCCAGGAACAGACCCGATGCCCCGTCGCGCAGGATGTAGGTGTCGTTGACCTTCTCGCATTTCAGCTCGGGCATCTTCACCGGATCCATCTTCGGTGGTGCCGCGTCACCGCTCTTGAGCAGCTTGCGGGTGTTCTTGCAGGTCGGGTTGGTGCACCCGAAGAACTTGCCGAAACGGCCGGTCTTGAGCTGCATCTCGCTGCCGCACTTGTCGCATTCCAGGCTCGGACCTTCGTAGCCCTTGATGCGATAGCTGCCCTCTTCGATCTCATAGCCCGCGCAATCCGGGTTGTTACCGCAGATGTGCAGCTTGCGTTTCTCGTCCAGCAGATAGGCGTCCATCGCCGTGCTGCAGATCGGGCAACGGTGCTTGCCGCGCAGTACCAGCGACTCGGATTCACCCTCGTCGTCCGCGGCGATCTCATCGCCCGGCACCAGGTTGACGGTAGCCTTGCAGCGTTCTTTCGGCGGCAGGCTGTAACCCGAACAACCGAGGAATACACCAGTGGACGCGGTGCGAATCTGCATCGGACGGCCACAGGTGAGGCACGGGATATCGGTCATCACCGGCTGGTTGGCGCGCATGCCGCTGTCGCTGCCTTCGGCCACTTCGAGCTTCTTCTTGAAGTCGCCGTAGAACTCGTCGAGGACGTTTTTCCAATCGCGCTCGCCCTGGGCCACGTCATCGAGGTGCTCTTCCATCCCGGCGGTGAAGCCGTAGTCCATCAGGTTGGAGAAGCTCTCGGACAGACGCTCGGTGACGATGTCGCCCATCTTTTCCGAATAGAAACGACGGTTGTGCAACGCCACGTAGCCGCGATCCTGGATGGTGGAAATGATCGCCGCGTAGGTCGAAGGACGACCGATGCCACGTTTTTCCATTTCCTTGACCAGGCTGGCTTCGGAGTAACGCGCCGGCGGCTTGGTGAAGTGCTGGCTCGGATCGAGCTTGATCAGTTTCAGCACATCGCCCTGCGCCATGTCCGGCAGGACATCATCATCGCCCGGCTTGCTCATCTGCGGCATGACCCGGGTGTAACCGTCGAACTTGAGGATGCGGCCCTTGGCACGCAGCTCGAAGCCGCCAGCGGCGACGCTGACGGTGGTCGACAGGTATTGCGCCGGCAGCATCTGGCAGGCCACGAACTGGCGCCAGATCAGCTCGTAGAGCCGCTCGGCGTCACGCTCCATGCCCGACAGCTTGCTTGGATGGGTGTTCACGTCGGACGGACGAATCGCTTCGTGCGCCTCCTGGGCCCCTTCCTTGCTGCTGTAGAAGTTCGGCGAGGACGGCAGGTATTTGTTGCCGAACTCTTCTTCGATATAGGTCCGCGCCATCGTCAGGGCATCAGCCGAGAGGTTGGTCGAGTCGGTACGCATATAAGTGATGTAGCCGGCTTCATACAGACGCTGGGCCATCATCATGGTTTTCTTCACCCCGAAGCCCAGGCGGTTGCTCGCGGCCTGCTGCAGGGTGGAAGTAATGAAGGGGGCCGACGGCTTGCTGCTGGTCGGTTTGTCTTCGCGCTTGGCGATGGTGTAGGTCGACGCCTTGAGCTTCTCCAGCGCCGCCATGGCCTGGGCTTCGTTCAGCGGCTTGAAGGCCTCGCCGTTTTCCCGCGCCACTTCGAAGCGCACATTGGCGCCCTTGGCGGTGCCGAGGTCGGCATGAACTTCCCAGTACTCTTCAGGGATGAAGGCACGAATTTCGCGCTCACGCTCCACCACCAGCTTCACCGCCACCGATTGCACGCGACCGGCAGACAGGCCACGGGCGATTTTCGCCCACAGCAGCGGCGAGACCATGTAACCCACCACGCGGTCGAGGAAACGACGCGCCTGCTGAGCGTTGACCCGATCGATATCCAGCTCGCCCGGCTGGGAGAAGGCTTCCTGGATCGCCTTCTTGGTGATTTCGTTGAACACCACGCGCTTGTAGCGGCTGTCATCCCCACCAATGGCTTCCCGCAGGTGCCAGGCAATGGCCTCCCCTTCGCGGTCCAAGTCCGTTGCGAGATAGATGGTGTCAGCATCCTTGGCGAGCCGGCGCAGCTCTTCGATGACTTTTTCCTTGCCTGGAAGGATCTCATACTTGGCTTTCCAGCCGTGGTCCGGATCGACTCCCATGCGCGAGACCAGCTGCTTGCGCGCCTTCTCCTTGGCCGACAGCGCCGGTGCTTCACCAGCAGCCGCCTTGCCACGCTTGGCGGCAGGCTCTTTGGCGGCGCTCGCCGAACCACTGGTGGGCAGGTCTCGGATATGGCCGATACTCGACTTCACCACGTATTGGTTACCCAAGTACTTGTTGATGGTCTTGGCCTTAGCCGGGGATTCCACAATGACCAGCGATTTGCCCATGGATCGGAAAATTCCTGAATTCGAGAAGTGAGAGGCGGTTGGCGCCTGACGCGGCACCGCTATATATAGTGGCAACAAGGTGAGGTCAAGCGCAGGGTTCTGCGCGACCTCAGCTTAAGGCTGCGAAAAAAGACTGGGTTCGGCCTGCACCAAAGCAAAGCGTGGCACCTGCTCGCCGTCAACCTCGACCGACTCCAGGAACATGCTCAAGGGGCGCACCCAAAAGCCGTAATCGCCATACAGGGCTTGATAGAACACTACTTCCTCTTCCGTCTCGGAATGCCGCGCCACGCTGAAAACGCGGTACTGCGGTCCCTTGTAATGCTGATAGAGCCCGGGTTGTAATTGCATGTTCTGGCCCTCGTGCAAAATAAAAAATAATAAATCTTCAGAAAAACAAAAACCGGGGCACTGGGCCCCGGCTTCCATCAACGCAACGCTTAAACGCGTTCGAAGACAGTGGCAATGCCCTGGCCAAGGCCAATGCACATGGTGGACACGCCAAAGGTGCCGCCATTCTGCTTCATGACATTGAGCAAGGTGCCGGAGATACGCGCACCGGAACAGCCGAATGGGTGACCCAGGGCGATCGCGCCGCCGTGCAGGTTAACCTTCTCGTTCATCTTGTCGAGCACTTTCAAATCTTTCAGCACCGGCAGAGCCTGCGCCGCGAAAGCTTCGTTGAGCTCGAAGAAGTCGATATCGGTGATTCCCAGGCCCGCGCGCTTCAGTGCTTTCTGCGTGGCCGGTACTGGACCATAGCCCATGATCGCCGGATCCACACCCGCCACCGCCATCGAGCGGATCACCGCCAGCGGCTGGATACCCAGGTCCTGGGCACGCTGCGCCGACATCACGATCATGCACGAAGCACCGTCGGTGATCTGCGACGAAGTACCGGCCGTCACGGTGCCGCCCTTCGGATTGAAGGCCGGCTTGAGGGCCGCCAGGCTTTCCAGGGTGGTCTCGGGACGAATGGTTTCGTCGTAGTCGAACAGTTTCAGGAAACCGTTCTCGTCGTAACCCTGCATCGGGATGATTTCGTCCTTGAACTTGCCTTCCACCGTCGCCTTGTGGGCGAGTTGGTGGGAGCGCAGGCCAAAGGCATCCTGTTGCTCACGGGTAATGCCGTGCATCTTGCCGAGCATCTCGGCGGTCAGGCCCATCATGCCCGAGGCTTTCGCCGCGTACAGGGACATGTGCGGGTTCGGGTCGACGCCATGCATCATGCTCACGTGGCCCATGTGCTCGACGCCACCCACCACGAAGACGTCACCGTTGCCGGTCATGATCGCCTGCGCGGCGGTGTGCAGCGCGCTCATCGACGAGCCACACAGACGGCTGACGGTCTGGCCGGCCGAGGTGTGCGGGATCTGGGTCATCAGCGACGCCATGCGCGCGATGTTCCAGCCCTGCTCCAGGGTCTGGTTCACACAGCCCCAGATCACGTCCTCGACTTCCGCCGGATCGACCTTGGCGTTGCGTTCCAGCAATTTGCTGATCAGGTGCGCCGACATGTCTTCGGCGCGGGTGTTGCGGTGCATGCCGCCCTTGGAGCGGCCCATCGGAGTACGACCGAAGTCGACAATCACGACGTCTCTAGGATTCAAGCTCATATATTCACTCTCGCTCTAGTAGGGGGCGCTTAACCGAAGAAGCTCTGGCCGTTCTTGGCCATCTCGCGCAGCTTCGCGGTCGGGTGGTACAGCGCGCCCAGATCGGCGTACTGGTCGGCCAGGGCAACGAACTCGGCAACACCGATCGAGTCGATGTAGCGCAGCGCACCACCACGGAATGGAGGGAAACCAATACCGTATACCAGGCCCATGTCGGCTTCGGCCGCGGTTTCGACGATGCCGTCTTCCAGGCAACGAACGGTTTCCAGGCACAGCGGGATCATCATCCAGTTGACGATATCCTCGTCAGTGACTTCACGCTGCTCGTACACGATAGGCTTGAGCACTTCCAGCACCGACGGGTCGGCCACCTTCTTCTGCTTGCCTTTCTTGTCGGCCTCGTAGGCGTAGAAACCCTTGCCGTTCTTCTGACCCAGGCGCTTGGCTTCGTAGAGCACATCGATAGCCGAACGACGGTCGTCTTTCATACGATCCGGGAAACCTTCGGCCATCACGTCACGACCGTGGTGACCGGTGTCGATACCGACCACGTCCATCAGGTACGCCGGGCCCATCGGCCAGCCGAATTTTTCCATGACCTTGTCGATGCGCACGAAGTCCACGCCGGCGCTGACCAGCTTGGCGAAACCGCCGAAGTACGGGAACAGCACGCGGTTGACCAGGAAGCCCGGGCAGTCGTTGACCACGATCGGGTTCTTGCCCATTTTCTTGGCGTAGGCAACGGTGGTGGCCACGGCCAGCTCGCTGGACTTCTCGCCACGGATGACTTCGACCAGCGGCATCATGTGCACCGGGTTGAAGAAGTGCATGCCGACGAAGTTTTCCGGACGCTTGAGGGCCTTGGCCAGCAGGCTGATGGAAATGGTCGAGGTGTTCGAAGCGAGGATAGTGTCCTCCTTGACCTGGTCTTCGACTTCGGCCAGAACCGCTTGCTTGACCTTAGGGTTCTCGACGACCGCCTCGACCACCAGGTCGACGTGGCCGAAGTCACCGTAGGACAGCGTTGGACGAATGCCGTTGAGCACTTCGGCCATCTTCGCCGCGGTCATGCGACCTTTATCGACACGGCCGACCAGCAGCTTGGCGGCTTCCGCCAGGCCTTGCTCGATACCGTGTTCGTTGATGTCTTTCATCAGGATCGGCGTGCCTTTGGACGCCGACTGGTAGGCGATTCCGCCCCCCATGATGCCGGCACCGAGTACGGCGGCCTGCTTCACATCGTGGGCGATTTCGTCGTAGGCCTTGGCCTTTTTCTTCAGTTCCTGGTCATTCAGGAACAGGCCGATCAGGCTCTGCGCAGCAGAGGTCTTGGCCAGTTTGACGAAGCCTGTTGCCTCGACTTCCAGCGCCTTGTCACGACCGAAGTTGGCGGCTTTCTGGATGGTCTTGATGGCTTCGACCGGCGCCGGGTAGTTCGGGCCAGCCTGGCCGGCGACAAAACCCTTGGCGGTTTCGAAGGACATCATCTGTTCGATGGCGTTGAGCTTGAGCTTTTCCAGCTTCGGCTGACGCTTGGCCTTGTAGTCGAACTCGCCGGAGATGGCGCGCTTGACGGTGGCCAGGGCCGCTTCATGCAGTTTTTCCGGAGCGACGACAGCGTCGACCGCACCGACTTTCAGTGCGTCTTCAGCACGGTTTTCCTTGCCGGCGGCAATCCATTCGATGGCGTTGTCGGCACCGATGATGCGTGGCAGGCGAACGGTACCGCCGAAGCCCGGGTAGATGCCCAGCTTGACTTCCGGCAGGCCGATCTTGGCGCTGGAGGACATGACGCGATAGTCAGCTGCCAGGCACATTTCCAGACCGCCGCCCAGCGCGATGCCATTGATCGCGGCAACGGTCGGAACGTTGAGGTCTTCGAAATCGCTGAAAATCTTGTTGGCTTCGAGGTTGCCTGCGACAAGCTCTGCATCCGGCAGCTTGAAGTTGTCGACAAATTCGGTGATGTCGGCGCCGACGATGAAGACGTCCTTGCCACTGCTGACGATCACACCCTTGACCGACGCATCTGCCTTGATGGCGTCCACGGCCGAACGCAATTCGTTCAGGGTAAGACGGTTGAACTTGTTGACGGACTCACCCTTGAGGTCGAAATTCAATTCGACGATGCCACTTTCAAGAGCCTTAACCGTGATGGCTTTACCTTCGTAAATCATCAACTGATCTCCACGATATGGAAGCTGAACAGTACACGTCGGACGCTAACTTCTGACTCGGCAACGACGTTTCCATCGATGCTACGCCAATCCGCCAGGCACACCCGCCAACGCGATAGTCGGGATTCTGGAAGAGCCGTCTGGTAATACAAACGCTCAATTCATACGCCCGTTTGATTTGGGTACGCCACATTCAGGCAAAATCCGACAATTGTCAATCGCCCAAAAGGTTGTTTGAAACGCGACTTCTTAGTCATTCCAGACGGGCACGCACCATCAACAAGCCTGCTCATCTCAGGACATTCATAGAATCAATCTTTAGAAAAGTCGCCCTAATACGTCGCCCCCATAACCGATTCGCGGCTACGCTGGCACAATCCTGGAGCAAAAATATGGATGCCTGGCCGAAAACCAGGCGTAAGATCAGCGACAACTCTCATCCCCCGCCGCTCAGAACCAGGGGATCAGAAAGGATTTACCGGCCTGCCTGGCCAACCCAGCCCGACCTTGTCGGGCTTTTTATTGCCTGCCTTTCAATAACCTGTGCCATTGCGGCGCAGGTCATGCTTCACGCCAGCGCCTTGAGCACCGCGGCAATGTCTTGCAAAACACTGGCTTCGCCACGTTCGCCCCAATACAAGACGATCATCTGCCGGTCGGCCTCGACCTTGAACACGTTGGCCGGCAGCGTGCGAAAGTGCTCGAGCAAGGCAGGATCCGCACAGGCTTCCCGCCATTGGTTGACCCACACGCCCGACGCACTTTGCCAGTAGGCCCAGCAGGCCGGTTGTGTGCCGCGCCGCGGCCGATGGTATTGCGCACAGGGGCTTGGAGGCTGCGGATCCATCCAGTGCGGCCACTCCTGAGGCGCCAGTTGCATGCCCAGGCCCATGCGGCGCGCCTCCATGCGCAGGGCGATCTGCCCGCTCTGGCGGCGCGACGGGCGCAGCCATGCCAGCGGGCTCAACACCACCGCGAGGATTGACACCACTATCCAGACCGTCATATCTGTACTCCCGATTCTTGATGAGCCGATTGATCCAGGTCGGAACCAATCCGCTTGAAACCAGCCATACTTGAAGCTATTGCAATCCTCAGGAGGAGCACCTCATGCCCTACCACCATATTCTGGTCGCCGTAGATCTAACCGAAGAGTGCGATCCTGTTATCCACCGGGCTCGCGAGCTGTCGGTCAGCAACAGCGCCAAATTGTCCCTGGTGCATATCGTCGAGCCGATGGCCATGGCGTTCGGCGGCGACGTACCGATGGACCTGTCCCAATTGCAACAGCAGCAGTTCGACCAGGCCAAGGAACGCCTCGATCGCCTCATCACCAAATACCCTGAGCTGTCCAAGGAATACAGCCACCTGACCTATGGCCAGCCACGCCAGGAAATCCATCATCTGGCCAAGGAACAGGAATGCGACCTGATCGTGGTCGGCAGCCATGGCCGGCACGGCCTGGCGCTGCTGCTGGGCTCGACCGCCAACGACGTGCTGCACGGCGCCCCTTGCGACGTGCTGGCCGTGCACCTGGTCAAACGCTGAGCCCGCCGGCGGAATTCTCCGCCCGCACCGGCCCTGCAAAAAGCCCGACATGAATGTCGGGCTTTTTTATTGCCGCCAGGTCACTCAGGCATCCAGCTCGGCCCAACGCTCGACCATCACATCCAGTTCAGCATTGAGCTGTTCCAACTGGGCGATGACCGCCGTGGTCTCGGCCGCAGGACGCTGATAGAAGCCAGCGTCGGCCATTTCCGCTTCCACGCTGGCGATCTGCTGCTCCATGGCTTCGATCTGGCCAGGCAACGCCTCGAGCTCGCGCTGCAACTTGTAGCTGAGCTTCTTCTTGACCGCAGGTGCTTCCTGTGCCGCGGCAGGTGCCGCCGCCACAGGCGCAACCACCGCCGAGTTCAGCTCGGCCTTGCCCGACTTGTTCTCGGTCACGCCCAGCAGGCGTGGCGAACCGCCTTGGCGCAACCAATCCTGATAACCGCCGACGTATTCGCGAACCTTGCCTTCACCTTCGAACACCAGGGTGCTGGTCACCACGTTATCGAGGAATGCCCGGTCGTGGCTGACCATCAGCACGGTGCCCTGGAAGGTCAGCAGCACTTCTTCCAGCAGCTCGAGGGTTTCCACGTCCAGGTCGTTGGTCGGTTCGTCGAGCACCAGCAGGTTGGCCGGTTTGCTGAACAGCTTGGCCAGCAACAAGCGAGCACGCTCGCCACCGGACAGCGCCTTGACCGGCGTGCGGGCACGCTGCGGGCTGAACAGGAAATCCCCCAGGTAGCTGAGCACGTGGCGGCTCTGGCCATCGATATCGATAAAGTCGCGACCTTCGGCGACGTTGTCGATCACGGTCTTTTCCAGGTCCAGCTGGTGACGCAGTTGGTCGAAGTAGGCCACGTCGATACGCGTCCCCTCCTCCACCTTGCCGCTGCTCGGCACCAGGCCGCCCAGCATCAGTTTGAGCAGCGTGGTCTTGCCGGTACCGTTGGCGCCCAGCAGGCCGATACGGTCGCCGCGCTGCAGGACCATGGAGAAATTCTTGACCAGGAACGGACCGCCCGGATGAGCGAAGCTCACGTCTTCAAGCACCATGACCTGCTTGCCGGACTTGTCGGCGGTTTCCAGCTGGATATTGGCCTTGCCGGTACGCTCGCGACGCTCGCTGCGCTCGACACGCAGGGCCTTGAGGGCACGCACGCGGCCTTCGTTACGGGTACGGCGGGCCTTGATGCCTTGGCGAATCCAGACTTCTTCCTGGGCCAGGCGCTTGTCGAACAGCGCGTTGGCCGTCTCTTCAGCCGCCAGCACGGCCTCCTTGTGCACCAGGAAGCTGGCGTAGTCGCCGTTCCAGTCGATCAGCCCACCACGGTCCAGCTCGAGAATCCGGGTCGCCAGGTTCTGCAGGAAGGAACGGTCGTGGGTAATAAAGAGGACGGCGCCCTGGAAGTCCTTCAGGGCTTCTTCCAGCCAGGCGATGGCGCCGATATCCAGGTGGTTGGTCGGTTCGTCGAGCAGCAGCAGGTCCGGCTCGGACACCAGGGCCTGGGCCAGCAGGACGCGACGACGCCAGCCACCGGACAACTCGGCGAGGGTCTTGTCGGCCGGCAACTGCAGGCGGCTCAGGGTGCTGTCCACCAGGGTCTGCAAGCGCCAGCCATCACGGGCTTCGAGGTCATGCTGGACGTGCATGAGCTTTTCCAGATCGGCATCGGTGACGATGTTCTGGCTCAGGTGGTGATACTGCGCCAGTAATTCGCCAACGCCATCGAGGCCCTGGGCGACCACGTCGAACACCGTCCGCTCGTCGGCCACCGGCAATTCCTGCGGCAATTCGCCGATTTTCAGACCGGGCGCGCGCCATACGGAACCGTCGTCGGGCTTCTGATCGCCCTTGACCAGCTTCAGCATGCTGGATTTGCCAGTGCCGTTGCGGCCGATGATGCACACCCGCTCACCACGGGCGATCTGCCAGGACACCTTGTCCAACAACGGCATAGCGCCGAACGCAAGGGACACATCGCTGAATTTGAGCAGGGTCATGAGCTTCTCCAAAAACCGGGCGCGCATTCTACCTGAGTTGAGGCCTCAGAAGGCCGGCATTTTCACTCCTGAAGCACCCTGAACAACATTTGCAGCGAACTGGCGACAAGAGGCCGGCAAAGCTTTCACCCGCTGCTGGCAAAAGGCTAAGCTAGGGAATAATCAGTGTTGGCATTGTCGGCACTTGTCATGATTTCTCTGCCCGGATGTCTCATGCGCAGTCGCCTTTTCAGCGTTTTATCCTGCCTGCTTCTTTCTGCCTCTGCCGTGCACACCGCTCAGGCCGCGGACCTCTCACTCCAGCGTCAATATTACGATGAAGCCAAGCGCGCCCTGGCCAAGGGCGACTCCGGTCCGTATTTCCGCTACAGCCAGGTCCTGGCCGACTACCCGCTCGAGCCCTATCTGGCCTATGACGAACTGACCGCCCGGCTAAAGACCGCCAGCAACGCCGAGATCGAAAAGTTTCTCCGTGAACACGGCGACCTGCCCCAGGCCAACTGGATGAAACTGCGCTGGTTGCGCTGGCTGGCCGAACGCGGCGACTGGGCCACCTTCGTCAAGTATTACGACCCCAAGCTCAACTTCACCGAGCTGGACTGCCTGAACGCGCAATACCAGCTGGGCCACAACCTCAAGGCCGAAGGTTACGCCGCCACCGACAAGCTCTGGCTCAGCGGCAAATCCCTGCCCGCCACCTGCGACGCGCTGTTCGCCCAGTGGGCCGCCGAAGGCCAATTGACCGAACAGAAGCGCTGGCAGCGCGCCAAGCTGGCCGCCGAGGCCCGCAACTATCCGCTGGCCAATAGCCTGGTCAACAGCATGACCACCCTCGCCCCTCAGGGCCGGCTGCTAGTAGACGTTGCCCAGAAGCCCGAACTGCTCAGCCAGCCGTCGCGCTTCACTCCAGCCAGCGAAGCCATGTCCGACGTGGTCGGCCTGGGTCTGCGCCGCCTGGCCCGCCAGGATCCGGACAGGGCCATGGCCCTGCTCGACGGTTATGCCAGCAGCATGCATTTCTCCCGTGACGAAAAAGTGGCGATCGCCCGGGAAATCGGCCTGACCCTGGCCCGGCGCTTCGACAGCCGAGGCCTTGAAGTGATGACCAAATACGATCCCGAGTTGCGCGACAACACGGTTTCCGAATGGCGCCTGCGCCTGCTGTTGCGTCTGGCTCGCTGGGAAGACGCCTACCAACTGACCCGCAAGCTGCCCCAGGACCTGGCGACCACCAACCGCTGGCGCTACTGGCAAGCGCGCAGCCTGGAACTGGCCCAACCGCAGAACCCCCAGGCCCAGACCCTCTACAAAGGCTTGGCCAACGAGCGCGACTTCTATGGTTTCCTCGCGGCCGACCGTACCCAACTGCCTTATCAGCTGAACAACAAACCGCTGGTGCTCAGCCAGCAAGTGATCAACAAGGTGCGCAATACGCCCGGCGTGCGGCGCGCCCTGGAGTTTCATGCCCGTGGCCAGATCGTCGATGGCCGGCGTGAGTGGTACCACGTCAGCCGTCATTTCAACCGTGACGAAATGGTCGCCCAGGCCAAGCTGGCCTATGACCTGAAATGGTACTTCCCGGCCATTCGCACCATCAGCCAGGCGAAGTACTGGGACGACCTGGACATCCGTTTCCCGATGGCCCACCGCGACACCCTGGTACGCGAAGCCAAGGTCCGTGGCCTGCACTCGAGCTGGGTCTTCGCGATCACCCGCCAGGAAAGCGCGTTCATGGACGACGCTCGTTCAGGCGTCGGCGCGGCCGGTCTGATGCAACTGATGCCCGGCACCGCGAAGGAAACCGCACGCAAGTTCAGCATCCCGCTGGCCTCGCCACAACAAGTGCTGAACCCGGACAAGAACATCCAGCTCGGCGCCGCCTACCTGAGCCAGGTGCACAGCCAGTTCAACGGCAACCGGGTGCTCGCCTCCGCCGCCTACAACGCCGGCCCCGGACGCGTGCGCCAATGGCTCCGTGGCGCCGACCACCTGAGCTTCGACGTCTGGGTGGAGAGCATTCCGTTCGACGAAACCCGCCAGTACGTGCAGAACGTGCTGTCCTATTCGGTGATCTACGGCCAGAAGCTCAATTCGCCACAACCACTGGTGGATTGGCATGAGCGGTATTTCGACGATCAGTAAGCGATAACGCCTCATAAAAATGCCCGCAGCGATGCGGGCATTTTCGTTTCCAGCGCAAGGTCAGGACACAGACTGGCCATCGCTGAACTGCAAGGCTGCCAGGCGCGCATACAGTGGATTGCTGGCGATCAGCTCCTGATGGGTGCCCACCGCCACCAGCCGGCCCTGATCCATCACCGCGATCCGGTCGGCGTTTTTCACCGTGGCCAGGCGATGGGCGATCACCAGGGTGGTGCGATTCTTCATCAGGCTCGGCAAGGCTTGCTGGATCAAATGCTCGCTCTGGGCATCCAGGGCGCTGGTGGCTTCATCCAGCAACAGGATCGGCGCATCCACCAGCAGCGCCCGGGCAATCGCCAGGCGCTGGCGCTGGCCGCCGGACAGTCCCAGCCCCGCGTCGCCGAGATGGGTCCGGTAACCCTCGGGCATGTTCTCGATGAAGTCATGGGCGTAGGCGATCCTTGCCGCCTCCCTGACCTGCTCCGCGGTGGCCGAGGGTTTGCCATAACGAATGTTCTCCTCGATGCTGCCGAAGAACAGCGCCGGGCTTTGCGACACCAGGGCAAAACAGCGACGCACATCCTGCGGGTCGAGCTGGGTCAAGGGCACGCCATCGAGCAGGATGCGCCCCTGCTCCGGGTCGTAGAAGCGCAGCAGCAGATCGTAGAGGGTCGACTTGCCCGCCCCCGACGGCCCGACCAGCGCCAGGGTTTCCCCCTCGTGGATAGTCAGGCTCAAGCCATCGACGGCGTAACTGTCCGGACGCGACGGATAAGAGAAGCGCAAGTTCTCCAGCACCAGCTCGCCCCGCACCCGCTCGGGCAAGCTGGCCGGGCCGTCGCTCGGCGGCTGGATCAGGTTTTCCGAACGCAGCAACTCGGCAATCCGCTCCGCCGCGCCGGCGGCCCGTTGCAGCTCGCCGATCACCTCGCTCAAGGTGCCGAAGGCACTGCCGACGATCAGGCTGTAGAAGACAAAGGCCGCCAGCTCGCCACTGGAAATACGCCCGGCGATCACATCCATGCCGCCGACCCAGAGCATCACCCCGACCGCTCCCAGCACCAGCACGATCACCAGGGTGATCAGCCAGGCGCGCTGGACGATACGCCGGCGCGCGGTGTTGAACGCCTCTTCCACCGTCTGGGCAAAGCGTTGCTCATCCTGGGGCTGGTGGTTATAGGCCTGGACGGTCTTGATCTGGCCCAGGGTTTCCGCCACGTAGCTGCCGACATCGGCAATACGGTCCTGGCTCAAGCGCGACAGGCTGCGCACCCGGCGGCCGAAAATCAGGATCGGCGCCAACACCAGGGGCAAGGCGATCACCACGATGCTGGTGAGCTTGGGGTTGGTGACAAACAGCAGCACGATGCCGCCGATGACCATCAGCGCATTACGCAAAAACAGCGAGAGCGACGAGCCGATCACCGATTGCAGCAAGGTGGTATCGGCGGTCAGCCGCGACTGGATCTCCGAGCTGCGATTGTTCTCATAGAACCCCGGGTGCAGGTAGATCAGATGGTTGAACACCTGCCGACGGATGTCCGCCACGCAACGCTCGCCAATCCATGACACCAGGTAGAAACGCACGAACGTCCCCACCGCCAGCCCCAGCACCAATAACAGAAACAGGCCGATGGACTGGTTGAGCAAATCCGGCGACCCGGTCATGAAGCCCCGGTCCACCAACAGGCGGATGCCCTGCCCCATGGACAAGGTGATGCCCGCGGTCACCACCAGCGCCAGCAACGCCCCCAGGGCCTGCCAGCGATAAGGCGCGATGAAACGACTGGCCAGGCGAATCGCCCGGCGTTGACGCGAAGAAAGCATGAAGTTCATCCGGGAGCACACCTGGGAACGGCCCCGCCCCATTCACCGCCGCGTGACCCAGCAAGGCGATGAGGTTGAGCGCTGTTTGTCGGAACCGATTTTCCTGGAAACTGTTTCTTGGAACCTGCATTTCCTGGAACTTGGGTAAATCAAAATGAGTCAGGTTAATTATGTCCGCCAACACTAGAGCCTAGATGCTATTGGTCTAAGGTCCGAGTGGAAGTCCACAGACATTTCTGTTGGACTGAGGACTCCCCGGATAGAAAACGCCGTAGTGGGACCTTGCAGGGAGTTGTCACAGCTTGGTCACCTGGCGGTTTTAAAGTAAGCGCACAACCTGATGAGGAGACAGGCCATGTCCTTGCAAAACAGCAGCAATGACAAGATTGAAGTGATTCGTACCCACCCCGACCAGTCTCTGGGATGCGCCATCATCGACGCCCAGGGTCGCGAAGTACCGATCACCGAAGACATGATCCAGAACGCCTGCCGCGAACTGGAAAAGCGACTGGTCAAGCCTGCGCAGCAAGATTGACACATAGCCTCACGTCCTCTTGACCCGGCCCTGAAGCCGGGTTTTTTATGCCTGCCGGATTCCTTGTCGCTCCGTCACAAACGACTGGGTTCGAGCCTTCAGCGAACCGACACCGCGCCCAAGGCCGAGACGATCTGCTGCAAGCCTGGCGCTTCGCCCTGGATGCGCACGGCCAACCCATCGATTTCACGGCGCGGCGGATAACCCTTGCGCAACGCATCGAAGGCCGCGCGCTGCTCGGCCACGCTGCCCACCAGGCTGCGGCGGAAATCCGCATCGTCGCGCCGCGGGTCGTAGACCGCTCGGCAGATCATCGCCAGGGACCAGGCCGGGTCGCTATGGGCATCGAGGCTCACCTCCGACAACCATGGCCGGGGCAGCAGGTCGCGCAAATGAATCGCTTGCGGCTGCCCAAGGTAATCGCACAGCGCCTGATAGATCTGCGCCGTCCCGCGCTGCCGACCATCGAGGCTGTAACCGGCGATGTGCGGCGTAGCCAGTACGCACAGCTCGGCCAGGGCCACGTCGACCTGGGGCTCGCCCTCCCAGACATCCAGCACCGCCTGCAAGTCCTCACGCTCGAGCAGCACTTCACGCAGGGCAGTGTTATCCACCACCGCGCCACGGCTGGCGTTGATCAGCCAGGCACCGGGGCGCAGTTGCCGCAGGCGCTGCTTGTCCAGCAGGTGCCAGGTCGGCAGCTCGCCGGCCTTGGTCAAGGGGGTGTGCAGGCTGATGACATCGCACTGGGCGAGGATCTGTTCCAGGCTGACGTAGTCGCCACCTTCCGCCACCTGCCGTGGCGGGTCGCAGACCAGGACCTTCCAGCCCAGGCCGCGCAGCACCTCGATCAGCCGTCCACCGACCTCGCCCGCGCCCACCACGCCGTAAGTGCGTTGCGTCAGGTCGGCGCCTTCGATTTCCGCCAGGGTCAGCAGGCTGCCCAGCACATAGTCGACCACCCCGCGCGCATTACAGCCTGGCGCGCTGGACCAGCGAATGCCCGCCTCCTGGAAATACTCGAGGTCCAGGTGATCGGTGCCAATGGTGCAGGTACCGACAAACCGCACCTGGCTACCTTCGAGCAAGGCGCGGCTGACCTGGGTCACCGAACGCACCAGCAGCACATCGGCGCCCTCGATGGCGGCGCGGTCGATGGCCCGCCCCGGGAAACGGCGGATCTCGCCGAAGCCGGCAAAAAAGGCATCGAGCAGGGGAATATTTTCGTCGGCAACAATCAGCATGGCAGGCTCCTTTCGCGGTGCCGCAGTTTAGGCGTAGAAGGCCATTTTCGGCCAGCGAGCAATCCACTCCGTCAACCGCCGCCGGCACTTACAAATCGACAACAGAGGTTTTTTCCTGACTCATCCGTCAATGCGTAGAATACGCCGCCCTGCGCATCAACCCTGTGGACGCTTCGCCTGTGAATTCCGTGATCAATACTCCCGCCACTTCCCTCAACCGCCCGGCCCGGGTGCGCCTTGAACTGCGCAGCCTGCTGGCCCTGGCCTTGCCGATCATGATCGCGCAGCTGGCGACCACGGCCATGGGCTTCGTCGATGCGGTGATGGCCGGACGGGTCAGCCCACGGGACCTGGCGGCGGTGGCGCTGGGTAACTCGATCTGGATCCCGGTGTTCCTGTTGATGACCGGCACCCTGCTGGCCACCACGCCCAAGGTGGCCCAGCGGGTTGGCGCCGGCACCTATGGCGAGATCGGCCCGATCGTGCGCCAGGCGCTGTGGCTGGCCCTGGCGGTCGGCCTGAGCGCCAGCCTGATTCTGGTCAGTGCCGAGCCGGTGCTGCACCTGATGAAGGTCGACCCGACGCTGATCGGCCCCTGCATGGAATACCTGCACGGCATCGCCAGCGGCCTGCCGGCGGTGGCGCTGTATTACGTGCTGCGTTGCTGCAGCGATGCCCTGGGCCGCACCCGGCCAAGCATGGTCATCGGCCTGTTCGGCCTGGCCCTGAACATCCCCATCAACTACGTGTTCATTTATGGCCACCTCGGCGTGCCGGCCATGGGCGGCGTCGGTTGCGGCTGGGCCACGGCCATCGTGATGTGGGCGATGATGCTGGCCATGGCGGGTTGGACCCGCTGGGCCCCGGCCTACCAGAGCAGCCAGCTGTTCAAGCGTTTCGACTGGCCGCAATGGGCGGTGATCAAGCGTTTGCTGAGCGTCGGCCTGCCGATCGGCATCGCGGTGTTTGCCGAATCGAGCATCTTCGCAGTGATCGCCCTGCTGATCGGCAGCCTCGGCGCCACGGTGGTGGCCGGGCACCAGATCGCCCTCAACATCAGTTCCCTGCTGTTCATGATTCCGTATTCCCTGGGCATGGCGGTCACGGTGCGGGTCGGCCAGGCCCTGGGCGCCGGCAACCCGCATCAGGCACGCTTCGCCGCCGGCGTCGGCCTGGGCGCGGCGCTGGCCTTCGCCCTGTTCTCCGCGAGCCTGATCCTGCTGCTGCGTGAGTCCATCGCCTCGATCTACACTCCGGACACCGCGGTGATCCAGGTGGCGGCGATGTTGATCGTGTATGCCGCGCTCTACCAATTCTCCGACGCGATCCAGGTGATCTGCGCCGGTGCGCTGCGTGGCTACCAGGACACCCGGGTGACCATGGTCCTGACGCTGCTCGCCTATTGGGGCATCGGTTTGCCGGTGGGGTATGTGCTGGGGCTGACCGACTGGTTCGGCCCTGCCAGCGGCCCGAGCGGGTTGTGGGAAGGCTTGATCGCCGGCCTGAGTTGCGCGGCGCTGATGCTGTCGATCCGCCTGGCGCGCAGCGCGCGCAAGCGGATCCGCATCAGCCAGGCGGTGGCTTAACCGGACTTCTTGCGAATCCAGTACAGATAGGTACCGGCCTCTTCCTGCTGGGCGACCAGCTCATGGTCGAGGAATACGCAGAACTTGGGGATGTCGCGGCGGGTCGAGGGATCGGTGGCGATCACCTTGAGCAGGCCGCCGGGCTGCAGGTCACGAATATGCTGGTGCAGCATCATGACCGGCTCCGGGCAATTGAGCCCGGTGGCGTCCAGCGTGCCGTCGACCGGCGTATCGATGATTTGACTCATAACTCACTCCTGAAACTGGCCGGCATTGTCGCGCAATGCCGGCATCGACGCTATCTGTGGCATTGCGCCGCAACCACGATCAACGGGCCTTGGGCTTCTTTTCATCCAGCCGGCGCAGGTGGCAGGTCACTTCTTCGCGGTCGTGGTACAGCTGCTTGCAGCCAATGGCCACACGAATGCCGCGGGCCTTGAAGCCGTCCTCGATCCGCTCGAGCAAGCGCTTCACTTCCGCGTAACGCTGCTTCATCGGCAGCTTCAGGTTGACCACCGCTTCGCGGCAGTGGCCCTCACCGATCCAGGTTTCCAGCAAGGCCGCGTTGCGCGCCGGCTTCTCGACGATGTCGCAGACCATCCAGTCCACCGGCTGCTTGGGCTTGAAGGTGAAACCGTCGGCCATCAGGTGCTGCACCAGGCCGGTGTCCATCAGGCTTTCGGCCATAGGCCCGTTATCGACAGCGGTGACCAGCATGCCGCGGTTGACCAGTTGCCAGGTCCAGCCACCCGGGGCGGCGCCCAGGTCGACGCCAGTCATGTCGCCGTGCAGACGCTCGTCCCACTGATCGCGAGGAATGAAATGGTGCCAGGCCTCCTCCAGCTTCAGGGTCGAACGGCTAGGCGCCTCACGGGGGAACTTCAGGCGCGGAATGCCCATCGGCCACATGGCCGAATTGCCTGCGTCCGCCAGGCCGACAAACACCTCGCGGCCGCTTTTGAAGGTCAGCAGCAAACGCGGCTTGCCGGCATCGTCCACCAGCTTGCCGGCCGCCGTCAGGGCCTTGCGCAGCGGTGCTTCGAATTTCTTGCAGAAGTTCGACAGCTCCTTGCCGTCATTGGTATCCAGCACTTCCAGCCACAGGCTGCCGCAGGTCGGGAAGCTCGCCAGGTGGGCCAGGATCACGCTGATGCGGTCGGTTTCCGGCAGATCGACGAAGACGCCCCGCGCCCATTGCCGCGGGAAGATCAGCTCGGCGAAACGCAGCTCGCGCATCAGGCGCTCGGCGCCGTCTTCCCCGCTGCACACAAACTCGGCACAGGCGGTGCTCGGCTTGGCCTTGGCGTACCCGGCCACGTTCAGGCGCGCGGCATGGTCGGCGATCTCGGAACAGACTTCGCCTTCGAAGCCCGGCCGGCAGTGCATAAAGAGGGTGTTCATCGAATCTCCTGGGCAATGGGCAATGAATCATGCGCAAACCTGCCCGAAGTGCGCGCAAAGCCTGTCACGAAAACCGGCGCATGATAGCCGAGTTCGGAACCTTGGACTTGTCCATAGAGTCCAGTTATTAGCCAGCTACTGAAAACAGGGCTAGGTTAAGAGCTCTGCCCGTCCCGTCAGGTCCGTAGCCGTGCGGACCAAAAGGAGTGATTCAATGCCGTCCCTCGATAGCCTGAAAACCCTTAAAACATTAAAAATCGACGACAAGACCTACCACTACTTCAGCCTGCCGGAAGCCGCCAAGCGCCTTGGCGATCTCGACAAACTGCCGATGTCGTTGAAAGTCCTGCTGGAAAACCTGCTGCGCTGGGAAGACGAAAAGACCGTCACCGGCGCCGACCTCAAGGCCCTCGCCGCCTGGCTCAAGGAGCGCCGCTCGGATCGCGAGATCCAGTACCGCCCGGCGCGGGTGCTGATGCAAGACTTCACCGGCGTGCCGGCGGTGGTCGACCTGGCGGCCATGCGCGCGGCCATGGCCAAGGCCGGCGGCGACCCGCAACGCATCAACCCGCTGTCACCGGTGGACCTGGTAATCGACCACTCGGTGATGGTCGACAAGTTCGGCAGCAACACCGCCTTCGAACAGAACGTCGACATTGAAATGCAGCGCAACGGCGAGCGTTATGCCTTCCTGCGCTGGGGCCAGAACGCCTTCGACAACTTCAGCGTGGTGCCACCGGGCACCGGGATCTGTCACCAGGTCAACCTGGAATACCTGGGCCGTACGGTCTGGACCAAGGACGAAGACGGCCGCACCTATGCCTTCCCCGACACCCTGGTCGGCACCGACTCCCACACCACCATGATCAACGGCCTCGGCGTACTCGGCTGGGGCGTCGGCGGCATCGAGGCCGAGGCGGCGATGCTCGGCCAGCCGGTGTCGATGCTGATCCCGGAAGTCATAGGTTTCAAACTGACCGGCAAGCTCAAGGAAGGCATCACCGCCACCGACCTGGTGCTGACCGTCACCCAGATGCTGCGCAAGAAAGGCGTGGTCGGCAAATTCGTCGAGTTCTATGGCGACGGCCTGGCCGACTTGCCGCTGGCCGACCGCGCCACCATCGCCAACATGGCCCCGGAATACGGCGCCACCTGCGGCTTCTTCCCGGTGGATGACGTCACCCTGGAATACCTGCGCCTGTCCGGCCGCCCGGACGCTGTGGTGAAACTGGTGGAGGCCTACAGCAAGATCCAGGGCCTGTGGCGCCTGCCAGGCAAGGAGCCGGTATTCACCGACAGCCTGGCGCTGGACATGGGCACGGTGGAAGCCAGCCTGGCCGGGCCGAAGCGGCCGCAGGACCGGGTCTCCCTGCCCAACGTCGGCCAGGCCTTCACCGACTTTCTCGATCTGCAGTTCAAGCCCACCAGCAAGGAAGAAGGCCGCCTGGAAAGCGAAGGCGGTGGCGGCGTGGCCGTGGGCAGCGCCGACCTGATAGGCGAAGTCGATTACGCCCACAATGGTCAGACCTACCGCCTGAAAAACGGTGCGGTGGTGATCGCCGCCATTACCTCCTGTACCAACACCTCCAACCCCAGCGTGATGATGGCCGCCGGCCTGGTGGCGAAAAAGGCTGTGGAAAAAGGCCTCAAGCGCAAGCCCTGGGTGAAGAGTTCGCTGGCGCCGGGTTCGAAAGTGGTCACCGACTACTACAAGGCCGCCGGGTTGACCCAATACCTCGACGCCCTCGGCTTCGACCTGGTGGGTTACGGCTGCACCACCTGCATCGGCAACTCCGGCCCCTTGCCGGAGCCGATCGAGAAAGCCATCCAGAAAGCCGACCTGACCGTCGCCTCGGTGCTGTCCGGCAACCGCAACTTCGAAGGCCGGGTGCACCCGCTGGTGAAAACCAACTGGCTGGCCTCGCCGCCGCTGGTGGTGGCCTATGCCCTGGCCGGCAGCGTGCGCATCGATATCAGCAGCGAACCGCTGGGCGAAGGCAAGGACGGCAAGCCGGTCTACCTGCGCGACATTTGGCCGAGCAGCCAGGAAATCGCCGAGGCCGTCACCCAGGTCAACACCCGGATGTTCCACAAGGAATACGCCGAGGTGTTCGCCGGCGATGCCCAGTGGCAAGCCATCGAAGTACCGCAGGCCGCGACCTACGTGTGGCAGGCGGATTCCACCTATATCCAGCATCCACCCTTCTTCGACGACATCGCCGGCCCGCTGCCGGTGATCAAGGATATCGAGGGCGCGCGGGTCCTGGCGCTGCTGGGCGACTCGGTGACCACCGACCACATTTCCCCGGCCGGCAACATCAAGGCCGACAGCCCGGCCGGCCGCTACCTGCGCGAGCAGGGCGTGGAACCGCGGGACTTCAACTCCTACGGCTCGCGTCGCGGCAACCACCAGGTGATGATGCGCGGCACCTTCGCCAACATCCGCATCCGCAACGAAATGCTCGGCGGCGAAGAAGGCGGCAACACGATCTACATCCCCACCGGCGAGAAACTGGCGATCTATGACGCGGCCATGCTGTACCAGCAATCGGCTACACCGCTGGTGGTGATTGCCGGCCAGGAATACGGCACCGGCTCCAGCCGCGACTGGGCCGCCAAGGGCACCAACCTGCTGGGGGTCAAGGCGGTGATCGCCGAGAGCTTCGAGCGCATCCACCGCTCCAACCTGGTGGGCATGGGCGTGCTGCCGCTGCAGTTCAAGCTTGACCAGAACCGCAAGAGCCTGAACCTCACCGGCAAGGAAACCCTGGATATCCAGGGCCTGACCGGTGTCGAGCTGACGCCGCGGATGAACCTGACCCTGGTGATCACCCGCGAGGATGGCAGCCAGGAAAAGGTCGAGGTGCTGTGCCGCATCGACACCCTGAACGAAGTGGAATACTTCAAGTCCGGCGGGATCCTGCACTACGTCCTGCGGCAACTGATCGCCGCGTAACGCCATGCCGCAACACCAACACCGCCTACGGGCGGTGTTTTTGTTTCACTTATTCATCGCCCGCGCCTCGTTATACTGGCCGCCCGCTCGTTCTATCCAGTAACCGCCGACGCAGGTTGCGCGAGCGGCTGATTCCATTCTTTTCGCAACAAGGATTTCACATGACTGTTCTGCCATGGATGTACCTGGCACTTCTCTCCATTGGTTACGCCCTGGCCCTGAGCTACGGCCAACTGGGCCTGCTGGCGGCGGTTTCCGTCGCCTTGCTGCTGTGCGCGGGCTTTGCCGTGCGCCAGCAGAAAAGCCCTTACGCGCGCTACCTGGGACACGGCCTGTTCGTGGTGCTGGCCCTGGCGCTGGCCATGCACTGGCTCCCCGGTTTCTACAATGGCCGGGCGATCGGCCCGCAACGCTTCACCGCCGATGCCGTGCCGTTTTCCATGTACCTGAACCAGGACAAGCCGCTGATCGGCTTCTGGCTGTTGCTGGTCTGCCCCTGGATCATCGGGCGCCGCTCGCTGCGCCTGTCCCTCTATACCACTGCCCTGGCCTTGACCCTGACCGCCCTGGCGGCCCTGGGCGGAGCGGTGTTGCTGGGCATCATCAGTTGGGCGCCGAAATGGCCGGACCAGGCCTGGCTGTGGGTGCTGAACAACCTGCTGCTGGTCACCCTGGTGGAAGAAGCGCTGTTCCGTGGCTACATCCAGGGCGGCCTGAGCCGTCGCCTCAAGCACCTGCCCTATGGTGAAAACCTGGCACTGATGTGCGCGGCCCTGCTGTTCGGCCTGGTGCATGTGGGCGCCGGCTGGCAATGGTGGCTGCTGGCGAGCATCGCCGGGGTCGGCTACGGCCTGGCCTACCGTTTTGGCGGCCTGGGCGCCGCGGTGGCCACCCATTTCGGCTTGAACCTGCTGCACTTCGGGCTGTTCACCTACCCGATGCTCGCGGGGTGACCCTGGCCAGGCCGGGGCTCCCTGGACGGGCCTCGGCTTCGCCGCGCCCCCTCGCCCCTGCTTGCAAAATAAGGCCTCTGTCAATGAGGCACTTCTCAAATTACTGAAAAAAACCTCAATAATTGGCGAAGGCCGCCGACAACCTATCAAAGCCTTGCGGATAGAAAAACCATGCGTAACAACCAGCCCGTCACCCAGCGCGAACGTACCTTTCCGACTCAGCAACGGTTGATCTCCACCACCGATGCCAAAGGCGTGATCACCTACTGCAACGATGCCTTCGTTGAAATCAGCGGGTTTTCTCGTGAGGAACTGGTCCGCGCACCGCACAACCTGGTCCGTCACCCCGACGTCCCGGCCGCGGTGTTCGCGCACATGTGGGCCACCCTGAAACAAGGCTTGCCATGGATGGGCATTGTCAAGAATCGCTGCAAGACCGGTGACCACTACTGGGTCAACGCCTACGTGACACCGGTCTTCGAAGGCCAGCAAGTGGTCGGCTACGAGTCGGTGCGGGTCAAGCCCACCGCCGAGCAGATCCGCCGCGCCGAAGCGCTTTACCAACGCATCAACCAGGGCAAGTCGGCCATTCCGAAACGCGACAAATGGCTGCCGATACTTCAGGACTGGCTGCCATTCATCCTGATCAGCCAGCTGAGCTTCCTGATTGGCGCCTGGCTCAACTCTTCCTGGGGCTTTGCCCTCGCCGCCGGCCTTTGCGTGCCGCTCGGCCTGCTCGGGCTGAGCTGGCAACAGCGCGGCCTCAAGCGTTTGCTGCGCCTGGCCGAGCAGACCACCTCCGACCCGCTGATCGCCCAGATGTACACCGACAGCCGTGGCGCCCAGGCGCGCCTGGAGATGTCGATCCTCAGCCAGGAAGCCCGCCTGAAAACCTGCCTGACCCGCCTGCAGGATACCGCCGAGCACCTCAACGAGCAGGCGCGGCAGTCCGACACCCTGGCGCACAACAGCTCCAGCGGCCTGGAACGCCAGCGCGTGGAAACCGAACAGGTGGCCACCGCGGTCAACCAGATGGCCGCCACCACCCAGGAAGTGGCCAGCCACGTGCAGCGCACCGCCGATGCCACCCAGGAAGCCAACCGCCTCACCGGGCGCGGACGCGACATCGCCGGGGAAACCCGCGAAGCGATCCAGCGCCTGTCGGTGGTGGTGGGCGAAACCGGCCTGACCGTGACCCAACTGGCCAAGGACAGCGACGAAATCGGTGGCGTGGTCGATGTGATCAAGGGCATCGCCGACCAGACCAACCTGCTGGCGCTGAACGCGGCCATCGAAGCGGCTCGCGCCGGGGAAATGGGCCGCGGCTTCGCGGTGGTGGCCGACGAGGTTCGCCAACTGGCGCAACGCACCAGCGAATCCACCGGGCAGATCCACACCCTGATCGCCAAGCTCCAGCAAACCGCCAGCACGGCGGTGCAGACCATGGACGCCGGACACCGTCAGGCCGAGGAAGGCGTGGCCCGGGTGCTGGAAGCCGACCAGGCGCTGGTGGGCATCAGCGAAGCGGTGGCCAACATCACCGACATGACCACCCAGATCGCCGCCGCCACCGAAGAGCAAAGCGCCGTGGCCGAGGAGATCAGCCGCAACATCAGCACCATTGCCCAGCTGGCCGACCAGACCTCGGAGCAGGCGCAGCATTCGGCGCAACTCAGCGAAGAGCTGACCCGCACCGCCAACACCCAGTACTCGTTGGTCGAACGCTTCAACCGCTAAGCCGAAACCAGACAAAAAACCCGGAAGGTTCGCCTTCCGGGTTTTTTATTGCCTGTTTTCCAGCACCACGCGCGTCTTCTGTATCTGTAGGGGCGAAGCTTGCTCGCGATGGAGCTTGGCAGCCGCCACCGTTGTCGCCTTGAAAAACAATCGCGAGCAAGCTTCGCTCCTACAGTCAAAAAAGCGTTCAGCCATTCAACTGGCGCAAGACCTCGGCAACTTTCTGCGCCGCCGCTTCCAGGTGCTGCTCATGGGTGAAGCCTGAGGCCTTGAGCGGTTTCAGGTCATGGTCGGCCGCCGCCAGCCAGAACAGCTCGATAGCCGGCGCCAGCGCATAGGCTTCGACCGCCGCCCGGTTGCCGAGGGCATCGCGCTCGCCCTGGACGATCAGGGTCGTGGTGCGCAATTCGGCCAGGTGGGCGACCCGCGGTTTCTCCGGCTTGCCGGCGGCATAAAACGGATACCCCAGGCACACCAGCGCATCGGCGCCCAGCTCGTCGGCGAGCAAACTGGCCATGCGCCCGCCCATGGACTTGCCGCCAATGGCCAACCGCCCAGCGACATGAGGTCGCACCTGGGCATACACCTCGCGCCAGCACTCCAGCAGCTTCGGCGCCGGGTTAGGCGGCCGTTTGCCACCATCAAGGCGACGCTGGGCCATGTAGGGAAACTCGAAGCGCAGGACGTTGACCCCATGCGCCGCAAGGCGTGCGGCCATATCGCTCATGAAAGCGCTGTCCATCGGCGCGCCGGCGCCATGGGCCAAGATCAGGGTCAGCGGTTCGCCGGCCAGCGACTGCTGCGCGACATCCCAGAGCCAGCCCCGTTCCCGCACGCACTGCACCCATTGATCCCCGTCAATAACAGCCCCTTGCCGTTTGCCCATGCTTACCTCGCTTTTAGTCTGCCTATAACTCCAGAAGAAGTGAGCGCGCCTTGCCGTGCGCAGTCGCTTTCACTTCAGCTGAACCGTGGATGGGGAACCATGAACACTTCTATCAGTACCGCCTACAACTACAAGGTGGTCCGCCAATTCGCCATTATGACGGTGGTGTGGGGCATCGTCGGCATGGGGCTCGGGGTTTTTCTCGCTGCCCAGTTGGTCTGGCCCGAACTCAACTTCAACCTGCCCTGGACCAGTTTCGGTCGCCTGCGCCCGTTGCACACCAACGCGGTGATCTTCGCCTTTGGCGGCTGCGCCTTGTTCGCCAGCTCCTTCTACTCGGTGCAACGCACCTGCCAGACCCAGCTGTTCGCGCCGAAAATCGCCGCGTTCTGCTTCTGGGGCTGGCAGCTGGTAATCCTCCTGGCGGCCATCAGCCTGCCGCTGGGCTACACCAGCTCCAAGGAATACGCCGAGCTGGAATGGCCGATCGACATCCTCATCACCATCGTCTGGGTGGCGTACGCCATCGTGTTCTTCGGCACGGTGATGAAGCGCAACACCAAGCACATCTACGTCGGCAACTGGTTCTTCGGCGGTTTCATCATCACCGTGGCCATCCTGCACATCGTCAACAACCTGGAACTGCCCGTCAGCCTGACCAAGTCCTACTCGGTGTATGCCGGTGCGACCGACGCCATGGTGCAATGGTGGTACGGCCACAACGCGGTGGGCTTCTTCCTGACCGCGGGTTTCCTGGGGATGATGTACTACTTCGTACCCAAGCAGGCCGAGCGTCCGGTGTATTCCTATCGCCTGTCCATCGTGCACTTCTGGGCGCTGATCACCCTGTACATCTGGGCCGGCCCGCACCACCTGCATTACACCGCGCTGCCGGACTGGGCGCAGTCCCTGGGCATGGTGATGTCGCTGATCCTCCTCGCACCGAGCTGGGGCGGCATGATCAACGGCATGATGACTCTGTCGGGTGCCTGGCATAAGTTGCGCAGCGACCCGATCCTGCGGTTCCTGGTGGTGTCCCTGGCGTTCTACGGCATGTCGACCTTCGAAGGTCCGATGATGGCGATCAAGACCGTCAACGCCCTCTCCCACTACACCGACTGGACCATCGGCCACGTCCACGCCGGCGCCCTGGGCTGGGTGGCGATGATTTCCATCGGCGCGCTGTACCACATGATCCCGAAAGTCTTCGGTCGCCAGCAGATGCACAGCATCGGCCTGATCAACGCGCACTTCTGGCTCGCCACCATCGGCACCGTGCTCTACATCGCCTCGATGTGGGTCAACGGCATCGCCCAGGGCCTGATGTGGCGCGCGGTCAACGAAGACGGGACACTGACCTACTCCTTCGTCGAAACCCTGGTGGCCAGCCACCCAGGCTTCATCGTGCGGCTGGTCGGTGGCGCGATCTTCCTCTTCGGCATGTTGCTGATGGCCTACAACACCTGGCGCACCGTGCGCGCGGCCCAGCCTGCCGAAATCACCGCCGCTGCGCAGATGGCCTGAGGAGTCCGCCATGAAACACGAAGTCATCGAGAAAAACGTCGGCCTGCTGATGCTGCTGATGGTATTTGCCGTGAGCATCGGCGGTCTGACCCAGATCGTCCCGCTGTTCTTCCAGGACGTCACCAACAAGCCGGTGGAAGGCATGAAGCCCTACACCGCCCTGCAGCTGGAAGGCCGCGACATCTACATCCGCGAAGGCTGCGTCGGTTGCCACTCGCAGATGATCCGCCCGTTCCGCGCCGAGACCGAACGCTACGGCCACTACTCGGTCGCCGGTGAAAGCGTCTGGGACCACCCGTTCCTGTGGGGTTCCAAGCGTACCGGTCCGGACCTGGCCCGGGTCGGCGCCCGCTACTCCGACGACTGGCACCGCGCGCACCTGTACAACCCACGCAACGTGGTGCCCGAGTCGAAGATGCCGGCCTACCCATGGCTGGTCACCCAACAGGTCGACAGCAGCCACACCGAGACCAAGCTGCGCGCCATGCGCACCCTCGGCGTGCCGTACAACGACGACGATATCGCCGGTGCCGTCGCCTCCCTCAAGGGCAAGACCGAGATGGATGCCCTGGTCGCCTACCTGCAAGTGCTTGGCACTGCGATCAAGAGCAAGAGGTGAGCCATGGTTCTTGAACTCGATAGCGGCATGATCCGCGGGCTCGGCACGCTGGTGGTGATGATTGCCTTCATCGGCCTGTCGATCTGGGTCTTCAACGCCAAGCGCAACCCGGAGTTCGCCCAGGCACGCCTGCTGCCCTTCGCCGACGAACCTTCGCCGCAAGTGCACGGCAATCCATCTGATGACGCTCAATCCGAAGAGCACGCGACAAGGAGCATTCGGCCATGACCACCTTCTGGAGTACGTACATCTGCGTACTGACCATAGGCAGCCTGATCGGCCTGACCTGGCTGTTGATCGGCACGCGCAAGGGCGAGACCAAGGGCAGCGTCGACCAGACCATGGGCCACAGCTTCGACGGCATCGAGGAGTACGACAACCCGCTGCCGCAGTGGTGGTTCATGCTGTTCGCCGGCACCCTGGTGTTTTCCGTCGGCTACCTGATCCTCTACCCGGGCCTGGGCAACTGGAAAGGCATCCTGCCCGGCTATGAGAATGGCTGGACCGGTGTGCACGAGTGGGAAAAGGAAATGGACAAGGCAGACGCCAAGTTCGGCCCGATCTTCGCCAAGTTCGCCGCCATGCCCGTGGAAGAAGTGGCCAAGGATCCGCAGGCGCTGAAAATGGGCGGACGCCTGTTCGCTTCCAACTGCTCGGTGTGCCACGGCTCGGATGCCAAGGGAGCGTTCGGCTTCCCTAACCTGGCCGACAACAACTGGCGCTGGGGCGGCAACGCCGACACCATCAAGGCCACCATCATGGGCGGTCGCATGGCGGCCATGCCGGCCTGGGGTGAAGTGCTGGGCGAGGACGGGGTGAAGAACGTCGCGGCCTATGTGCGTCACGAACTCGCCGGCCTGCCGTTGCCCGCCGACAGCAGCGCCGACCTGGTCGCCGGCAAGCAGGCGTTCAGCACTACTTGCGTCGCCTGTCACGGCGCCAACGGCCAGGGCACGGAAATCATGGGCGCGCCGAACCTGACGCAACCGGCGGGCTTCATCTACGGCACCAGCCTGACCCAGCTGCAACAGACCATTCGCCATGGTCGCCAGGGCCACATGCCGGCGCAGAGCGAACTGCTGGGCAACGACAAGGTGCAGCTGCTCGCGGCCTACGTCTACAGCCTGTCCCACAACGCGGCCAGCCAGCCGCAGACCGAGACCCCAAGCGAGCAATAGCCGCTCCACCCACTGCCGCATCGCTCGATGCGGCAGTTCCCTGCCTCTGCGCGACCAAGTGTCGCACCCTCTCTACCCTCTGCCTTTCCACTCTCCGGATTCAGGTCTAAGCTGCTTCGCAGTGGACTGGCAATGGCCGGTCACAGACCAGAAGTAGCCGTTCCATTCGAAGCCATCGTTCGAGGACAGGCCGCAAAGGCTGGTGTATACCGGCTGTCGTGCCACTTACCGTCTGTCGCTCGTTCAATGGCTTTCCACACACCCGGTTACAACTGACCTGTACCCCTCGCCTTTTTCATCCGCTGCGACATTTTGTCCTGGGCCGATTTTGTCCTTACTCCGCGCATGGAAAGGCCGCAGAATCAGCTTTTGAAAGCATTGACCCAGGTCATGGCGCGTTGCAATGACCCCCTGCTTTCTCCATACTTGCGGCCGATTTTTACTCCTAATAAAACACCCAAACCGTGGAACCTTAGAATGAGCACAGCAATCAGTCCGACTGCTTATAACTATAAGGTAGTCCGCCAGTTCGCCATCATGACGGTGGTCTGGGGGATCCTTGGCATGGGGCTCGGTGTCTTCATCGCCTCGCAACTGGTCTGGCCGGAGTTGAACTTCGGTCTGCCATGGACGACCTTTGGACGCCTGCGCCCGCTGCACACCAACCTGGTGATTTTCGCCTTCGGTGGATGTGCGTTGTTTGCCACTTCTTACTACGTCGTGCAGCGAACCTGCCAAACGCGACTGATTTCCGACAGCCTGGCGGCCTTCACCTTCTGGGGTTGGCAAGCCGTGATCGTCGGCGCGATCGTTACCTTGCCGCTGGGTTACACCACCACCAAGGAATACGCGGAACTGGAATGGCCCCTGGCTATCCTGCTGGCCATCGTCTGGGTCACCTACGGTCTGGTGTTCTTCGGCACCATTGTCAAGCGCAAGACCAAGCACATCTACGTGGGTAACTGGTTCTACGGTGCCTTCATCGTGGTCACCGCGATGCTGCACATCGTCAACCACGCTTCCCTGCCGGTCAGCTTCTTCAAGTCCTACTCGGCCTACTCGGGCGCGACCGACGCCATGATCCAGTGGTGGTACGGCCACAACGCCGTGGGCTTCTTCCTGACCACCGGCTTCCTGGGGATGATGTACTACTTCGTGCCCAAGCAGGCCGAGCGTCCGATCTACTCCTATCGTCTGTCGATCGTGCACTTCTGGGCGCTGATCACCCTGTACATCTGGGCCGGTCCGCACCACCTGCACTACACCGCGCTGCCGGACTGGGCGCAGTCCCTGGGCATGGCCATGTCGATCATCCTGCTGGCGCCAAGCTGGGGCGGCATGATCAACGGCATGATGACCCTCTCGGGCGCCTGGCATAAGCTGCGCACCGACCCGATCCTGCGGTTCCTGGTGGTGTCCCTGGCGTTCTACGGCATGTCGACCTTCGAAGGTCCGATGATGGCGATCAAGACCGTCAACTCGCTGTCGCACTACACCGACTGGACCATCGGCCACGTACACGCCGGCGCTCTGGGCTGGGTAGCGATGATCTCCATCGGCGCCCTGTACCACATGATCCCGAAAGTCTTCGGTCGCCAGCAGATGCACAGCATCGGCCTGATCAACACCCACTTCTGGCTGGCAACCATCGGCACCGTGCTCTACATCGCCTCGATGTGGGTCAACGGCATCACCCAGGGCCTGATGTGGCGTGCAATCAACGATGACGGCACCCTCACCTACTCCTTCGTCGAAGCCCTGCAGGCCAGCCACCCTGGTTTCATCGTGCGCGCCCTGGGCGGTGCGTTCTTTGCCGCCGGCATGCTGTTCATGGCGTACAACGTGTTCCGCACCGTTCGCGCCTCGAACCCGGCTGAAGCTGAAGCCGCCGCTCAGATCTCTGTAGTTGGAGCTCACTGATGAAGCATGAAGCAGTAGAGAAGAATATCGGCCTGCTGGCCTTCTTCATGGTCATCGCCGTCAGCATCGGCGGCCTGACCCAGATCGTCCCGCTGTTCTTCCAGGACGTCACCAACAAGCCGGTGGAAGGCATGAAGCCGCGCACCGCGCTGGAACTGGAAGGCCGCGACGTCTATATCGCCAACGGTTGTGTCGGCTGCCACTCGCAGATGATCCGTCCGTTCCGTGCCGAAACCGAACGCTACGGCCACTACTCGGTCGCCGGCGAAAGCGTCTGGGACCACCCATTCCTGTGGGGTTCCAAGCGTACCGGTCCGGACCTGGCCCGCGTCGGTGGTCGTTACTCCGATGACTGGCAGCGTGCGCACTTGTACAACCCGCGCAACGTTGTACCCGAGTCGAAAATGCCGGCTTACCCGTTCCTCGTAGAAAACAAGCTCGACGGCAAAGACACCGCGAAAAAAATGGAAGTCTTGCGCACGCTCGGCGTCCCTTACACCGACGAAGACATCGCCGGTGCCAAGGATGCCGTGAAGGGCAAAACCGAAATGGACGCGCTGGTGGCCTATCTGCAAGGCCTGGGCACCATCATCAAAAGCAAACGGTGATTTAGATGGATATCGGGATGATTCGTGGCCTGGGCACCGTAGTGGTGATGGTGGCCTTCATCGGCCTGGCGCTGTGGGTATTCAGCCCCAAGCGCAAGTCCGAGTTCGAAGACGCGACCTTGCTGCCGTTCGCGGATGATCCCGAAGCCATCAAGCACGTCGAGCAAGCTTCTAGGAGTAACAAAGAATGACTACGTTCTGGAGTCTGTACGTCACAGTCCTCAGTCTGGGTACCATTTTCGCCCTGACCTGGCTGCTGCTGTCGACCCGCAAGGGCCAGCGCGCCGAGCAGACCGACGAGACGGTCGGCCACTCCTTCGACGGGATCGAGGAGTACGACAACCCGCTGCCGAAATGGTGGTTCATGTTGTTCGTCGGCACCATCGTCTTCGCCCTGGGTTACCTGGTGCTCTACCCGGGCCTGGGTAACTGGAAAGGCCTGCTGCCAGGCTACAACTACCTGGACACCGAAAAGCAGACCCCCTTCGCCAACGGCCAGACCGGCTGGACCGGCGTGCACGAGTGGGAAAAGGAAATGGCCAAGTCGGACGCCAAGTTCGGTCCGATCTTCGCCAAGTTCGCCTCCATGCCGATCGAAGAAGTCGCCAAGGACCCGCAAGCCCTGAAGATGGGTGGCCGCCTGTTCGCCTCCAACTGCTCGGTGTGCCACGGTTCCGACGCCAAGGGCGCCTATGGCTTCCCGAACCTGACCGACGCCGACTGGCGCTGGGGCGGCGAGCCGGAGACCATCAAGACCACCATCATGGGCGGTCGTCACGCGGTGATGCCGGCCTGGGCCGAAGTCATCGGCGAACAAGGCGTCAGCGATGTGGCCGCCTACGTGCTGACCAACCTCGATGGCCGCAAGCTGCCGGAAAGTGCCAAGGCCGACCCGGCCAACGGCCAGAAGATCTTCGCCGCCAACTGCGTGGCGTGCCACGGTCCGGCCGGTAAAGGCACCCCAGCCATGGGCGCGCCTGACCTGACCCACCCGGGCGCGTTCATCTACGGCTCGAGCTTCGCCCAACTGCAGCAGACCATCCGTTACGGCCGTCAGGGCCAGATGCCTGCCCAGGAACAGCTGCAAGGCAACGACAAGGTTCACCTGCTGGCCGCTTACGTCTACAGCCTGTCCCACAGTGACAAGCCGGCGGACGCCGAGTAAGGCAGACACCTTCGGGTAACAGAAAAGGCCCCGCCAATGTCCATTGGCGGGGCCTTTTTATTTTCCTCTCCCCTCACGTCCGTCGCTCTGCCCCCGCTTGAGATTGCCGCCTCCCCGCCAAGAGTAGTAACGTTGCTACATGAAATTTTTGTCGAGGGTATGACGATGCCTACCACCACCATCTCCAGTCGCGAATTCAATCAGGACACAAGTGGTGCCAAAAAAGCCTCAAGAAACGGCCCGGTCATCATCACCGACCGTGGCAGGCCCGCCCATGTGCTGCTAAGCATTGAGGACTACGAAAAACTGAGCGGCCTGAACACCAGCATCGTCGACATGCTGGTCATGCCTGAAGCGCCTGAAATCGATTTCGAAACAGAGCGCGCAACCATCATTCCTCGCGAGATCGATCTGTCCTGATGTTTTTGCTCGATACCAACGTCGTGTCCGAATTACGTAAGCCCAACACTGATCGCAAGGTAGTGGCCTGGGCTCAGACCGTGGCGCCAACCAGCCTGTTTTTGTCAGTCATTACGTTATTGGAACTGGAAACCGGCATCCTGCGATTGGAACGCCGCGATCGCACCCAAGGGGCGCTGCTGCGTGCCTGGCTGGAACTGCACGTGATGCCCGCTTTCAACGGACGAATACTGGCCATTGACCATGCTGTCGCGATGCGCTGCGCCCGATTGCACGTTCCTGATCGCAGTAATGAATGCGATGCCCTGATTGCGGCGACCGCCCTGGAACATGGGCTGACAGTCGTTACCCGCAACATCGCCGACTTCCAGTCCAGCGGTGTGCAACTGCTCAACCCGTGGAACGATTGAACGCGGTCGCGGCGAAAAGCGTCCATAATTCACAAGTCAATTGATTCAAGTCATTACACCATCATTTGATTTCCCCCAACGCGACCAAAGGTCGCACCCTTGAGCTAGAGCGACAGGCGTATCATTGCGCCACTGCAACACCCCTACTTGATCGCGGTCGGCACGTACTGACCGGGGCATTTCTCCACTGCCGTGGGATGCAATGATGAGCAACCAGATTCCGGTACATGACGTCACCCCTCCTGCCAAGAATTCGAACAACAGCGTAGACCTCTACGCCTCTCGGGAAAAAATCTACACACGCGCTTTCACCGGCCTCTTCCGCAACTTGCGGATGGTTGGCGGTGCGGCCCTGTTCCTGCTGTATTTCGGTACGGTGTGGCTCAACTGGGGCGGCCACCAGGCTGTCTGGTGGAACCTGCCGGAGCGCAAGTTCTTCATTTTCGGCGCCACCTTCTGGCCCCAGGATTTCATCCTGCTGTCCGGGCTTTTGATCATCGCCGCCTTCGGCCTGTTCTTCATCACCGTGTATGCCGGGCGCGTCTGGTGCGGCTATACCTGCCCGCAAAGCGTCTGGACCTGGATCTTCATGTGGTGCGAGAAGGTCACCGAAGGCGACCGCAACCAGCGCATCAAGCTCGACAAGGCGCCGATGAGCGCCAACAAATTGCTGCGCAAGTTCAGCAAGCACAGCCTCTGGCTGCTGATCGGCTTCGTCACCGGCATGACCTTCGTCGGTTACTTCTCGCCGATCCGCGAGCTGGTCATCGACTTCTTCACCGGCCAGGCCGATGGCTGGTCGTATTTCTGGGTCGGCTTCTTCACCCTCGCCACCTATGGCAACGCCGGCTGGCTGCGCGAACAGGTGTGCATCTACATGTGCCCGTACGCCCGCTTCCAGAGCGTGATGTTCGACAAGGACACCCTGATCGTCTCCTACGACCCGCGTCGTGGCGAAGGTCGCGGCCCGCGTAAGAAAGGCGCCGACTACAAGGCCATGGGCCTGGGCGATTGCATCGACTGCACCATGTGCGTGCAGGTCTGCCCGACCGGCATCGACATCCGTGACGGCCTGCAGATCGAATGCATCGGCTGCGC
The DNA here is from genome assembly GCF_059424045.1 of Pseudomonas sp. GW456-L12. Taxonomy (NCBI): domain Bacteria; kingdom Pseudomonadati; phylum Pseudomonadota; class Gammaproteobacteria; order Pseudomonadales; family Pseudomonadaceae; genus Pseudomonas; species Pseudomonas sp. GW456-L12. The sequence continues at coordinate 215,727 of NZ_JBWKZA010000001.1, forward strand.
TGCCTGTATCGATGCCTGCGACAACATCATGGACAAGATGGACTACCCGCGCGGCCTGATCAGCTACACCACCGAACACAACCTGTCCGGGCAGAAAACCCATAAACTGCGTCCACGCCTGATCGGTTATGCACTGGTGCTGCTGGCGATGATCAGCCTGCTGGTCACGGCCTTCTTCATGCGTTCGCTGGTGGGCTTCGATGTCAGCAAGGACCGCGTGCTCTATCGCGAGAACGCCGAAGGCCGGATCGAGAACGTCTACAGCCTGAAGATCATGAACAAGGACCAGCGCGACCATACCTACGTCCTGGACGCCGCCGGCCTGCCGGACCTCAAGCTGCAAGGCCGGCGCGAGATCAAGGTGGCGGCCGGCGATATCGTCAGCATGCCGGTCGAGCTGTCGAGCTCGCCGGAACAACTGCCGTCGAGCACCAACGAGGTGAAGTTCATCCTCAAGGACGCCGACGACGAAAGCGTCCACGTTGAAGCCAAGAGCCGGTTCATCGGCCCACAAATTCGTTAAGAGAAGTCATCATGCCCGCAGCGACCGCCACAAGCCCCTGGTACAAGCACCTCTGGCCCTGGATCATCATCGGCATCCTGGCCTGCTCGGTGACCTTGACCCTGTCCATGGTGACCATCGCGGTGAACAACCCGGACAACCTGGTCAACGACAACTACTACGAGGCCGGCAAAGGTATCAACCGCTCCCTGGACCGCGAGCTGCTGGCCCAGACCCTGCAACTGCGCGCCAGTGTGCATCTGGATGACCTCACCGGCGAAGTCGACCTGCGCCTGAGCGGCAACAGCGCGCCCGCCACCCTGGAGCTGAACCTGATCTCGCCGACCCAGCCGGAAAAAGACCGCAAGATCACCCTCGCCCGCAGCGAAACCGAACAAGGCCGCTACATTGGCCAGTTGAGCGACAAGGTCGATGGCCGCCGGTTTGTCGAACTGCTGGGTGTCGAGGGCGACAAGACCTGGCGCATGTTCGAAGAGGAACAGGTCAGCCACGACAAGGACCTGCTGCTGGGTGACGAACCGCTGCAAGGTGCGGAACACCTGGACAAGTAAGCGCCCTCCGAACATCGCCGGCAGGCTGCTGCTTCCCAGGCAGCGGCCTGCCGGCGATGAGGTCCGCCCCTGGAACAAAGACCCGCGATGACCACGCCACTGCCCTGCTACCACTGCGCCCTGCCCGTTCCCGCCGGCAGCCGCTTCACCGCCGTCGTGCTCGGCGCCCCCCGCGAGTTCTGCTGCCCGGGCTGCCAGGCGGTGGCCGAAGCCATAGTCGCCGGCGGCCTGGAGAGCTACTACAGCCATCGCAGCGAAGCCTCGGCCAACCCGGAGGCGCTGCCGGTGCAACTGGTGGACGAACTGGCGCTGTACGACCGGGCGGACGTGCAGCAACCCTTCGTCCGGCATGAGGGCGAGCTGGCCGAAACCACCCTGCTGATGGAAGGCATCAGCTGCGCCGCCTGTGGCTGGCTGATCGAGAAACACCTGCGCAGCCTGCCGGCGGTGGCCGAGGCGCGGCTGAACCTGTCCAACCATCGCCTGCATGTGCGCTGGGCCGACAGCCAGTTGCCACTGAGCCAGGTGCTCAGCGAGCTGCGCCTGATCGGCTACGCCGCGCACCCCTATCAGGCCGACCGTGCTGCCGAGCAACTGGCCAGTGAAAACCGCCTGGCCCTGCGCCAACTGGGCGTGGCCGGGCTGCTGTGGTTCCAGGCGATGATGGCGACCATGGCCACCTGGCCGGAATTCAATATCGACCTGAGCCCCGAGCTGCACACCATCCTGCGCTGGGTCGCGCTGTTTCTCACCACGCCGATCGTGTTCTACAGCTGCGCGCCGTTTTTCAAGGGTGCCCTGCGCGACCTGCGCACCCGCCACCTGACCATGGACGTTTCCGTGTCGCTGGCAATTGGCGCCGCCTACATCGCCGGGATCTGGACCTCGATCACTGGCGTCGGCGAGCTGTACTTCGATGCCGTGGGCATGTTCGCCCTGTTCCTGCTGGCCGGGCGCTACCTGGAACGCCGTGCCCGCGAGCGCACCGCCGCCGCCACCGCACAACTGGTGAACCTGCTGCCGGCCTCATGCCTGCGCCTGGGCGCCGACGGCCAGAGCGAACGCATCCTGCTCAGCGAACTGCGCTTGGGGGACAAGGTGCTGGTGCATCCCGGCGCCATCCTGCCGGCCGACGGCAAGATCCTCGATGGCCAGTCGAGCATCGACGAATCCCTGCTCACCGGTGAATACCTGCCGCAACCGCGCAACATCGGCGATGCGGTTACCGCCGGCACCCTCAACGTCGAGGGCGCGCTGACCGTGGAGGTCCTGGCCCTGGGTCAGGACACGCGCCTGTCGGCCATCGTCCGCCTGCTGGACCGGGCCCAGGCGGAAAAACCGCGCCTGGCGGAGATCGCCGACCGCGCCGCCCAATGGTTCCTGCTGTTCTCCCTGATCGCCGCGGCCGCCATCGGCCTGCTCTGGTGGCAGCTGGACGCCTCCCGGGCCTTCTGGATCGTCCTGGCCATGCTGGTCGCCACCTGCCCCTGTGCGCTGTCCCTGGCCACCCCGACCGCGCTCACCGCTGCCACCGGCACCCTGCACAAACTCGGCCTGCTGCTGACCCGCGGCCATGTACTCGAAGGCCTGAACCAGATCGACACGGTGATTTTCGACAAGACCGGCACCCTCACCGAGGGGCGCCTGGCCTTGCGCTCGATTCTTCCTGTGGGCGACCTCGACAGCCAGCAGTGCCTGGGCCTGGCCGCCGCCCTGGAAAACCGCTCCGAACACCCGATTGCCCGAGCCTTCGGCCGTGCGCCGCTGGCCGCGGAAGAAGTGCTGAGCATGCCCGGGCTGGGCCTGGAAGGGCTGGTGGGCGAACAGCGTCTGCGCATCGGCCAGCCCGCCTTCGTCTGCGAGCTCAGCGCCTGTGCGGTCCCGGCGATGCCGGACGAAGCCGGCCAATGGCTGCTGCTGGGCGATAGCCAAGGGCCGCTGGCCTGGCTGGTCCTCGACGATCGCCTGCGCAGCGATGCTCCGGCGCTGCTGGCCGCCTGCAAGGCGCGCGGCTGGAACACCCTGCTGCTCTCGGGCGACAGCTCGCCGATGGTCGCCAGCGTCGCCGCCGAACTGGGCATCGACGAAGCCCGCGGCGGCCTGCGTCCCGACGACAAGCTGCAGGTGCTGCAACAACTGCATCGCCAGGGCCGCAAAGTGCTGATGCTCGGCGACGGGGTCAACGATGTGCCGGTGCTGGCCGCCGCCGATATCAGCGTGGCCATGGGCTCGGCCACCGACCTGGCCAAGACCAGCGCCGATGCGGTGCTGCTGTCCAACCGCCTGGATGCGCTGGTGCAGGCCTTCGGCCTGGCCCGCCGCACGCGTCGGATAATCATCGAGAACCTGCTGTGGGCCGGGCTGTACAATGGCCTCATGCTGCCGTTCGCCGCCCTCGGCTGGATCACTCCGGTATGGGCCGCCATCGGCATGTCCATCAGTTCGTTGACCGTGGTGCTCAATGCCCTGCGCCTGACTCGCCTGCCGGGCCAGCCCCAGGCCGAGGCCACGACCCAAACCCGCCCGCTACCGGCCTGAGCCGCGCGGGCATGGAGCCTACCCATGCCAGCTCTCTACGTGATGATCCCGGCGGCGCTGCTGATCGTGGCCATCGCCATCTACATCTTCTTCTGGGCGGTCGACAGCGGTCAGTACGACGACCTCGACGGCCCCGCCCACAGCATTCTGTTCGACGACCAGGACCCCAAGCACACCGCCGCGATCGATGAGGCCAAAGGCCAACCGACGGCCGAGCAGCCACCACACAAAGACCAGGCGCCGCCCCATGCTTGAGCTGGCACCGCTGCTGGTTTCCGCGGTGATTCTCGGCCTGCTCGGCGGCGGTCACTGCCTGGGCATGTGCGGCGGCCTGATGGGCGCCCTGACCCTGGCCATTCCCCCGGAGCAGCGCAGCCGGCGTTTTCGCCTGCTGCTGGCCTATAACCTGGGGCGCATCCTCAGCTATGCCACCGCGGGCCTGCTGATCGGCCTGGCCGGCTGGGCCGTGGCCAGCAGCCCGGCGGCCATGGCCATGCGCGTGCTGGCCGGCCTGCTGCTGATTGCCATGGGCCTGTACCTGGCCGGCTGGTGGAGCGGCCTGACCCGCATCGAAAGCCTCGGACGCGGCCTATGGCGCCATATACAGCCGGTGGCCAACCGCCTGCTGCCAGTGTCGAGCCTGCCACGCGCCTTGCTGCTGGGCGCGCTCTGGGGCTGGCTGCCGTGCGGCCTGGTCTACAGCACCCTGCTGTGGTCCGCCAGCCAGGGCAATGCCCTCGACAGCGCCTTGCTGATGCTGGCCTTCGGCCTGGGTACCTGGCCGGTGCTGCTGGCGACCGGGCTCGCAGCGGAACGGGTCACCGCGCTGCTGCGTCGGCGCAGCGTGCGCATGGCCGGCGGCCTGCTGGTGATCCTGTTCGGCATCTGGACCTTGCCCGGTCCGCATCAGCATTGGTTGATGGGGCACTGAGGCAACCCTTCCCGCTGCCTCCGGCCTTCGGCAGCGACGACGCAAGACTCGTATGACAAGCTCCGCGCGCCCGCCAGCCTTGATGCAAATCAAGATGGCCCGGGCGCCAACCCCCTAGACTCGCGAACACTGCCTGCCTACCGGGGGAATTCCCGCATGCTCGACGCCATTCGTTGGGACACCGATCTGATCCGCCGTTACGACCTGGCGGGACCGCGCTACACCTCCTACCCCACCGCTGTGCAATTCCACAGCCAGGTGGGCACCTTCGACCTGCTCCACACCCTGCGCGAGAGCCGCAAGGCGCTACGGCCGCTGTCGCTGTACGTGCACGTGCCGTTCTGCGCGAACATCTGCTATTACTGCGCCTGCAACAAGGTCATCACCAAGGACCGCGGGCGCGCCCTGCCCTACCTGCAGCGCCTGGAACAGGAAATCCAGCTGATCGCCTGCCATCTCGACCCCGGGCAAAAGGTCGAGCAACTGCACTTCGGCGGCGGCACCCCGACCTTTCTCAGCCACGATGAACTGCGGCAGCTGATGAGCCACCTGCGCCAGCACTTCAACCTGCTGGACGACGATTCGGGCGACTACGGCATCGAGATCGATCCCCGCGAAGCCGACTGGTCGACCATGGGCCTGCTGCGCGAGCTGGGCTTCAACCGCGTCAGCATCGGCCTGCAGGACCTCGACCCGGCGGTACAGCGCGCGGTCAATCGCCTGCAGAGCCTGGAAGAAACCCGGGCGGTGATCGAAGCGGCGCGCACCCTGCAGTTTCGCTCGATCAACATCGACCTGATCTACGGCCTGCCAAAACAGACGCCGGACAACTTCGCCCGCACCGTCGAGGAAGTCATCAACCTGCAACCGGACCGGCTCTCGGTGTTCAACTACGCGCATCTGCCGGAGCGCTTCATGCCGCAACGGCGGATCAACAGCCACGAGCTGCCGGAGCCGGCGGAAAAACTGCAGATGCTGCAGCGCACCATCGAACAGCTGACGGCCGCGGGCTACCGCTACATCGGCATGGACCATTTCGCCCTGCCCGACGATGAGCTGGCGATCGCCCAGGAAGAGTCGACCCTGCAACGCAATTTCCAGGGCTACACCACCCATGGCCACTGCGACCTGATCGGCCTGGGCGTCTCGGCCATCAGCCAGATCGGCGACCTGTACTGCCAGAACAGCAGCGACCTGACCCAGTACCAGAACCTGTTGGGCGGCGCGCAACTGGCCACCAGTCGCGGCCTGGTATGCAATCAGGACGACCGCGTCAGGCGCGCGGTGATCCAGCAGTTGATCTGCAATTTCAGCCTCGACTTCGAGGCCATCGAGCAGCAGTTCAACATCGACTTTCGCGGTTACTTCGGCGACCTCTGGCCGCAACTGCAAGCCATGGCCGAAGACGGCCTGATCACGCTGAGCAACGAAGGCATTGAAGTGCTGCCGGCCGGGCGCCTGCTGGTGCGTTCGGTGTGCATGGTGTTCGACACGTATCTGGAGCAACAGAATCGACAGCGTTTTTCCCGGGTCATCTAGGGCGTCATGAGCCACGACCCGACCGTTCGGCGCGACAACTTGTCGCAGGTAGCGGACAAAAACTGTCGGGACAGACAAGGCGCAAACAAGCCTGATACTTGACGCTGGGATAATCGGCGGCTGCAAGTGACGGTCAGCGCTGGAAATACCCTGAATGGACTGCACGAGCGCATTTTTCCGCAGTGGCCTGGAAGCTACAAACGGACAGCTTTACGACTAAGCGCCAATACGGCACGGACTGGCCGGAACCTCCTCCCGTGAGTTACCCTTACGGCTTATGTGTGTTTTCCCACAAGGATTCTATTGAATGTCCGAGCCAGTAAAACTGCGCGCTCACAACCAGGCCCATTGCAAGGATTGCAGCCTGGCCCCCCTCTGCCTGCCACTTTCTCTGAATCTGGAAGACATGGATGCGCTGGACGAAATCGTTAAACGCGGCCGCCCCCTGAAAAAAGGCGAGTTCCTGTTTCGCCAGGGCGACGCCTTCGACTCCGTCTATGCAGTGCGCTCCGGTGCCCTGAAGACCTTCAGCCTCAGCGACGGCGGCGAAGAACAGATCACCGGCTTCCACCTGCCCAGCGAACTGGTCGGCCTGTCCGGCATGGACACCGAGATCCACCCGGTTTCCGCCCAGGCCCTGGAAACCACGTCGGTCTGTGAAATCCCCTTCGAACGCCTCGACGAACTGGCCCTGCAGCTGCCCCAACTGCGCCGCCAGCTGATGCGGGTGATGAGCCGCGAGATCCGCGACGACCAGCAGATGATGCTGTTGCTGTCGAAAAAGACCGCCGACGAGCGCATCGCCACCTTCCTGGTCAACCTGTCGGCACGCTTCCGCGCCCGTGGCTTCTCGGCCAACCAGTTCCGCTTGAGCATGTCGCGTAACGAGATCGGCAACTATCTGGGCCTGGCGGTGGAAACCGTGTCCCGGGTGTTCACCCGCTTCCAGCAGAACGCGCTGATCGCCGCTGAAGGCAAAGAGGTGCACATTCTCGACCCGATCCAGCTGTGCGCCCTCGCCGGCGGCTCCCTGGAAGGCTGAAGCAGAGCCCCGCGCCCGAGCCAAGCGGCTCGGGCGGGGCTATACTGGCGCGCTCCACTTCATGCCCGCCAGGACACCGCCACGATGGCCTTCGACTCCTTCGACATCAAATCCCTGATCCGCCCAGTCATCGACTTCCCCAAGCCGGGCGTGATCTTCCGTGACATCACTCCCCTGTTCCAGTCGCCCAAGGCCTTGCGCCTGGTCGCCGACACCTTTGCCCAGCGTTATGTCGAAGAAGACTTCACTCACGTCGGTGCCATGGATGCCCGCGGCTTCCTGATCGGCTCGATCATCGCCTACCAGCTGAACAAACCGCTGATCCTGTTCCGCAAGCAAGGCAAGCTGCCGGCCGATGTGCTTGCCGAGGGTTACCAGACCGAATACGGCGAAGCCTTCCTGGAAGTGCATGCCGACAGCCTGTGCGAAGGCGATTCGGTGCTGATGTTCGATGACCTGATCGCCACCGGCGGTACCTTGATCGCCGCGGCCAACCTGGTGCGCCGCATGGGGGCAAAAGTCTACGAGGCCGCCGCCATCATCGACCTGCCTGAGCTGGGCGGCTCGCAACGCCTGCGAGACATGGACATTCCAACTTTCTGCCTGACGCAGTTCTCGTTGAGCGAGCGGTAAATCACTCCGCCCTTGAGTAGTCAGGCCCGACGCTATCGCGAGCAAGCTCGCTCCTACAGTCGCTTGCATTCCCCTGTAGGAGCGAGCTTGCTCGCGAAGCAATAGCCCTACAGCCCCATCTGCTTGCTGATGATTTCGTTCATCACTTCCCGGGTGCCGCCGCCGATGGACAGGATGCGGTTGTCGCGATACAGCCGCTCCACCAGGCTTTCGCGCATGTAACCCAGCCCGCCGAGAATCTGCACGGCATCGTGGGTGATGCGGTCGGCGGTATCGGTGGCGAAGTTCTTGGCCATGGAAATCTCCTTGATCACGCTCTGGCCCGCCGCCATCTTCGCCGCCTGGCGATAAGTGAATTCGCGGGACACCTCCAGCGCGGTCGCCATCTCCGCCAGGCGATGCTTGATCACCTGGAACTTGCCGATGGGCTTGCCGAAGGCCTCGCGCTCCCGGGCCCACTTCAGGCTCTCCTCCAGCGCCAGCTGCGCGGTCATGTTGGCCATCAGGGCCAGCGCCAGGCGCTCGCTCTGGAAGTTGCCCATGATGCAGGCGAAGCCCAGGTTCTCGACGCCGATCAAGTGGCTGGCCGGCACCCGGCAATCGTCGAAAAACAGCTCGGCGGTATCCGACGCCCACCAGCCCATCTTCTTCAGTTGCCGGCCGACGGTGAATCCCGGCGTGCCCTTGTCGATCAGCAGCAGGCTGATGCCGCCGAAACCGGGCTCGCCGGTACGCACCGCCACCGTGTAGAAATCGGCGCGCACGCCACTGGTGATAAAGGTCTTGCTGCCGCTGACGCGGTAGAAGTCGCCGTCACGCAGCGCCCGGGTCTGCAGATTGGCCACGTCCGAACCGCCGCCGGGCTCGGTGACCGCCAGGGCGCTGATCTTCTCCCCCGCCAGTACCTGTGGCACCACCCGCTCGCGAACCTCGGGCCGCGCCCATTTGACGATCGGCGGCAAACCGATGTCCAGCGAGCCCAGGCCCGCCACCAGGCCTCCGGAGCCACAGCGCATCAGCTCCTCGCTGGCGGCGATCTTGGCGAACAGGTCGCCCTCATGGCTGCCCCCCAGGGCCTCGGGATAGCCGATACCGAGGATGCCGGCCGCGCCAGCCTTGAGGTACAGCTCGCGGGGGAAGCCTTGCGCCTCCTCCCATTGATCGATGTCCGGGAGGATTTCCCGCTCGACGAAACGTCGAACGCTGTCGCGGACCAACTGATGGCTAGGGTCGAAGTATTCCTGGCAGGCAGACATCGGCAAGCTCCTCTGAAGGTTGAGGAAACTTACCTAGCGCTTGCTTGGTTTTCAAGAAGGACCGCGCGAACCGCCCTGTAGGAGCCAGCTTGCTGGCGATGCAAGCGACGCGGCGCGCCAGGTCGGGTGGCCATCGCGAGCAAGCTCGCTCCTACAGTAGTTTTTTGCTCACAGCCGAAACACTTACAGCGCGATCGGCTTGCGCCCGGCAAACGAGTGCGCCAGGGTGCCGCCGTCCACCAGTTCCAGCTCGCCGCCCAGGGGCACGCCATGGGCGATACGCGAGGTGATCAGGCCTTTGTTGGTCAACAGCTGGGCAATGTAATGGGCGGTCGCCTCGCCTTCCACCGTCGGGTTGGTGGCCAGGATCACCTCGGTGAAACTGCCTTGCTCTTCGATCCGCGCCAGCAGCTGGGGAATGCCGATGGCTTCCGGGCCCAGGCCGTCAAGAGGCGACAGGTGGCCTTTGAGCACGAAATAGCGACCGCGATAACCGGTCTGCTCCACCGCGTAGACATCCATCGGCCCTTCGACCACGCACAACAGCGTGTCGTCGCGCCGTGGATCGGCGCATTGCGGGCACAGGTCGTCCTCGGTCAGGGTGCGGCACAGGCGGCAGTGGCCGACGCCCTCCATGGCCTGGCTCAGCGCCTGGGCCAATCGCGTACCGCCGCTGCGGTCGCGCTCCAGCAGCTGCAAGGCCATGCGCTGGGCGGTTTTCTGACCCACGCCCGGCAAAGTGCGCAGGGCATCAATCAGTTGGCGAATCAGGGGGCTGAAGCTCATGGGTAAAGGTCCGACAAAACGACGAGACGCGGTTTATACCCGCGCCTCCGATTAGCGTCAAATGCTCAGTCCGGGGCGACCCGCACCACCAGCTTGCCGAAGTTGCGCCCTTCCAGCAGCCCGATGAAGGCTTGCGGCGCGTGCTCCAGGCCGTCTACCACATCCTCCTTGAACTTGACCTTGCCCTGCAGCACCCAGGGCGCCATGGCGCTGACAAACTCCGGCTGCCGATCGCCGTAGTCGTCGAACACGATAAACCCCTGGATGCGCACGCGCTTGGTCAACAGCTGACGCTGCAACAGTGGCAGGCGATCAGGTCCTGGCGGCAACTCCTGAACGTTGTACTGGGCGATCAGCCCGCACAGCGGAATCCGCGCCTTGGGGTTGAGCAACGGCAACACCGCATCGAACACCTTGCCACCGACGTTTTCAAAGTAGATGTCCACGCCCTCGGAGCAGGCCTGCGCCAGTTCGTCGGCAAAGTCCGGACTGTGATGGTCGATACAGGCATCGAACCCCAGCTCCTCGACCACATAGCGGCACTTGTCGGCACCGCCCGCCACACCGATCACCCGCAGCCCCTTGATCTTGGCCACCTGCCCCACCACCGAGCCCACGGCGCCCGACGCCGCGGCCACCACCAGGGTTTCCCCGGCCTTGGGCTGGCCGATGTCCATCAGGCCCATGTAGGCGGTCATGCCCGGCATACCCAGCACGCCCAGGGCCATCGAAGGGCTGGGCAAACCCGCCGGCACCGGTATCAGGTTACGCCCGTCGCAAATGCTGTGGCTCTGCCATCCGGTGGCGCCCACCACCAGGTCACCCTCCTGGAATTTCGGATTCAGCGAGCGCTCGACCCGGCTGACTGCGCCGCCGGTCATCACTTCGTTGATTTGCACCGGGGCGGCGTAGGACGGCGCATCACTCATGCGCCCGCGCATATAGGGGTCCAGCGACAGGTAAAGGGTCTTGAGCAGCACCTGGCCGTCCGCCAGGTCCGGCAGCGCCACCCGCTCCAGGCGGAAGTTTTCCGGCACGGGCGCGCCCTGGGGCCGGGAGGCCAGAACAATGCGCTGGTTGAGGGTCAATGCTTGCGACATCAGAGCAACTCCTTATCGAGAATTGAATCGGGCCATACAGAGTGCAGACCATCGTACTGCGATCGGCGTTCGATATTTCTCTTCCCTCGCCGCTGCCGCAGGCTGCGATCGATTGCACGGCAACCGCAATCATCCAGCCAGACCCCATCGCCTGAATGACGACCGCTGCGCGCTCGATCGCAGCCCGCGGCAGCGGCTACAGGGGCCACAAACAAAAATGCCAGGCGCGATGCCTGGCATTTTCGAGTCCGACCGATGCGCGGGCGCGAATCAGAACGGCAGTTTCATACCCGGTGGCAGTTGCATGCCAGCGGTCACGCCGGACATCTTGTCCTGGCTGTTGGCTTCGATCTTGCGCACGGCGTCGTTGACGGCGGCGGCGAACAGATCTTCCAGCACTTCGCGGTCATCTTCGCTGACGCCTTCCAGCAGGCTTGGGTCGATGCTCACGCGCTTGATGTCGTGACGACCGGTCATGACCACGGTGACCATATCGCCACCGGCCTTGCCGGTGACTTCGGCGTTGGCCAGCTCTTCCTGCATCTTGGCCATCTTTTCCTGCATCTGCTGCGCCTGCTTCATCAGGCCGGCCATGCCACCTTTCATCATGGGAATCACCTCAAAGTACTTGGATAAAAACAGCGCCCGACCTCAAGGCCCGGCGCCCTTCAGTTATTAACCCTGGCTGACCAGGGCCTCGACAGGTTCAATAGTATCGTGACGGACCACCGCGCCGAACTCCCGCACCATCTGCTGGATGAACGGATCGCCGTGGATCGACTCCTCGGCCTCGCGCTGGCGATTGGCCCGGCGGCGCGACGCGGCCTGGGCCGGGGTCTCCTGCTCGGGCTTGATCAGCTCGATGCTCACCGTCAGCGTGCGCTGGTGGTACTGGTTCAGGGCATCGTTCAGGCGCCGCTGCTGAGTGGCGTTGAACAAGGCGCTGTGGGCCGGGTCCAGGTGCAGCAACCAGTTGTCGCCCTCGGCGGCGATCAAGGTGCAGTTGGCGGCAATGCTCGCCGTCATCCCGGAAATCGGCAGCTTCGGGAACAGCTCCAGCCACTCCAGCGCCAGGCCGGTGGCCGGCTGGGCGGCTGGCAACGGCTCGGGTTCCGGCTCGGGATCGGCGGCGTGCTCGCTGGCCAGTTCGTCCAGGTAGCTGTAGGCCGAATCCATGTCCGGCTCGATGTAGTCTTCGTCTAGCGGTGGCTCGTCGTCCAGGTCGATCCCCGGTGTCGCGGCATCGACCTCGGCAACGCTGGGCTCCGGCACCGGGGCGCTGACCCATTCCGGCGCGTCCGGCACCACGCTGTCCGGGGTTGGGGTCGGCATCGGAGTCAGCTCAGGCTGCTCTGCGGCGGTCTCCAGCACGGGCTCGACGGCCGGTTGCTGCGCGACGACCGGTTCGACCGGGTCGTTCCACGGCAGGTCGATCACCTCTTCGGCGACGATAGGCGCTGCCTCTGGCGGCGTCTCGACCACAGGTTGCGGTGCAGGCGCCACCGGCGCTGCTGAAACAGGTGCGGGCGTTGCAACCGGGGCTGCGGCAGGTACGGCCACGGGAGTGGCCTCGACCACCGGCGCCGCAACCGGCGCGGCGGCGGCAACTACCGGCGCAGCAACGGCTGCGCCAGCCACGGATTGGGCGGAATCAACTGTGGCCTGGCTGATCCCCACTGGCTTTAGCGGTTGTCTCGGCGCGTCTGCCGAGTCCGCTGGCCGGAAGGCCAGCATCCGCAGCAGGACCATCTCGAAACCGCCCCGAGGATCTGGCGCCAGCGGCAAGTCGCGCCGGCCGATCAGGCCCATCTGGTAATAGAACTGCACATCTTCGGCCGGCAACGCCTGGGCCAGGGCCAGCACCCGGTCGCGGTCGCCATGCCCGTTGTCGACACCGTCCGGCAAGGCCTGGGCAATGGCCACACGGTGCAGGACATTGAGAATCTCCGACAGCACGCCGTTCCAGTCCGGGCCCTGTTCGGCCAGGTGGCGCACGGCCTCCAGCAAGGCCTTGGCATCGCCGTCGATCAGCGCATGCAGGACGTCGTAGACCTGGCCGTGATCAAGGGTGCCGAGCATCGCCCGCACATCGGCGGCCATGACCTTGCCTTCGCCGAAGGCGATGGCCTGGTCGGTGAGGCTCATGGCATCGCGCATCGAACCGTCGGCAGCGCGGCCCAACAGCCACAGCGCGTCGTCTTCGAACGGCACGTTCTCGACGCCCAGCACGTGAGTCAGGTGCTCGACCACTCGCTCCGGGGTCATGTTCTTCAGGGAGAACTGCAGGCAGCGCGAAAGAATCGTTGCCGGAAGTTTCTGCGGGTCGGTGGTCGCCAGAATGAATTTGACGTAGGGCGGCGGCTCTTCCAGGGTCTTCAGCAAGGCGTTGAACGAGTGGCTGGACAGCATGTGCACTTCGTCGATCAGGTAGACCTTGAAGCGTCCGCGGCTCGGGGCGTATTGCACGTTGTCCAGCAGCTCGCGCGTGTCCTCGACCTTGGTCCGGCTCGCGGCGTCGATCTCGATCAGGTCGACGAAACGCCCTTCGTCGATCTCGCGGCATACCGAACAGGTGCCGCAGGGCGTGGAAGTAATGCCTGTTTCACAGTTCAGGCATTTGGCAATGATCCGCGCGATGGTGGTCTTGCCCACCCCGCGGGTGCCGGTAAACAGATAGGCATGGTGCAGCCGCTGGCTGTCCAAGGCATTGATCAGAGCCTTGAGCACATGGGTCTGGCCGACCATTTCGCGGAACGAGCGCGGACGCCATTTACGTGCAAGAACCTGATAACTCATCGAAAACCGTCGCAACTGGGAAGCGGAAGCCCGTAATGCTAGCGGAGCAAGGGCGAAATTGCATCCGGTGCGCTCGTCTAATCTGGCTAAGCTGCTCTTTGTCGGGCTCGTCAGTGACCTTTTCCTGCGTGGAGACTCTATGCGTTTAGCCTTGGGCGCCTTTCTGCTGGTTGCCATGAATGGTTTTGCCGCAGAACCGGCCCTGCGCTTCTCGATCCCCGACAGCTGGGCCATGCCCGTGGTACAGATCGAACGTGGCCGGCCCACCCAGGGCATTCTCCACGACCTGATGGCCAGCCTCGCCACCCAGGTTGGCAACCCGGCCGAATTCCATGTTCTGGCCCGGGCCCGCGTACAAGCGGCCATGGATCATGGGGAAATCGATATCCGCTGCTATGCCGCCCAGTCCTGGCTGTCCAACCCGTCCGGCGATTACATCTGGAGTATCCCGCTGTTCGTCCAGCGCGACCTGCTGATCAGCCGCGAGCAGCCCCCGCTCCCGGTCATTCCCAGGGACCTGCCGGCGCAGCCCATCGGCACCGTCCTCAGCTACACCTACCCTTCCCTGCAACCCTTGTTCGACAGCCGCCAGTTGATCCGCGACGACGCGCGCAACCAGGAACAGGTGCTGCAAAAACTCTGGGCCGGCCGCTACCGCTACGCGGTGAGCAACCAATGGACGCTGGACTGGTTCAATCAGACCCTGCCACCCGACCAGCAGTTGCACGGCGTGGCCATCCTCCAGGAACAGGCGGTCGGCTGCGTCATCCGCAACGATCCGGCGCTACCGGTGCAACGAGTGCTGCGCACCTTGTTGCGCATGAAGATGTCAGGAGAGATCGACGACATCATCGGCCTGTACACCGGCCGCAGGCCGACCGAGAGCGTCCCGCAAAGCTATGGGGCGCCATAGCTGTCAGCCGGCTTCGTCCTGCGGACACCACTCCAGCGGCGGCAGGAAGGTCGCCACCCAGCCCGGCACCTCGCTGGCCGGCATGGGCGGGGCGATGAAATAGCCTTGCGCCACGTCGCAGCCCAGCGACATCAGCAACTCGCCGTGCTCCATGGTTTCCAGGCCTTCGGCCACCACCTGCCGGTCAAACGCCCGGGCCAGGCCGATCAGGGCCTGGGTCAGCGCCAGGTCGCCCTTGTCGTGCAGCATGTCGCGCACGAACATGCGGTCGATCTTGATGGTCTGGGTGCGCAAGCGCTTGAGGTAACTCAGCGACGAATGCCCGGTGCCGAAATCCCCCAGGGAGAATTGCACGCCCAGCGCCTGGCAGGCCTCGAGGCAAGCGCTGACGTGCTGGAGATTCTCCACCGCCACCGCCTCGACGATTTCCAGGTCCAGCAACTGCGGGGCAATCTGCGGATGGCGCTCGAGCACCGCCTTGAGCCGGTCGACGAAATCCCCCCGCTGGAAATGCCGCGCGGCGATATTGACGCTGACCGGCCAACGCTGTCCGGCCAACTGCCATTGCCGCAACTGGGCCATGACCTGCTCCATCACCCACTCGCCGATATCGACGATCAGGTCGGTCTCCTCCACCAGCGGCAGGAACTCCCGAGGCGCAACCATGCCCCGCTGCGGATGCTGCCAACGCAGCAACGCCTCGAAACCCACCACCTCGCCGCTGCGCATGTTGACCTTGGGCTGAAAGTGCAGGCACAGCTCGCCGGCCGCCAGCGCCTGCCGGACTCGCTCCACTGTCTGGTGGGTGGCCTTGACCTCGCGGTCCCGCGACACATCGAACAAGTGGAAGCGATTGCGCCCGCTCTGCTTGGCCACGTACATCGCCTGGTCGGCATGCCGCAGCAAGGTGTCGGCATCATCGTTATCGGCGGGAAACAGCGTGACGCCGATGCTGGCGCAGACATTGATCTCCTTGTCCTGGATCAGATAAGGCGTGGCGATCACCCCCAGCACCCGGTGCAGCGCCGCCCGCAACTCGCGAATGTCACGCACATGACGCAGGATCAGCACGAACTCGTCCCCGGCCAGCCGCGCCACCACGTCTTCGCCGCGAATGATCGAGCGCAGGCGCGCCGCTACCTCCACCAATAACAGGTCGCCACTGGCATGCCCGTAGCCATCGTTGACCGCCTTGAAGCCGTCGAGATCGAGCATGCACACCGCCAGCGCAATGTTCTCCTTGCGCGAGTAATCCAGCGCCTGGTTGAGCAGGTCGGACAGAAAGGAACGGTTGGGCAAACCGGTCAGCACATCGTGCCCGACCCGCCATTGCAGCGAGTGCAACAAGCGCCGTTTTTCGCTGATATCGAAACGGATCGCCACATAACGCTGGACCCGACCAGTGGCCTCATCGAGCAAGGGCACGACAGTGCTGTCGACCCAATACAAGGTCCCATCCTTGGCCCGGTTGCAGATCTCGCCCTTCCAGACCTGGCCCAGGGCAATGGTGCGCCACATGCTGCTGAAAAATTCGGGAGGGTGCAGGCCGGAGCCGAGGATCCGGTGATTGGCGCCCAGCAGCTCTTCACGGCTGTAGCCGGAAATCGAACAGAACTGGTCGTTGACGTAAGTGATCCGGCCGGTCAGGTCGGTCTCGGAAAAAATGGCGGCTGCGTCCACGGCCCTGCGGTATTTCTCATCCATGAGTCTGGCTCACTGTCGCTAGCGGTTGAACCGCTCGACCAAGGCACGAGGCCCGGAAGAGATGTTTGGGCGTTCATCCTCACTCACTTCGCAAACCCAGGCAGGCTTAGGCTGCTGGTCCGAAGGTATCTGCTGAACAGAGATGACCGGCACATTCAGACGCACGTTAAAACTCCATAGACAGCATTCGACAATGCCAGCCCAGACAAGCCGGCAAGAGGCCGACCGAGGAAAATGGCGCACCGTCTCGCCCCACCTGACGCAATTGCAACCGTACAGCGATCGGCACCGTCATTGACCTTCGAATCGACGAAGATCAACTAAAATCAGTTAGGGATCAGCCGAATTTGGCGGGTGGGACACTGGCAATCATCAGCGAGACGTTCGCGCCTGCGCCATACCCTCGATTCTGGTGAACAAGGAAAATGCAATGAGTTCTTGTTTCATCAGTTCATCTTCTGAAACTAGATCACCAAATGCCTGTCCGAAGCGTCGATTCTACGAATTGCATCACATTTTGCAAGGCAAGGTGATGAATCATGGCGTTGCCTAATGCAAAGATTTATCGTTAAGTTCTTGATTCTAAATGGGAATTGAGCGATGCAAATTTCAAGTTTGGGTCCAGCCATCAGGCGTTACCGCAAGGTAGCGGGGCTTACTCAGGCTGAACTAGGCGAAAAAACCGGTTTTGACCCTAAAACCATCAGCCGCTTCGAAACCGGCACCTACACCCCCAGTGTGGAAGCCCTGTTCCTGCTGGCCGATGTACTCGGGGTGAAGCTGAAAGCCTTTTTCGCAGATCTGGGCGACGAAGACGAACAGCGGGCGTATCTGTTCGGTGTCATTCACAAAGCCACCCCGAAGGACCTGGGAAAGCTGATAGCAGCGGTAGACCTGGCCTTGTCCAAGCCTTAGAGCCGAGCAACACGCAGAGGAGGCAGACCTATCGAAGCCGATAGCCTGCCTCCTCTTCATTTACGCCAGACGACTCCTGACAGGAACTGACAGCGGCGCCCCTTAAGCTGGCGTGCGCAGCCCAACCTTCCCAGGAGTCCAGATGATCGCTACCAGCACTTACCTTCTGCTTTACGTCGACAGCCCCGCCACCAGCGCCAACTTTTATAGCCGCCTGCTGGACAGGCCACCGGTCGAGCTGTCGCCGACCTTTGCCCTGTTCATTCTTGATTCGGGGCTCAAGCTCGGCCTCTGGTCCAGACAGGATGTCGAGCCAGCCACCCAAGTCACCGGCGGTGGCGGCGAACTGGCCCTGGCCGCGGCCGATAAGCAGACCGTCGACCTGCTGCACGACCAATGGGCCGAATCCGGCGTAAACATTGCCCAGGCCCCGACCACCCTGGACTTCGGCTACACCTTCGTCGCCCTGGACCCGGACGGGCATCGGCTCAGGGTGTTTTGCCTCGCCCCGGACTGAACAGGAGCCATGCCGATAGTGCCCGGCAGTACGGAGCGGCGCTGCGCCCAGCGCCCCTCCAGTTGCATCGCCATTACGCTGCCGAGGACGATCGCCGCGCCCACGATCACCGCGCCATGCACCCGCTCATGCAGGACCAGCGCCGCCAGCAGCATGGCGATCGGCGGTATCAGGTACATGGCGATGGATGCCCGGCTGACTTCGACCCGCGCCAGCACATAGGCCCACGCCAGGTAAGCCAGCGCACTGGGAAACAGCCCCAGCAACAACACCGCCAGGTTCACCCGCCACGGCGCCTGGACCACCGCGACCGCCAGCCCCGGCCAATACAGGCTCAACAGCAAGGTGCCAGCCCAGACCATGTAGCACACGGTGGTCAGCAGGTCGTAACGCCCCGAATAGCGCCGCTGCAAAACGAAGTACAAGCCCCAGGAGAAGGCTGCCAGCAGCACCAGCAATCCCCGGGGCTCGATCGACGCCACACCCTGGTCGCCCCAGACCACCACGACCGCCCCCAGCAACCCCAGCCCGACACAACCCCAGCGCCAACCGCTGACCGGCTCCCTCAACCAGAAAAACGCAATCAGGGTGCTGAAGATCGGCGCCGACTGCGCCAGCACACTGGATGCCCCCGCGCTCAACCCCTGCTGGCCATAGTTGAGGCTGACGTGATGCAGGGCGATGGCGAAAAAGCCCAGCACCAGCAACCTGGGCAGATCGCGCCAACGCGGCAGGGAGATTCTTTTCACCAGGGCGATTGCACCCATGAACAGCGAGGCAATCAGAAAGCGCAGCAACGCCAGATGGCCAGGTTCGTAGCCTTCCAGCCCGATGTGGATACCCACCGGGGAGTAGGCCCAACACAGAATGACCGCGGCGGTCGCCAGGACCAGCTTCAACGCAGGAGAGATGTTCAAGACACAAGCACTCGGCAGCACAAGGAAGGCCTTCAGTCTCCCGCCTGCCACAACTCACCACAATTAACGGATACTGAGACCAGACCTCACTGGAAATGAGCAATGGAACTGAGCCAACTGAAAATGGTGAAAGCGGTCGCCCGCACCGGCAGCATTGCCCGAGCGGCCGAACAACTGCATTGCGTGCCCTCCAACATCACCAACCGCCTCAAGCAACTGGAAGGCGAGCTGGGCACCCGCCTGTTTATCCGCGCCGGCCGCGGGCTGAAAATCAGTCCGGACGGGGAAATCTTTCTCGGCTACAGCGAGCGCATCCTGGCCCTGGTGGATGAGGCCAAACGGGCGGTCGACCGCAAGGCCGAACCCAGCGGCATCCTGCGCATCGGCGCCATCGAATCCTGCGCCGGCGGGCGCTTGCCGCCCCTGCTGGCGGAATTCCATCAGCGCTTTCCACAGGTCACTCTGGAGCTGGTAACCGGCACCTGGTCGCAGCTGTTCGAGGAACTGCAACATCACCGGATCGATGGCGCACTGGTCGCGGTCGACACCCTCCCCCCGAAACTGGAGCGCACCGCCCTCTACAACGAGCCACTGGTACTGGTTACCAGCGCCGACGCCGCGCCCGTGCTGAACCCGTGGGACCTGCAAGGCCAGACCCTGTTCATGTGGCCCGGCGGCTGCCCTTACCGCCGCGCCCTGGAGCACTGGCTGAACGCCCATGACGTGACCGCGACCATCATCGGCTACGCGAGCTGGGGCACCATTATCGACTGCGTCAGCGCCGGTGCCGGCATGACCCTGGCCCCGGAAGGCGTGCTCGACCGCTACACCCTATCCACGGGCCTGGCGCGCCACCGCTTCGCCGATCTGCAGCCGATCGACATTCGTTTTGTCTGGAACAAGGAAATACAACGCCACACCGCACGGGACGCGTTTGCGCAGTTGTTGCAGGAACGATTGGGGAAATGAAACGAGCGACCGGCGAGTGGCCAGATCAGGATAAAACAGAGGGGAGAACTCAGAATATTCGTCGAGGACCGACAGAGGGCGTTATGGAGGCAACCCCACCAGCCACACCCCGGCACACAATGTCACCGCTGCGGCTGCTCCCTTCCAGGCCTGACCGAGGTGGCATGCAAGCATGCTTCGCAGTTCGCTGAAAGGCTCACTGCGTCTGGGCTGACGGGGTTTTGCTCGGGGACTATCGCACTTGGAATCAGGTGCGAAACACGCCACTGAAAGACGTCAAAAACTCGGGGTGTAGCCAGCACTGTCACACATTGCTGTCACACACGAGTGTCACACATGACCTACATTGTCCGTCGCGGCGCCTTCTATTACTTGAATCTCCGCCTTCCCAAACATCTGTTCCCACGCTGTCACACATTGCGTTTGAGCTTGAACATTCGCGAGCGTCAGAGCGCCTTGTTCCTCGCTGCCTCCCTTGCCCAGCAGATACACGGACACCTATCCGAACACCCTCTGGCAGACATCCCAACGCTGCGTAGGCTTTGCACTGGATGGAGAGATACGTGCCCTGCCCCGCTCTCAATACGCCGCTTACACCAGCCCATAGCCAAGCCAGCAAGATCAGCCGCTAATGGCCCGACTCTGTCTAGTCTGTCGAAGCTCTATATAGAAGAAGGTAAGCGTGGCGGCACGTGGCGAACTGTCAGCACCTTCGAGGTGGAGCGTGCTCTACGCGATTTATTCGAGTTGATGGGTGACATGCTCGTCGAAGACTTCGATACCCAGCAAGCTCGACTACTGAAGGAACGGTTGAGTCGATGTCCTCAATACTTTGGCCTACGCCCCGAGTTCGAAGGTAAGACACTGCGACAGGTTGTCGAGTCGGCTAGCACGTACAAAACCATCTCTGCGGTAACGGTGAACAACCGACTACGCAAACTCTCTGCCTTTCTCAACTGGTGCAAGGCCAATGACTACATTGCGGATAATCCATTAGCAGGTCTGAAGGTAAAGACAGGACCAGCCAAGGACGCTCGACTTTCATTTGAACAACACGACCTGATGACCCTGCTCAATCCGGATGGACTCAAGGCGGAGTCTCATAAACACCCTTGGCGGTACTGGATACCATTGCTAGGCCGCTACACAGGTGCAAGATTGGAAGAGTTATGTCAGCTGCGCGTCGATGACTTCACCCAGCAACAGGGAATCCAATGCATTCGGATCGATGACAGCAACGAGGGTCAGAACTTGAAGAACTCCAGCAGCCGACGCTTACTGCCCCTCCACCCCACTTTGTTCGAACTTGGCCTGCTGCGACATGTTGAGTCGATCAAGGCCAGCGGGATAGACCGGTTGTTCCCTGAGCTTGAGCCAGTACGGGGAAAGCTTGGCCATGCCGTTTCAAAATGGTTCGGACGCTACAAGACAAAACGAGGGATTACCGACCCAAAGAAGACCTTTCACTCTTTTCGCCACACACTGATAGATGAACTACGGGATGCTGGCGTGCAAGACTCGCTGATCAAACGGATCGTTGGCCATGAAGACAGTGCGGTGACATTCGGCGTCTATGGCAGTAGAGCGCCACTGAAAGCGATGGCAGAAGCTCTACAGCACATCGCCTGACCAACCAACGATAACTAACTGGGCGACTGACTAGCACGTCAGTGCCCAACATTGACGTTTAGGCACGGAAAAAACCTTCGAATACCGGCAATTAACCTCGGTAAAACGTGCATCAGATTTGCCGCTACTTGGACGCCAGCTGGCCACTCAATCCAATGTTTATTGGGCTACATGGCCTTTTGGACTAAGCAAAGGGCCTTTCTCATTCCGAAAGTAGGTTCCCTGAAAATCCAGTCGATTGAAAAGTCAATAGCGGGATTGACTTATTATCTAGAAAGTGTATGATGATCGCCTGTCTCAACGGACAGATCGACAACTCGAAGAGCCTCACGCGAACACTGTTACGACAGGGTTTTAGATGAGGCTTTTTTGTGGGCGTCGAATAACTAACCGGCACAACCCGAGAGGAATGCCTATGCAATGAACTGACTAAAGGAGAACCATAATGAGCAGCATGCCCCCCACTATCACCTCAACTAATCTGATCACCGTTGAAGGCCTTGTCGTAGACAAGCTCACGGGAGAAATCCATGGTCATGATGATAAACCATCGATCTTTTCCACCCCAGTCGACTATCAGTCCAGTCTTAGCCTCTGCCGAAGCGTGGACGACTTTGAACGCTACTTGAAGTTTGTTGATCGCCGCACACTGCCTCCACATACTTTGCATTCGCTGCGTGATGAAGTGGACCATGCCCATGGTGTGTGGTGTCGATATGGCGTCGATTGCCGCGTCACACTACCCCAGCAACGACTGCTGGAAAGACTGCATCAACTGGTTGTGTACCGCAATGTCATCTTCATGACTCAAGCCGATTTGGCGAAGGCTTTAGGTACTGCTGAATCGAATCTGATAAAGAAGCTGAAGGTTCTGGAAGCGGCGAATATGTTGCGTATCACAACCTCGCGAAATGGCCACATTCGCCAAGGTGAAATCAAGCTCGCTATCAACCCACGATTCGTTTTCAGGGGGAGTGACTACACACGTGGAGAGTACGTTATGGACTGGTATCGTCCGACGGACGGGCTGTCTTCGAGACTGGAGTACGCAATGGCGATGGATCAATGCATCAACATGGCTGCGTAGATTTTCTGAGAAAGTTACGCAAGAAATCGCCTGTAGGCCACGTAACTCAAGGGGCTTGATAAAAATCTATTATATAAGAAGGCTCTTCGGTGACTGTCGTCGAAGGAAACTGTTGGGACGGAACGTTCACAGCTACACACTGGGAATTAGCATCTACCTGCATCGTCCCGATTCTGGATCAGCACACTAATAAATAAATGAAATCAACACACATCCAAGCTCTTGCTCTGCTCCACCGGAGGTAACGTGTAATAACTGTCAGCATCCGCTGATGAGATATTACCGAATACGTCCGTATTGTGTCTGCACCAACAAACAAGATCAAGATCACAAGCAAAGAGCTGGATTTGTGTAATTTTTTTGTTGGAGTACATCCGAAGGAATGTCGGCGATCACGCCGGCGCTGACCATTGTTGAAAACTGACGTTTTCAGTGCAAACACTCACTTCAGCGGAGCGAGGAGATTATTCCAACCAACTCCGCTTTCAGTGGGAGACAACTAGCGCAGGTAGAAGTACAGAAAGACTACAACCAGAACCACGAATATCACCCTTCCTTGGAGGACATCACTGTTCAGCTTGTCCGACTTGATCTGCTGGTAGGTGTCGGAATCGCTTAAACCCTGTGTCTTGTAGTGCATGATCTGATTGATTTGCTTGTCGAGTTTCTTGTTGTGGCTTTGATTGCTCGAAGCAACGATGAACCACACGATCAGCCACAGGCCAAAAGTTGGGATACAGAGCAGCAGGTGCAGGATGTGGTTTGTAGTCTTCTTTTGACTGCTCAGGAAGTAGAACTGGTCGTTCATGATTGTCCTTGTTCGGTCGATGGATAGCGCGTGTACCTGTGATCGATAATATCTGAAATTCAGATATCTGAAAACCGGATATAGGTTGAGAGGCTACCCACCCGTAGCCAGTCAACCATGTCAAAGACGATCTATAGACCCGAACACGCTGTGCTTTTGTCACTGTTGAAGAAGTACAGGAAAGCTGCTGACTTGACTCAAGTACAGTGCTCCAAGGCCCTGGGCCGTCCACAATCCTTCATGAGCGACGTTGAAAGCGGAACCCGTCGCTTGGACATTGTGCAGCTTCGCGACCTGTGCAAGGTCTTGGGGATTGGTCTTGCAGAACTGGTAGAAGAGTTTGAGTTGTCTCTGCTGGCAGAGAGTTCAATTGCCGCCCATGACTCTATCTAGAAAAACGACCTTGCAGAGCTGCGATCAGCACCACAAATCCGCAAGATCGATCAGTTTCAGCTAGTTCTGCTGGACAGGATACACCAGCAGCTGCCATGCAATTCTTGCCCCAGTGTTGTGTTGCCGATGATTCTGGGGTGGCAAGGTATGCCCACCAGCAATTGCGATCTCATCTCCGCAACCGGTGCACTTATAGATTCCTGGGTGAGGGGCAGCGGTTCCGGGGGGGTGAGTTCCATCAAATGCGTTATCGAGCGTGTGGGTCAGTGCCCCGCCATTTTTATACAGTGCCATAACGTCTCCTTGTCCCTCCATCGCCAGCAATTCGTGGCGTCTTGACTATAGCCGTTAGCCATCATCGTTCCACTGTCCCACGAATGAATGGGCGCTATCACAGAAGTAGACCTATCCGGTAGTTCGATAGTCGCCCATGAGCTGCTATCAAATAACTATTTGAGATACCTATTTGATTCAATTATCATTGATCTATTGAATTAAAGATCAAAGGATAGTCTTTCAATGAACGCTCACCTTTACCTCCGTGCATCGACCAAAGACCAAGATGCCAATCGTGCAAAAGTCGCATTGGAATTGTTCGCTGGTGAGAAGGGATTGAAAATCGTTGGCGTATACGCCGAGAACATCAGTGGCACCAAGCTCAACCGTCCTGAGCTGCTTGCTCTGCTCGACACTGCCGAGAGTGGAGACGTGCTATTGGTCGAGTCTGTAGACCGCCTGAGTCGCCTCTCACAAGCGGACTGGGACACTCTTAAGGCCACTATCAAGGCCAAGGGGCTTCGGCTGGTTGTGGCTGATCTTCCCACCAGTCACATGTTGGTTGAAGCGAAGGGCATCACGGGGCAAATCATGGATGTGATCAACAACATGTTGATTGACCTGATGGCCACCATGGCCAGACTCGATCAAGAGAAGCGTGTGGAGCGTATCATGCAGGGTTTAAAGAACAAGAAAGCTGCTGACCCTGAATGGAAGCCAAAAGGAAAAGGAAAGAATACTGCCAAGTGGGAAGAAGTTCAGTCGCTGATGCGGAAGCATCCAACAATGTCCGCTGACGAAGTCGCCAAGCTTGCTGGCTGTGGTGTTGCCACCGTCTACAGGATCAAGAAAGAAACGAAGGCCGCATAACCCGCGACTCTCTGTAAAGGTTTACACGACGCCCTAGAGCCCCGCCAACGCGGGGCTTTGTCGTCTCTGTGTTTGAGAACGCTTCAACTTATTTTAGAGAAGCAGCGGCCCTCATTCGCCCCCCTCGCACTTAGCTAAGCACCCCGAATAGGTCGCCAGCTTATTTTTTGCCAGTGACAAACCAAACCACTATCGAAGTGCACCGAAAATTTTGGCGGGGCATGGTGGATTTTCTGGCGTGCCTTGGCCGTCCAGGAAGCAGAGAAAAATGATGCTACAGTAGTGGCTCATTCATCGCGAAGTTGAGGAACAATGCCTATCCGTAGAAGTGGGAATTTTGACTTGGGTGCCGGCGTACTGCGGCTGACGCAAGAAAAGATAGCTGGTTTCCTGAGCGAGGAAGAGCTTGCTCAAACAGAGGTGAAACTCGTTGACGGGAAACTCACATTCAACGCCCCCGATTCTGTGTTGAAAAAGATTACGCAGCATTTTGGTCAGCCAGCCGGCTGAGTTGCTTTGCGAGAATTGCCCATGCTCTTTTACGTGGGCAGCTTGGAGGGGAAAACGTGGGTGAAACGGATACGCCAGATTTCAACAAAGCCCGAGGCTACTTGATCGGTTTTTCAACTGTAGTCCTGCTGCTGTGGTACTTCGGCGCTGACCTTTCGACTTTCAAACTGCTCGGGAATGAGATCAGACTCAAGAAAAACGTTCAAAACGTCTGGATGGTTCTGGCTGGTATCAACGCCTATCTGTGGTTGAGGCTGTATCAACGAACCCCCGAAGGCAGCTTCCGCTTTGATCTTGCAATGCACGACCTGTATGAGAAGGCGCTCATCGGAGTCGTCAAACGTCTAGGCAAGAAAGAGATGCGAAATCATGTTTTGGAGCTAATTGAAAAGTCACCCGGCACTGTTGATGGCGAGTTCAAACTCATCAGCTTCAATCCCAAGGGAAAGATGACTCATCACGAGAGAAACCCACCAAAGGGCACAGCCCTCCCAGACAAACTCGCGATAGTTCGAAAGCTGGACAGCAGAACGAGAAACGAAATTCGCTATTCTTTTTACATTCACTACACGGTGGGCGGAAACGAGCACCATCAGAGTGGTGGTCAAGCATTCACGACAACTCCTTCTCGCCTCGTTGCAACGCTAGTCAAATGGTATGTTTTCGCCAGAGGCGCGATTGTATCGCCTTGGTTCTTCGACCACGTTACTCCCTTTGTATTGGGTGGCATGAGCATATGTGTTGCTTTGTTCAACTGGTGGCAGATTAACTACCCACACCTGTGAATGCTTGCAGCTTGGGTAGAGGGCTTGTATTTCGTAGTTTGCGTGCCAGTTCAGTGCATAGGCGTATGCCCTTGCAAATGAGCATACAAGCTCTGACACATACAGTAACTTACATCAGCGATGCAAAAAAACAAACCATTTATTAGCGCAGATAGTGCCCCACTGCCCTTCACAAGAACAATTTAAACCCACCAACCAGCTTATCTTTTCATCTGCAAAAATACCAGAATACTCGATTAACCACTCATCAGCAGAAACAAGCCCCAAACACTTAGATCTGCCTAACTCGATCTCACAAAAAACCTTAGAGGCGTCAATAAAACCTGAGGATGGGCGACATACGCTCCTAACACAGTCACTTAAACAGGGCTGGAGAACATCAACAGCTATGCATCACACAAATAAATTCACTAAAATTCTTGTGCATATATAACAACCGTTTCACTAGAATCTATGACGGATGCATCGGTATACATTTCAACCAATTCTTCTTGAGTAAGCAACCTCGACCCAATCTTCCCTCGATTGAACATTTCCTCGAACAACTCCCCAGACAAAGAAACAGCGCGAATATTATCGTACTCTAATTTCTCTCCATCTCGAGCCCCTTTACTTTTGCACTCTTCAATCATGCATATAGGCAAATGCTCACCACTGGAAATAAATTTCTGATCAGCGGATTGTAACTTGTCCGTAGGTCGCAAGAAGCTGGAGCAATAAGGGAAACGGTAATGGGCTGCAGTACTACTTTCTTTGCACAGTCCTCGCTTGCACCCAAAAGCTTCCATCTTGCTAATCTGAGCTTTCATTCTATCATCAGAAAGATACAATGCTTTCTTGTCCCAAATTTTGTATTGGACCATTACCACGCTTGTCAAATCCGTTATCGGGTCGTGCCTTTCATATATTATATCCGCCCCCGTAATATGCTCAGGTCGATCAGGATGCAGCACTCGCAAGCGCAAAAAATTTCCATCGGGAAGCATAAAGTCTTTTTTCCCAAGCCCATTTCCGAGCACAGGCATATTCCTCTCAACATTATATGCATCCCGAAATATTAACTTATTCTCCGAATGCGACGCAGGAGAAAGCTCTTCCTTGGCTTTTTTAAGCAAATTAAGACGCTTTTTTATTTGATCTGTCTGTTCTTTTTTATGACTGTCTCTTTTTGCCACATCCAGCAATCGAGACAACTTTTCTATTTCAGCCTCCAACAAAATTAGCGCCGTAATCTTTGTATTTGACTCAATTGATTCTAGCTCAGCTCGCTGCCTGTACTCACGCGCGGTTTCACTCTCACGCTGCCTCCTGAGCAGACTATTTTCAGGCCCCAGCAACTCTGGATATAGCTCACCACCGAGATCAAGTGAATTATCATATGTTCCTTTTGCCATGTCGCCTTTTGTAGCGATCTTGATCATACCCCTTATGGCATTAAGGGTAACCCACTCTTGATTAATACGCTCTTCATTTTGTTGGAACTCCACTTTCGACCGCCCCCATCGCTATTATTCTGCCCATCGAAAACTTCACAAACCATCAAACATTACTCACAGCAATGACTGCACAAGCAGCGCATCAAACTCTAAGACAACAACGCACCGCTCATACTAGTCATAACCACACCTTAACACCTGCACTAGACGCGCCAATAGACATCATACGAAATAGTGCTCATTAAGGTCCGGGTCACGGTGTATATTCGCTATAAGATCAGAGCGACGGCATCGCATCTCCATATATATGTGATCTAAACTTTCAACATCTAGCCTCCAGACACCTTGAGACTGATCGTATTTGGGCACACCTAACACATACAAGAAAAACGGCTCTGCCGGACGCTTACTCACGCCTTTAGCCACTTTCAAAATCTTTTCTAGGAGCATTTTATAATAGGAAGGCGCTTGCTTAATCGAATCTGAGACAGCGGCCCCCAAGAGCCTAACAACAACATGGGCTCCCTTGTGCGGGACTGAGAAGCCTCTACCAAATTTAAAGTGGAAATACTTATCACAGGTATCGACATTGACAGCCAAGCCACAATAGACATGCTTTCTATAAATGTTAGGAGACTGGTTATCTATCGGAACGAAGAGAGATCTAACTGTACCCGAGTTTCCATCAATAGCCAGCCCTCGACCAAGGGGCCACCCCCCATTTAAAAGTGCTTCAATCGAATAACACTTCGGATTAGCAACCCCCGAACTTCCTACTGGTCGCCCCCGAGACACGTAACGAAGACTTATGACTTTATCAATAGGGAAATTGCCTGCACGAGAAGGAACACCGAAATATCCTTTACGACGTTTTGTCTCAAACACAATCTCTGCAGCATCAGTTATAGAGGCTCTTTCTCTTCTACCCTTTCCTGACAGAGTAAGAACTGGAGCTACATATTTCGGCTCAAATGAGCAGCCCGGAAAATGCCTTTCAGACCCACGAGCAGTCTTGAAATAGTGGTCAACTTTGTAGATTGATCGCCCTAAATTCGCACAAACATACCTCGCTCTACAAGTCGAGTCCAAACACGCAAAATCGTCCTTTCGCGTGATTACTTGCCGAAAGTAGAGCTCGACTGCCTCTTTGGCACTAACTTCTCGCTTAAGACTAATACAGTAAGCTCTATCCAATTAGCTTACCCCCGAGTTATCAAACATCGGCACCACCCCAGATTGCATATCGCGATTGAAGATGGGATCAAATACTCCGAGCGCCCCCCAACGTACTCTTAAGGGCTCCGTGGTATGTGGATAAAGACATCGGCATGACAATCCCTGTGCACTGGCGTTTAGGGCAAAATGCCATGATGCGTAGGTACTTTCAAGCGCCTCTTTTTTTAGCCCGCATTCAGACGCCCCCGGGAAATAGGGACGAGTGTAGGTCGCAGGCAGCACGAGACGAACCCAATACCGAGATCGAGGTCCTAAAAGAGCTTGGGATAAGAATGGCGCCTAGATAGAATGCCCAGCACAGTGCACCACTTAGGTGTACCTAAACGCTGTCACACTTCGAGATTTTTGACTGAGAATTCCTTGAGAATTCAAGGACTTGCGTTATGGAGGCAACCCCACCAGCCACACCCCGGCACACAATGTCACCGCTGCGGCTGCTCCCTTCCAGGCCTGACCGGGTTCACGGCTGATCGTTGCGAGGGGACCAATGGGGTCACCATAACGACGCTCACCTGACGGCGAGCCGCGCCATTGTACCTATCTGCGGCGAAGTTACAACCGCTCTGTAAAGATTAAAAAATCTGAACCGCTTCAAGTACTTGGATCATTACCCCGCTCGCTTGCCGATTCCTGTAGCCGCTGCCGCAGGCTGCGCTCGACTGCGAAGCAGTTGCCAACCATGTGTCGAGCAGCAACGAAATACCCTGTTGCCCGCCATTGCGGCCGCTGCGCGACCGATCGCAGCCTGCGGCAGCGGCTACAGGGACCGCGCAAGAACGAGATGGCAGTTTTGCGACGAGCCAGCAGTCGATTTTTCGCTTTGTTTTGTAAGGGGTTTCCTAGAAACTCTGGAACGCCTTTGGGCGGGTTGTACCCTTGAATTTGATCGGGCAGTCTGCGGGGGTCGTTGCAATTTCAACGACCCGGATGTGGAAGTCTGGAGCTAAGGACGTACAACCCTATCAACAAGCACGGGCGCCTCATGGCACTGGTGAACTTGTTCTATGGCGGCTGTGCGTGGGGCACCTTTGGGTGCGCCGGATTCCTTTAGCTCCGGTCTTCCACACCTACGCACGGCTGCCACCCCTCATGTGGAAGTGAGATTTGGCAGTTCCTTAAATGCTAAAGGAATCGCACACATGAAAAAGCTCGTCCCCGACCCACCCTTCACTGCCCCGCGCCGACTACGCGATCCAGAACTGGATGCAGCCAATGCCTCCCTGCTCCTGTCGCTCCATGACCAAAAACAACCGCTGCTGGCACAACTGCAAGAAACTTGCAGCCAGCCGTTCGGCCTGCGCGACGCCCAGCAACGCCCGCTGTTCGCGGTGCAGGCCGGGGTGAATGCCGAAGAAGCCTTGATGCATGTCTCGCTATTGCTCAAATGCGCCGAAGAAGTCTCGGATGAAATCACCGAACAGGGCAGCGGCATCGAACGCGGGCTGATCTGGTCCATGGTGCATTCCGTGGAGATGGCTCGCGCGGTGGTCGATGCCTTGCTCGATGGCGTGCGCACAGCTCGCTAACCGCCCTTGGTAGGAGCGAAGCAAGTGGTGGGTTCAGGCTTGTTCGAGTGCTTCGTCGGCCTTGCCGCCGGCCTGCTGGATCACCTGGTGGATGAAGTGCAGCTTGGCGATCACCGCCGGCGGCAGGATGAAGGGATAGAAATCCGGCTGGCCCATGCTGCGCGACAGTTCGTTGAGCATGCCGGCCAGTTCGATCCAGGCGTTGACGAAGGCCAGGAACGCCGGGCCGCCGGGATGCTGCGGGTCATACAGGGTATCCAGCGGGAACGGCTGGTAGTCGAAGTCCATTTCCCGGGCGCTCATGCCGAAGCCCAGCGCGGTATCGACCGCG
This sequence comes from Pseudomonas sp. GW456-L12, assembly GCF_059424045.1. NCBI lineage: Bacteria > Pseudomonadati > Pseudomonadota > Gammaproteobacteria > Pseudomonadales > Pseudomonadaceae > Pseudomonas > Pseudomonas sp. GW456-L12. The sequence goes on from NZ_JBWKZA010000001.1 coordinate 246,244, forward strand.
TCCATCATGTGCAGGTAATGGGCCCAGGTTTCCGCCCAGTCCTCCCAGGGATGCATGGTGGCGTAGGCGCTGACGCAGGTCTGCGACCAATCGTTCGGCGCGCCCTGCTGGTAATGCCGCTCCAGGGCTTCGGCGTAGCTCGCGCGTTCGTCGCCGAACAGTGCGCGACAGGGCTCCAGCCAATGGCTGCCTGCGATCAGGCGATCCCAGTAGTAATGCCCCACCTCATGCCGGAAGTGACCGAGCAAGGTGCGATAGGGTTCGCGCATCTGTACCCGCACCTGCTCGCGATACGCATCGTCGGCCTCCTTGATGTCGAGGGTGATCAGGCCGTTGGCGTGGCCGGTCATGGGCACCCTGCCCTGCAGATCGATGCCGACAAAATCAAAAGCCAGGCCGGTCTCTTCATCCTCGGCCTTGGCGATCAGCGGCAAACCCAGGCTCACCAATTGCGCCACCAGGCGGCGCTTGGCGATTTCCACCATGCGCCAGCGCTCGGAGTTTTCCAGTACGCCAAGATCGGGAATGGTCCGGTTCAACCTGCACGCCACACACAAGGTGCCGGCACCATGCGCAGGCAGCAGCCAGTTGCAGGCCGCCGGGGTATCGAGGTTGGCACAGCGCCGGAACAGCCCCGCTTGCGGGTCGACGTCCAGCCGCCAGGTATCGGCCTCCGGCCCTGGCTGCAGCGACGACAAGCGACTCTGCTCAGGCTGATAACCCAGGGCCGCCGAACAGGCCAGGCACTGGCTGTTGCGAAAGAACAGCGACTGCCCGCAACGACACGGCCAGACCTTGCTGTTGCGGCTGCCCTCACGGACAAAGGGCGCGGCGATACGGGAACTGAGCTGTTCGAAGAAGCGGTACATGGCGATCTCTCCCTGGGCGTGCCAAGACTAGATCATATGGACGAGATAATCGTTCCATCGCCTTCAGGGCGTTCCTGCCGGGGGAACGCCATTCCATGTAGCCGCTGCCGCAGGCTGCGACAAGGTCCGCAGGACCTTCTGGCGCCCGACAGAGCAACGCCCGCTGCGCGGTCGATCGCAGCCTTCGGCAGCGGCTACGGGATCAGACCGCGATGCCGTGCTGGCCGAGGAAGCTCACGAAGGTTTCTTCGTCCAGCACCTTGAGGCCCAGCTCGTTGGCCTTGGCCAGCTTGGAGCCGGCACCGGGACCAGCCACCACGCAGTGGGTCTTGGCCGAAACCGAGCCGGCGACCTTGGCGCCCAGGCTTTCCAGCTTGTCCTTGGCCACGTCGCGACTCATCAGCTCCAGCGAGCCGGTGAGCACCCAAGTCTGGCCAGCCAGCGGCAGCCCTTCCACCACTTTCTTCTCGCTCCGCCAGTGCATGCCGAAGGCTTGCAGCTGCGCCTCGATGGCCAGCGCCCGCTCGGCGTTTTCCGCGATGTCGAAGAACTCGCGCACGGCCTTGGCCTGCTTCTCCGGCAGGGTCTGGCGCATGTCCAGCCAGTCCGCCTTGACCACACCGTCGAGGGTGACGAACTTGTCCGCCAGCTTCTGCGCCGCGCCCGGCCCCACCGATGGGATGTTCAGCTTGTCGAGCATGCCACCCAGGGTGGTGCTGGCAGCGAACTCGGCGCCCAGATCGCCCTGATCCTGCAACTGCAGCCCGCACTGCTGCGGATCGAGCAGGGCACCGATCACCTGCTGGTTATGGCTGTCCTCGAAGAAGCTGTGAATCTCGTGAGCCACTTCCAGGCCGATATCCGGCAGGTAGGTCAGTACTTCCGGCAAGGCCTGCTGCACGCGCTCCAGAGAGGCCAGGGAGCGCGCCAGGACCTTGGCCGTCTCCTCGCCCACATCGGGAATGCCCAGGGCGTAGATGAAACGCGCCAGGCCCGGTTTCTTGCTGTCCTCGATGGCCTTGAGCAGCTTGTTGCTGGAGACTTCGGCGAAGCCTTCCAGATCGATGATCTGCTCGTACTTGAGTTTGTAGAGATCGGCCGGCGAACCAATGAGCTTTTCGTCCACCAGTTGTTCGATGGTCTTGTCGCCCAGCCCTTCGATATCCATCGCCCGACGGGAAACGAAGTGGATGATCGCCTGCTTGAGCTGCGCGCCACAGGCCAGGCGACCGACGCAGCGGTACACCGCGCCTTCGCTGATGGTTTCCTTGCCCTTGCTGCGCTTGATCAACTGCGTGCGCTCGACATGGGAGCCGCACACCGGGCAGGTCTGCGGGATATGCACCTTGCGCGCATTTTCCGGACGACGCTCGACGACCACCTGCACCACTTGCGGAATCACATCGCCCGCACGGCGGATGATCACGGTGTCGCCGATCATCAGGCCCAGGCGCGCCACTTCGTCCATGTTGTGCAGGGTCGCGTTGGAGACGGTGACACCCGCCACCTTGACCGGTTTCAGACGAGCCACTGGGGTCACCGCACCGGTGCGGCCGACCTGGAATTCCACGTCCAGCAGCTCGGTCAGCTCTTCCATCGCCGGGAATTTATGAGCGATCGCCCAGCGCGGCTCGCGAGCCCGGAAGCCCAGCTCGCGCTGCGAGGCAATGCTGTTGACCTTGAACACCACGCCGTCGATTTCATAAGGCAAACCATTACGGCGCTCGCCGATATCGCGGTAGTAATCCAGGCATTCGTCGATCCCCTTGGCCAGTTTCAGCTCGCGACTGACGGGCATGCCCCAGTGCTTGAGCTGCTCCAGATTGCCGATATGGGTGTCGGCGATATCCGCAGTGACCTGGCCGATCCCGTAGCAGCAGAATTCCAGCGGGCGACTGGCGGTGATCTTCGAGTCCAGCTGGCGCAAGCTGCCGGCCGCGGCGTTCCGCGGGTTGGCGAAGGTCTTGCCGCCGACTTCCAGCTGCGCGGCATTGAGCCGCTCGAAACCGGCCTTGGACATGTACACCTCGCCGCGCACCTCCAGGGTCGCCGGCCAGCCACTGCCGTGCAGCTTCAGGGGGATGTTGCGCACGGTGCGCACGTTGACGCTGATGTCTTCGCCGGTGGTGCCGTCGCCGCGGGTCGCGCCACGCACCAGCACGCCGTCCAGATACAGCAGGCTGACCGCCAGGCCATCGAGCTTCGGCTCGCAGCTGTATTCCACCGCCGCACCGCCACCGAACAGATCGCCTACCGGCAGGTCGAGACCCTCGGTCACCCGGCGATCGAACTCGCGCATGTCGGTTTCTTCGAAGGCGTTGCCCAGGCTGAGCATGGGGATTTCGTGGCGCACCTGGGTGAAGGCCGAGAGCGCCGCGCTGCCGACGCGCTGGGTGGGCGAGTCGCTGCTGACCAGCTCCGGGTGTTCGGCTTCCAGTGCCTTGAGCTCATGGAACAGGCGATCGTATTCAGCGTCGGGAATGCTTGGCTCGTCGAGTACGTGGTAGCGATAGTTGTGCTGATCCAGCTCAGCGCGCAGCTCAAGAATGCGGGTTTCGGCGGAGGTCATGGTGTTCTCTCAAAAAGCAAAAGAGCAGCCTAGGCTGCTCAATATTTGTCTGGGTGGGCCCTTCGGCCCTATCGCGAGCCCGCTCCGACAGGCCAAGGGTTATGCCGGAGCGGCTGGCTCGCGAAGCGCTCAGCGCTTCTGGGTCAGGGCGCGACGTTCGAATTCGACGATGCGCTGACGGTAGTGCTCGATGGTCTGGGCGGTCAGCACACTGCGCTGGTCATCCTTCAGCTCGCCATTCAGCTCCTGGGACAGCTTGCGCGCCGCGGCCACCATCACGTCGAAAGCCTGTTTCGGATGACGCGGGCCTGGCAGGCCGAGGAAGAAGCTCACCGCCGGGGTGCTGAAGTGGTCGATGTCGTCCAGGTCGAATACGCCCGGCTTGACCGCGTTGGCCATGGAGAACAGCACTTCGCCATTGCCGGCCATGCTTTCGTGACGGTGGAAAATATCCATCTCGCCAAAACGCAGGCCGCTTTCCAGGATGTTCTGCAACAGCGCCGGGCCCTTGAAGCCGCCAGAGTCACGGCAGATCACGCTGATCACCAACACTTCTTCAGCTTGCGGCTGGTCCTTGTCGGCGTAACCGGAAGCCTTGGTTTCATCCGGGAAGTCATCGTCGCGGCTGCTGAAGCTCGGGCCGCCGTCCAGATCCAGGTTGAGGTTCAGGTCGCCCTGTTGTGGCTCGCTGGCACGCTTGCCACGCTTGGAACCGGATTCGCGCGGTTCGCGCGCCGGCGCGCTCATCGACGGCAGGTCGTGCTCGTCGAGTTGCGGTTCCTTATGGGTATCCAGCACGCGGGGCGGGCCCAGCAGTTCGGCACTGCTGTCGTCGTCCGGCAGGTTGGACAGGCTACGATCCAGGCGGAATTTCAACTTTCCCTTGCCGCCGCGCATACGGCGCCAGCCATCAAAAAGAATACCGGCAATGACAATGATGCCGATGACGATCAGCCACTCGCGCAGACCGATTTCCATGTAATCCCGTGCCTCTATGAAAAATGCTGAAAAATAAGAGGTTTAGCAAACTGCAAACCGCTTTAAAACGTGGCGCCAACTCTATGTTCTGACTGGCCTTTTGCCCACGTATAGGAAAAATTGACATTAAACTAGCACGACCAAAGACAACTTTACACCGTCTGTCGCAACGGCTTCATTCAATATGTCGATCAGCCAGTACTCGGCACAGGTAAAAACCTCTTACTTGTCACTTACATACCGGCTTTGGTCGCCCGGATATCAGGCGTCCACCATCGCCATCGCCTCCTCGACATCCACTGCTACCAGGCGCGAACAGCCGGGTTCGTGCATCGTCACGCCCATCAATTGATCGGCCATTTCCATGGCGATCTTGTTGTGGGTGATATAGATGAACTGCACCGTCTGCGACATCTCTTTAACCAGCCTTGCGTAGCGTCCAACGTTAGCGTCATCCAGCGGGGCGTCAACTTCGTCGAGCATGCAGAACGGCGCCGGGTTCAACTTGAAGATGGCAAATACCAGCGCCAGGGCCGTCAATGCTTTCTCACCACCGGACAACAAATGAATGGTGCTGTTCTTCTTCCCTGGCGGACGCGCCATGATCGTTACCCCTGTATCGAGTAGATCTTCGCCCGTCAGTTCCAAATAAGCGCTGCCGCCACCGAAAACTTTTGGAAAGAGCGCCTGTAAACCGCCGTTAATCTGATCAAAGGTATCCTTGAAACGATTACGGGTTTCCTTGTCGATCTTGCGAATCACGTTTTCCAGGGTTTCCAGGGCTTCCACCAGATCGGCGTCCTGGGCGTCCAGATAACGTTTGCGTTCGGACTGCTGCTGGTACTCATCGATGGCCGCGAGGTTGATCGCCCCCAGGCGCTGGATGCGCGCGGCAATCCGCTCGAGTTCTTCCTCGGCCTCTTTCTCGCTGGCCTGCTCGGTCAGCGTGGCGAGCACGCCCTGCAAGTCGTAGCCGTCTTCCAGCAACTGGTCCTGCAAGGTCTTGCGACGCACGCTCAGGGCCTGCCATTCCATGCGCTGCTGTTCGAGCTGGCCACGGATCAACTGCGATTGCTGCTCGGCCTGGGTCCGACGTTTTTCCGCGTCGCGCAATTCGCGGTCGGCATCTTCCATAGCGATCTGTGCGCTCTTGAGCTCGACGTCGACGGTCATGCGTTTTTCCAGCAATTCCTCGAGTTTCAAGCGCAGCTCTTCCAGCGGCGCGGCGCCCTCCTCCAGGTTCAGGCTGAGCTGTTCACTCTTCTCCGTCAGGCGTTCCGATTGCAGCTCCAGGCGCTCCAGGGCCTGGCGGGTGGAATCGTGCTGGGCCTTGAGCGACCCCAGGCGCACCGCCAACTGATGAGCGTGATCCTTGTGCTGGCGCGCCTCCTGGCGCACCCGATCCAGGCGTTCGCGCAAACTGTCGCGCTGGGCCAGCAGCAATTCGCGCTGCTCGGTGTCCAGGGCCATGCTGTCGAGGGCTTCCTGCAACTGCAGACGGGCTTCGCCCACTTGCTCGTGTTCCACCGCGCGCTGCTCGCCCAGCTCCGCCACTTCTTCATCCAGGCGGGTACGGCGCAGGGCCAGTTGTTCGGCCTTGGCCTTGCCGGCAGAAAGCCTGGCTTTCAATTCACCCTGCTGTCGGGCTTCGTCCTGCAACAGACGGCGCAGGTGTTCGCGACCGTTCTCTTGCTGGCGCTGTTGCGCACGCAGGTTCTGCAACCGGGTTTCCAGGTCTTCCACACTGGCTTCGCGCTCGTCGCGCTCCAGGCTCAGTTGTTCGATTTCCTGGTTACGCGCGAGCATGCCGCTTTCCGCTTCGCTGGCGCGGCGCACCCGCAGGAAATGCCGGCCGACCCAGAACCCGTCACGGCTGATCAGGCTCTCGCCGGCCGCCAGTTGGCCACGCAACGCCAGGGCCTGCTCAAGGCTTTCCACAGGCTTGACCTGGCCCAGCCACGGCGCCAGATCGACCTGGGCATCGACCTTGTCCAGCAGGCTGCCAGGCATCCGCGCGCCCTCGCCCGCCAGCTGGAGCAGGCGCAGGTCGCCCTGCTCGAAGCCAGCCAGGTCGAAGCCGGCAAAATCGTCGACCAGTACCGCTTGCAGGTCGGCGCCAAGCACGGTTTCCACCGCCAGCTCCCAACCGGCCTCGACCTTCAGGCCTTCGGCCAGCCGCGGGCGCTCGGCCAACTGTTGCTCCTGCAGCCATTGCGCGGCGCCGGTCCCCGGATTGAGCGCTGCCTGCTGCAAAGCCTCCAGCGAGGCCAGGCGCCCATTGAGGCGCTGCAACTCGCCCTGGGCCTGCTGCTGGGCCTGGGTCGCCTGATGCAGCTCCTGGCGTAGTTGCTCCAGGCGCTCGACTTGAGCGTCTTCGCTGGCCTGCAAATCTTCCAGGGTCGCCTCGCTGGCCGCGAGTTGTTCATTGAGTTCGAGGATCGCCGCGTCTTCCGGGTCGGCGGCGAGCAACGCGCGCTCCTCCACCAGGCGCCGCTGGCGCTCACCCAGGCGTTCCATGCTGCCTTCGAGCTGCTGGATACGCGACTGCTGCACCTCGGCCTGGCGTCGTGGCTCGGCGGATTTGAGGTTGAAACCGTCCCACTGCTCCTGCCAGCCGTGCATGGTGGTTTCGGCTTCTTCCAGGGCCGCGGCGGCCTCTTCGGCGGCGGCGCTGGTGACTTCCTGCTCGGGCTCGAGCATTTCCAGCTCTTCACCGAGAGTGGCGAGCAAGGTGCGGTCGTGGCCCAGGTGGGATTCGGTCTCCTGGCGTGCACGCTCGGCTTCGCGCAAGTCGTCCTGCAACTGGCGCAGACGCTGCTGGCCGTGCTGGATGCTCTGCTCGACCCGGGCGATATCGCCGCCGACCGAATAGAAGCGCCCCTGCACCAGATTAAAGCGCTCGGACAACTCATGGTGACCGTCGCGCAGGCGCTCGATGGCGGCGTCGGCATTGCGTTGCTCCGCCACCAGGGCTTCAAAGCCGACTTCCTGGTTGCCGATGATCGATTCGCGCTGGCCGACCTGCTCGTTAAGCTCCTGCCAGCGCAGTGCCGACAGTTGGGCCTTGAGCTGACGCTCCTCGGCTTTGTATTCCTGGTACTTCTCGGCCGCCTGGGCCTGCCGGTGCAGGCGTTCGAGCTGGCGCTCCAGCTCTTCGCGCAGGTCGGTCAGGCGCGCCAGGTTTTCGTGGGTACGGCGGATGCGGTTTTCGGTTTCCCGGCGGCGCTCCTTGTACTTGGAAATCCCGGCGGCTTCTTCGATGAAGTTGCGCAGGTCTTCCGGCTTGGCTTCGATCAGCTTGGAGATCATGCCCTGCTCGATGATCGAGTAGCTGCGTGGCCCCAGGCCGGTGCCGAGAAAGATATCGGTAATGTCGCGACGACGGCACTTGGCGCCGTTGAGGAAATAGCTGTTCTGGCTGTCGCGGGTGACCTTGCGGCGGATGGAGATTTCCGCGTAGGCCGCGTACTCGCCGACCAGGGTGCCGTCGGAGTTGTCGAAGACCAGCTCGATGCTGGCCTGGCTCACCGGCTTGCGACTGGTGGAACCGTTGAAGATGACGTCGGTCATCGACTCGCCGCGCAGGTTCTTGGCCGAGCTCTCGCCCATGACCCAGCGCACGGCGTCGATGATGTTCGACTTGCCGCAACCATTGGGCCCGACCACCGCCGCCATGTTACTGGGGAAGTTCACCGTGGTCGGGTCGACGAAGGACTTGAACCCCGCCAGCTTGATGCACTTGAGCCGCACGCTCAGGCAACCGTCAAGGCGGCGACTACCAGGTCGCAACTGCGCCGGGCATAGGCCGTCAGCACCAGGCGGATCGTCGGCAGGTCACGGGCCAGCACGGCGGCCAGCAGTTGCTCGAACAGGTCGAGGAATTCGCTCATTTCCGCCTTGCGCTGCTCCAGGGCCAGGAAATAGGCACGGCTCATCGCCGGCTGCAGGTTCTCGACGGTTTCCTGCAGGTACGGGTTGTCGGCGAACGGGTAGGCGGCGCGCATCACGTTGAAGCTGTCTTCGACGAAACTGCGGATGTCCTGGCGCTCGTAGGCGGCGATCAATCGCTGCTGGATCTGCAGGAACGGCGCCATGTCGGCCTGCAGTTCCCAGCCATTGGCCACCGAGTTGCCCAGCAGGATGTACAGCTCGCTCATCAGGGTGCACAGGCTCCGCACCTTGTGCGGGGTGAGTTCGGTCACATGGGCGCCACGACGCGGCAGGATGGCGATCAGGTGACGGCGCTCGAGGATCAGCAGGGCCTCGCGGACCGAGCCGCGGCTGACGTTGAGGGCCAGCGTGACCTTCTGTTCCTGAATGCGCTCCCCAGGCTTGAGCTCGCCGCGAATGATGCGTTCGGCGAGGTGGTGAGCGATTTGCTCGGCGAGGCTGTCCGGCGCCTTGAACGTCATGGTTTTCCTTCAAACTCTCAGATCGGTACAAGCGGCGCAGTGTAGCGCAATTGCTACCTCATGGCGGAGTGCCCAAGGGCCTGAATTTGGCACGGAATAAGCAAAAAGCACTGCGGCCCGGGAGGGTCAATACTGTTTGAAAGCGCGTGTTGATCGGCAAAAAATGATTTCCTGACCTTTAAGTCAGAAAATCATTGACCGAAAAGTCAGACATGACTAAATTCGGCCCCAGTCGGTTAACAACAATAATGAGTCTGCGAGGCCTTCCGTGATCCAGTTTTTACTCAACCAGGAACTCCGTAGCGAGCACACCCTGGACCCGAATCTGACGGTGCTCAATTATCTGCGCGAGCATCTGGGCAAGCCCGGCACCAAGGAAGGCTGCGCCAGTGGCGACTGTGGCGCCTGCACCGTGGTGGTCGGCGAATTGCAGACCGACGACACGGGCGCGGAGCACATCCGTTATCGCAGCCTCAACTCGTGCCTGACCTTCGTCTCGTCGCTGCACGGCAAACAGCTGATCAGCGTCGAAGACCTCAAGCACCAGGGCCAGTTGCACAGCGTGCAGAAAGCCATGGTCGAGTGCCACGGCTCGCAGTGCGGCTTCTGTACGCCGGGCTTCGTCATGTCGCTGTTCGCCCTGCAGAAGAACTCCGAACAACCCGACGCGCACAAGGCCCACGAGGCCCTGGCCGGCAACCTGTGCCGCTGCACCGGCTACCGCCCGATCCTCGCCGCCGCCGAGCAGGCCTGTTGCGGCAAGCAGCCGGACCAGTTCGACGCCCGCGAAGCCGAGACCATCGCCCGCCTGAAAGCTATCGCCCCCAGCGATACCGGCGAACTGAACAGTGGCGACAAACGTTGCCTGGTACCGCTGACCGTATCCGACCTGGCCGACCTGTATGACGCCTACCCGCAAGCCCGGCTGCTGGCCGGCGGCACCGACCTGGCGCTGGAAGTCACGCAGTTCCACCGCCCGCTGCCGGTGATGATCTACGTCGGCAACGTCGCCGAAATGAAACGCATCGAACGCTTCGACGACCGCCTGGAAATCGGCGCCGCCACCGCCCTCTCCGACTGCTACGACGCCCTCAAGGCCGAATACCCGGACTTCGGCGAACTGCTGCAGCGCTTCGCCTCGTTGCAGATCCGCAACCAGGGCACCCTGGGTGGCAACATTGGCAATGCCTCGCCCATCGGCGACTCGCCACCCTTGCTGATCGCCCTGGGCGCGCAGATCGTCCTGTGCAAGGGCAACACCCGCCGCACCCTGGCCCTGGAAGACTATTTCATCGACTACCGCGTCACCGCGCGCCAGGAAAGCGAGTTCATCGAGAAGATCATCGTGCCACGGGCCAGTGCCCAGCAGCTGTTCCGCGCCTACAAGGTGTCCAAGCGCCTGGACGACGATATTTCCGCGGTCTGCGCGGCCTTCAACCTGCGTATCGAGAACGGCGTGATCGCCGACGCCCGCGTAGCCTTCGGTGGCATGGCCGCCACCCCGAAACGCGCCAAGCACTGTGAGGCCGCGCTGCTCGGCGCACCGTGGAGCGAGACCACCGTCGAACGTGCCTGCGCCGCCCTGGGCGAAGACTTCACCCCGCTTTCGGACTTCCGCGCCAGCAAGGAATACCGCCTGCTCAGCGCCCAGAACCTGCTGCGCAAATACTTTATCGAACTGCAAACACCTCACATCGAGACCCGGGTGACCGCTTATGTCTAATCATCACAAAGTCGAGAAGACTCAAGCCGAACTGAGCGCCCTGTTTCAACAGGACCTGGCCACCGGCGTCGGGCGCAGCGTCAAGCACGACAGTGCCGCCAAGCATGTATCCGGCGAAGCGGTGTACATCGATGACCGGCTGGAATTCCCCAACCAGCTGCATGTGTATGCGCGCCTCTCGGACCGTGCCCACGCCAAGATCCTCAGCATCGACACCGCGCCCTGCTACGCCTTCGAAGGCGTGCGTATCGTCATCACCCACAAGGACATTCCGGGGCTGAAAGATATCGGCCCGCTGCTGCCCGGCGACCCGCTGCTGGCCATCGACGACGTGCAGTTCGTCGGTCAGCCGGTGCTAGCCGTGGCCGCCCGCGACCTGGAGACCGCGCGCCAGGCGGCCATGGCCGCGGTCATCGAATACGAGGACCTGGAGCCGGTCCTGGACGTGGTCGAAGCCCTGCGCAAACGTCACTTCGTCCTCGACAGCCACACCCACCAGCGCGGCGACTCGGCCAAGGCCTTGGCCAGCGCCGAGCATCGCCTGCAGGGCACGCTGCACATCGGCGGCCAGGAACACTTCTACCTGGAGACCCAGATTTCCTCGGTGATGCCCACCGAAGACGGCGGCATGATCGTCTACTGCTCGACCCAGAACCCCACCGAGGTGCAGAAGCTGGTGGCCGAGGTGCTGGACGTGTCGATGAACAAGATCGTGGTCGACATGCGCCGCATGGGCGGTGGTTTCGGCGGCAAGGAAACCCAGGCCGCCAGCCCGGCATGCCTGTGCGCGGTGATCGCGCACCTCACCGGCCAGCCAACCAAGATGCGCCTGCCACGGGTCGAAGACATGCTGATGACCGGCAAGCGCCACCCCTTCTATATCGAGTACGACGTCGGCTTCGACAGCACCGGGCGCCTGCATGGCATCCAGCTGGAGCTGGCCGGCAACTGCGGTTGCTCGCCGGACCTGTCGGCCTCGATCGTCGACCGGGCGATGTTCCACGCCGACAACTCGTACTACCTGGGCGACGCCACCATCAACGGCCATCGCTGCAAGACCAACACCGCGTCGAACACCGCCTACCGTGGTTTCGGCGGCCCGCAAGGCATGGTCGCCATCGAGGAAGTGATGGACGCCATCGCCCGCCATCTCGCCCTCGACCCGCTGGCCGTGCGCAAAGCCAACTACTACGGCAAGACCGAACGCAACGTCACCCACTACTACCAGACCGTCGAGCACAACATGCTCGAAGAAATGACCGCAGAACTGGAAGCCAGCAGCCAGTACGCCGAGCGCCGCGAAGCGATCCGCCGCTACAACGCCGGCAGCCCGATCCTGAAAAAGGGTCTGGCGCTGACCCCGGTGAAATTCGGCATTTCCTTCACCGCCAGCTTCCTCAACCAGGCCGGCGCACTGGTGCACGTCTACACCGACGGCAGCATCCACCTCAACCACGGCGGCACGGAAATGGGCCAGGGCCTGAACACCAAGGTGGCGCAGGTGGTGGCCGAGGTGTTCCAGGTGGAGATCGACCGGGTGCAGATCACCGCGACCAACACCGACAAGGTGCCCAACACCTCGCCGACCGCCGCCTCCAGCGGTGCCGACCTGAACGGCAAGGCGGCGCAGAACGCAGCGGAAATCATCAAGAAACGCCTGGTGGAGTTTGCCGCCCGGCAGTACAAGGTCAGCGAGGAAGATGTGGAATTCCACAACGGCCATGTGCGGGTCCGCGACCAGATCCTGAGTTTCGAGGAGCTGATCCAGCAGGCCTATTTCGCCCAGGTCTCGCTGTCCAGCACCGGCTTCTACAAGACCCCGAAAATCTACTACGACCGTGCCCAGGCCCGTGGCCGACCGTTCTACTACTACGCCTACGGCGCCGCCTGCGCCGAGGTGATAGTCGACACCCTGACCGGCGAGTACAAGATGCTGCGCACCGACATCCTGCATGACGTCGGCGCCTCGCTGAACCCGGCCATCGACATCGGCCAGGTGGAAGGTGGCTTCATCCAGGGCATGGGCTGGCTGACCATGGAAGAGCTGGTGTGGAACGCCAAGGGCAAGCTGATGACCAACGGCCCGGCCAGCTACAAGATTCCGGCAGTGGCCGACATGCCGCTGGACCTGCGGGTCAAGCTGGTGGAAAACCGCAAGAACCCGGAAGACACGGTGTTCCATTCCAAGGCCGTGGGCGAACCGCCGTTCATGCTCGGCATCGCCGCCTGGTGCGCGATCAAGGACGCCGTGGCCAGCCTTGGCGATTACCGGCACCAGCCGAAGATCGACGCACCGGCCACGCCGGAGCGGGTGTTGTGGGGCTGCGAGCAGATGCGCCAGCTGAAGGTGGCGAAGGCCGTGGAGACCAAGGCGGAACTGGCTTCCCTGTAAATCCCATCGCGAGCAAGCTCGCTCCTACAGATATCGCACCCTCCTGTAGGAGCGAGCTTGCTCGCGATGACGACATTGCAGACGACAACGTTGCAAGAGGTGAAACATGTACAACTGGATCAGCGCCCTCGCCGACCTGCAAACCCGCGGCGAACCCTGCGTGCTGGTGACCATCATCGAAGAGCTGGGTTCGACGCCACGCAATGCCGGCTCGAAAATGGTCATCAGCGCCAGCCAGAGCTTCGACACCATCGGCGGCGGCCACCTGGAATACAAGGCCATGCAGATCGCCCGCGAGATGCTCGCCAGCGGCAAGCAGGACACCCACCTGGAGCGCTTCAGCCTGGGCGCCAGCCTCGGCCAGTGCTGCGGTGGGGTAACGGTGTTGCTGTTCGAACCCATGGGCCAGGTCCAGGCGCAGATCGCGGTCTTCGGCGCCGGCCATGTCGGCCGCGCCCTGGTGCCGCTGCTGGCCAGCCTGCCGTGCAAGGTGCGCTGGATCGACTCGCGGGAACAGGAATTCCCCGAGCAGATCCCCCAGAGCGTACGCAAGATCGTCAGCGAAGAGCCCGTCGATGAAATCGATGACCTGCCCGCCGGCAGCTACTGCATCGTCATGACCCACAATCACCAGCTCGACCTGGAGCTCACCGCCGCGATCCTCAAGCGCAACGACTTTGCCTACTTCGGCCTGATCGGCTCGAAGACCAAACGGGTGAAGTTCGAACACCGCCTGCGCGAGCGCGGCTTCGACAGCGGCGTGCTGCAACGCATGCGCTGCCCGATGGGGCTCGGCGAAGTCAAAGGCAAGTTGCCTGTGGAAATCGCCATCTCCATCGCTGGCGAAATCATCGCCACCTATAACGCCAATTTCGGCCAGCACAGTGCCCGCGCCGAACCCATTGCCAAACTGCTGCCGGCCTCGCGCCGCAGCCATGCCACTCATTAAAAAGCCACGAACCGAGACTGCCTCATGCCTCTGACTCGCAAAGCCTACCGTGCCGCCATCCTGCACAGCATCGCCGACCCCGCCGAGGTCGGCATCGAAGCCTCCTACGAGTATTTCGAGGATGGACTGCTGGTGGTCGACAACGGCCAGATCAGCGCCCTCGGCCACGCCAGCGAATTGCTCGCCAGCCTGCCCGCCGATATCGAGATCACTCACTACCAGGATGCGCTGATCACCCCAGGCTTTATCGACACCCATATCCACCTGCCGCAGACCGGCATGGTCGGTGCCTATGGCGAGCAGTTGCTGGACTGGCTCAACACCTACACCTTCCCTTGCGAAAGCCAGTTCGCCGACCAGGCCCATGCAGAGGAAGTGGCGGGGACTTTCATCAAGGAACTGCTGCGCAACGGCACCACCACCGCCCTGGTCTTCGGCAGCGTGCATCCGCAATCGGTGAATGCCTTTTTCGAAGCGGCCGAGAAGCTCGACCTGCGGATGATCGCCGGCAAGGTGATGATGGACCGCAACGCCCCGGACTACCTGACCGACACCGCCGAATCCAGCTACCTGGAAAGCAAGGCGCTGATCGAGCGCTGGCACGGCAAGGGCCGCCTGCACTACGCGGTGACGCCGCGTTTCGCCCCGACCAGCACCCCGGAACAACTGACCCTCGCCGGGCAGTTGCTCGGCGAATACCCCGACCTGTACATGCAGACCCACATCAGCGAGAACCTGCAGGAAGTCGAATGGGTCAAGGAACTGTTCCCCGAGCGCAAGGGCTACCTGGACGTGTACGACCACTACCAGTTGCTGGGCGAGCGCTCGGTGTTCGCCCACGGCGTGCACCTGTGCGACGACGAATGCGCGCGCCTGGCGCAGACCGGTTCGGCCGTGGCCTTCTGCCCGACCTCGAACCTGTTCCTCGGCAGCGGCCTGTTCAACCTGCCGATGGCCGAGAAGCACAAGCTGAATGTCGGCCTGGGCACCGACGTCGGCGGCGGCACCAGCTTCTCGCTGCTGCAGACCCTGAACGAAGCCTACAAGGTCATGCAGTTGCAGGGCGCGCGCCTGAGTCCGTTCAAGTCGCTGTACCTGGCCACCCTCGGCGGCGCGCGCGCCCTGCGCCTGGAAGAGCGGATCGGCACCCTGCAGCCAGGCACCGACGCCGACTTCCTGGTGCTCGACTACAACGCCACGCCGCTGCTGAGCTATCGCCTGAAACAGTCCAAGAGCATCGCCGAGACGCTGTTCGTGCTGATGACCCTGGGCGATGACCGCACCGTGGCGCAGACCTATGCCGTGGGCAATCTGGTGCACCAGCGCTAATCCCGGAAACGAAAAATCCCCCGCCTCATGCGCTGAGGCGGGGGATTTTTTTATCTGCTGTAAACCCTGTAGGAGCGAGCTTGCTCGCGAAAAGATCGCCAAGGATAACGAGTTATGGCAGACAGGTCGCCGCTTCGCGGCTATCGCGAGCAAGCTCGCTCCTACAGAATATGGCGTTACAGCTTGGCGGGAGAGCGGCCCGGCTTCTTGGTTTGCAGCAGGTGCGAGAACACCGCATGCAGGTCGTCCGAGGCGCTTTCTTCGTCGAGGTTGAGCTTGCTGTCGATGTGATCCATGTGATGCATCATCAGGGTCACCGCCAGCTCCGCGTCGCGGGCCTCGATGGCGTCGATCAACTGGGTGTGCTCATCGTAGGAACAGTGCGAACGGTTGCCGCTTTCGTACTGGGCGATGATCAGCGAGGTCTGCGACACCAGGCTGCGCT
Source organism: Pseudomonas sp. GW456-L12 (assembly GCF_059424045.1). Taxonomy (NCBI): domain Bacteria; kingdom Pseudomonadati; phylum Pseudomonadota; class Gammaproteobacteria; order Pseudomonadales; family Pseudomonadaceae; genus Pseudomonas; species Pseudomonas sp. GW456-L12. Next base: position 261,910 of record NZ_JBWKZA010000001.1, read on the forward strand.
GGAAGCTGATCAGCGGAGCATTCTTCGCCGCCTCGGCAAGTTTGAGGTGGAACTCGCCCGACAAGCGGATACCGGCGCCGCGATCGCCACGGGAAAAGCTGTCGCGCTCGTCGTTGACCATCTGCCGCAGCTCGGCAAGCTGTTCGGCCGTGGCGTGCTGCACCGCCAGCTCGGTGATCGCCCGCTCCACCAGCCGGCGCGCCATGAACACCTGGCGGGCTTCCTCGACACTCGGGCTGGCCACGACCGCGCCGCGATTGGGCCGCAGCAGCACCACGCCTTCATGGGCCAGGCGCGACAGCGCACGACGAATGATGGTACGGCTGACCCCGAAAATTTCCCCCAGCGCCTCTTCGCTCAACTTGGTGCCGGGCGCCAGGCGCTGTTCGAGGATGGCCTCGAAGATATGCGCGTAGACAATATCGTCCTGGGTCCCGCTGCGACCGGCCTTGCCTGCTCGCGGTTGTTTCTTGAGGGGTTGCAACTGTTCGTTCATGGGCACTCGAGTCGGGAGAACTGCGGCGAATTGACCGTGACTGTAATACGGCACAGCGGGTCGCTGACAAGTATCGCGTAAAAACAATGGCACATTGTACACAACCCATGGGGTCCATTCGCAATAACTGTATGGGCCACAGGCAACCACAACGACTGTACGGCCATTTGCCGCCCTGGCTGTATTGCAATGAATGGTTACTTTTACGTTTAGGCTTGGCCCCTGCTTTCGTCACCCAACGCCCCTGCGCCGGGCTTTCGGGCGACAGATATCTTTATCAGAACAAGGAACAGTGCTCCATGTCCGACGCCTCCCTCGCGCCATTACGCCCCCTGGCCGATACTTCGCCCTCGGCCGTAGTCGCCGGCTTCATCGCCATGATGACCGGCTACACCAGCTCCCTGGTGCTGATGTTCCAGGCCGGACAGGCCGCCGGGCTGACCAGCGGGCAGATTTCCTCGTGGATCTGGGCCATCTCCATCGGCATGGCCCTCTGCAGCATCGGCCTGTCCTTGCGCTACCGCACCCCGATCACCGTCGCCTGGTCGACCCCCGGCGCCGCGCTGCTGATCACCAGCCTGTCCGGGGTGAGCTACGGCGAAGCCATCGGCGCCTATATCACCTGCGCGGTGCTGGTAACCATCTGTGGCCTGACCGGCAGCTTCGAACGCCTGGTCAAGCGCATCCCGGCCTCCCTCGCCGCGGCACTGCTGGCGGGCATCCTGTTCAAGATCGGCAGCGAGATCTTCGTCGCCGCGCAGCACCGCACCGGCCTGGTGCTGGGCATGTTCTTCAGCTACCTGCTGGTCAAGCGCCTGTCGCCACGCTATGCGGTGCTCGCCGCGCTGCTGATCGGCACTGCATTGGCCGGGGTGATGGGCCTGCTGGACTTCAGCCAATTCCACCTGGAAGTCGCCACGCCGGTGTGGACCACCCCGCACTTCTCCCTGGCAGCGACCATCAGCATCGGCATCCCGCTGTTCGTGGTGGCCATGACCTCGCAGAACATGCCCGGGGTCGCCGTGCTGCGCGCCGACGGCTACAACGTCCCGGCCTCACCACTGGTCACCACCACCGGTATCGCCTCCCTGCTGCTGGCACCGTTCGGCTCCCACGGCATCAACCTGGCGGCCATCAGCGCGGCGATCTGCACCGGCCCCCATGCCCACGAGGACCGCAACAAGCGCTACACCGCGGCGGTCTGGTGCGGAATTTTCTACGGCGTCGCCGGGGTCTTCGGCGCCACGTTGGCGGCGCTGTTCGCGGCCCTGCCCAAGGAGCTGGTGCTGTCGATCGCCGCGCTGGCGCTGTTCGGCTCGATCATCAACGGCCTGAGCATCGCCATGAGCCAGGTGAAGGAACGCGAGGCGGCGCTGATCACCTTTATGGTGACCGCCTCGGGCCTGACCCTGTTCTCCGTCGGCTCGGCGTTCTGGGGAATCGTGGCCGGCGTGCTGACCCTGGCAATCCTGAACTGGAACCAGGAATAAGCCTGTAGCCGCTGCCGCAGGCTGCGATAAGCCCGAAGGGCTTCAGCGATCTCAAGACCTTGCGCGTCCTTCGGTCGCGATCGCAGCCTACGGCAGCGGCTACAACCCGCCCACGCGAAATCCCGGGAAACAGGCCCGAGGCATATAAAGGTTCTGCGGGGGAAATAAATAGAGAAGGCTGTACCGCGACAGCCTCGAGTCGGCGGCCCGGACGGGCCACCGACTCAGCACATCAGGCTACCGGATTGATCGAGTTTTCCGGGTACCAGACGTCCAGCAGCGGGCTGACTTCAACGCTGGTCAGCTCGGTGCGGGCCTTGAGCCAGGCTTCGACCTTGGCACGTTGCTCTTCGCTGACCGAACCGCGTTTGCTCAGGCAAACCAGGCCGAAGTCATCGCCACCAACATAGCCGAGGCCGTTGGCTTCCATCGCTTCTTTCAGGAACGCGTCGAGGAAAGCGTCAATAGCCTCTTCGGCCAGATCTTCTTTGAAATCCAGGTTCAGCTCAAAACCCAGCTCCTGAAATTCATCTACGCACAGTTTTTTGCGCAGACGGCGGGAACGGTTAGTGGCCATGGAACAATCCTCATAAGTAATAACGGGCGGCACTTTACCAGTTTAAGCAACCGATTGCCTGACTCTATGAGGGCCTTGGCCTGCCATTGGGAAAAAAATAGCGCATTAGCCCGCCGTGGCACGGCACAAGCCGCTATACCTTGGGGCATAATGCCGACACTTTCGTGACCACTGAGGGAATTTATCGTCATGCCCTCGTCTTTTCTCCCCTCGGCTGTAGGGTTTTACTTCACATGATCAAATCTTTGCGTCCACTTTTTCTTGCCGGTCTTCTTCTGCCCCTGGCCATTTCCGTTTCCGCCGCCCCCGTCAACACCACCCTTTCGCCCAAGGTCCAACAGGCCCTCAAGGCCAGCAAACTGCAAGACAACGCCCTGTCGCTGGTGATGATCCCGCTCAGCGGCCCGGGCACGGCCACCGTTTACAACGCAGACGTGTCGGTCAACCCGGCCTCGACCATGAAACTGGTTACCACCTACGCCGCCCTGGAAATGCTCGGCCCGACCCACCAGTGGAAAACCGAGTTCTACACCGACGGCACCCTGAGCGGCGGCATCCTCAATGGCAACCTGTACCTCAAGGGCGGCGGCGATCCCAAGCTGAACATGGAAAAACTCTGGTTGCTGATGCGCGACCTGCGGGCCAACGGCGTGCAGCAAGTGACCGGCGACCTGGTGCTGGACCGCAACTTCTTCGTGCAGCCGCAACTGCCGCAGTTCAACGACGACGGCAATGACGAGAACAAGCCGTTCCTGGTCAAGCCCGATGCCCTGCTGGTCAACCTCAAGGCCCTGCGCTTCGTGGCGCGCAACGATTCGGGCAAGGTGCTGATTTCCGTCGAGCCGCCGATTGCCAGCATTCGCATCGACAACCAGGTCAAGGCCATCGGCGGCAAACAGTGCACCGGCAACGTGCGCTACAACCCGGTCCCACAGGCGGACGGCAGCGTCACCGTGACCGTCAACGGCCAGCTGGGCGACGGTTGCAGTTCGCAGACCTACCTGTCGCTGCTCGACCACGCGACCTACACCGCCGGCGCCGTACGCGCCATCTGGAAGGAACTGGGCGGCAGCATCCAGGGCAAGGACCGCCTGGCCGCCGTTCCATCCAGCGCCAAGGTGCTGGCCCGGGCCTTCTCGCCGGACCTGGCGGAAATCATCCGCGACATCAACAAATACAGTAACAACACCATGGCCCAGCAACTGTTCCTCAGCCTCGGCGCGCAATACCGCACCGAAGCCGATGGTGACGATGCCAAGGCGGCGCAACGGGTGGTGCGTCAGTGGCTGGCGAAGAAAGGCATCACCGCGCCGCACCTGGTGATGGAGAACGGTTCGGGCCTGTCCCGTGCCGAACGGGTCAGCGCCCGCGAAATGGCCGCCATGCTGCAAGCGGCCTGGAGAAGCCCGTACTCGGCGGAGTTCATCAGCTCGATGCCGATCGCCGGCATGGATGGCACCATGCGCAAACGCCTGAAGCGCACCGCGATGTCCGGCGAAGCCCACGTGAAGACCGGGACCCTGAACACCGTCCGCGCCATCGCCGGCTACAGCCGCGACAGCAACGGCAACACCTGGGCCGTGGTAGCGATTCTCAACGATCCGAAGCCCTGGGGCGCGTCCTCGGTGCTCGATCAGGTGCTGCTGGATCTGTACCGCCAGCCGAAACTGGCAGACACCGCTTCGACCCTGTAAGCCGTCACTCAGGTGGCGCGAGGACAACCTCGCGTCACCCCACTTCTGCGCCCCTGCCTACCCCATCTCGGCCTCGACCCGGTCGCGCCCAGCCTGCTTGGCCGCATAGACCCCGGAATCCGCCCGCAGCAACAGCCCGTCGGCCCCTTCGTGCTCCCGCCAGCTGGCGATGCCGAAACTGGCCGTGACAATGCCCACGCCATCGATTGGCGAGCTGCGCAGCCCGCGCCACAGCTCCTCGGCCAGGACATAGGCCTGCTGGCCATCGGTGTCCGGGCACAGCACCATGAACTCTTCGCCGCCCAGCCGGCAAAACACATCCGTGCGCCGCAGACGAAGGCCGATGCGCTCACAGACGCCGCGCAGCACCATGTCGCCGATGGCATGCCCGTACTGGTCGTTGATCCGCTTGAAGTGGTCGATATCCAGCATGATCACCGCCAGGCTGCCCACCCCGCGCTCGACCCGCGCCATTTCCGTCTGCAGGCGCTCCTGGAAATAGCGGCGGTTGTGGATACCAGTCAGCGAGTCGGTGACCGACAGGGCCCGCAACTCTTCTTCGACCCGCTTGAGGTCGGAGATGTCCGACAGATAGCCATGCCACAGCACCCCGCCCCCCGCCAGCTTTTCCGGGGTCGCTTCGCCGCGTATCCAGCGCAGGCCGCGCTGTGGCAACTGCACCCGATATTCCTCGCGCCAGGGGCTGAGTTTCTTCGCCGAGGTCCAGATCGAGCCGCGCACCCGGGCCACATCGTCCGGGTGAATACGCTCGAACACCGGGTTGGCATCGCGCTGCAACTGCTGTGGATCGATCTCGTAGATGTCGCGGATGCCGTCACTGACGTAGCTGAAGCTGGAATGGCCTTCGGCATCCACCTGGAACTGATAGATGGCGCCCGGTACATGGGCGCTGAGTTTCTTCAGCAGACGATCACGGGCCGCCAGCGCCTCGTGGACCCGCTTGCGTTCGGTGATATCGATACAAATCGCCAGGTGCCCGACCCATAAGCCGTGATCATCCAGGACCGGGGTGGCCAACATGTTCACCACCAGATGGCTGCCATCGCGGCGCATCAGGGTCCACTCGCGGGTTGCCTCGCCCCGCTCTTCGGAACCGTCCACCAGCATCGCCTGGCACATCGGGATCTGCCGGCCGTAACGCTGGCTCAGGGCTTGTGCGCGCGCATTCAGCTCCGCGGGCAGGTGAAGGCTTTCCAGGGTCAGGTGGCCCACTACCTCGGCGCTGCTGTAGCCGAGCATATGTTCGGCGCCGGCATTGAAGGTGCTGATCACGCCCCGCAGGTCGGTGGCGATGATCGCCACCTGGGTCGCCGCATTGAGCACGCTGCGCAGCTGTCCGTGGGTGCCGCGCAATTCCTGCTCCCTGGCCCGCAGCTCCCCGGTGCGCTGCTCCACCAGCCGCAGCGCGCGCTGCCGCTGGCTGACCAGGACATACAGCAAGGCACTGAGCAGCAGGCTCAGCAGCGTGCCCAGGACCACCTGGCTGGACACCGAAGAATGGTTGGCCTGGAGGAACACCGCGCTGGGGCGGATGTTCACCTGGTAATCATGGTCGGCCAGGCTCAGCACTCGGCTCACCGCCAGTGGGCTGCCCCCCGGGCCGTTGCTCGATTCATAGAGTTTGCCGTACGACTCGGCGGTCGACAGGTCAATGATCTGCACGAACAGGTTGTCCTGACGCTGCTCGGGCAGACCATCGACCACCAACTGGCGCATGCTGATCACTGCGATCACATAACCGTAAGGCTCGGGGGTCGACATGGCCACATCGGCACGCAGGCTGACGGGAGTCGCCAGGATGATGCCGCGCGCGTAAGAAGGCTCGACTCCGACCAAGCGCACCGGCTGCGAAACCGCCACGCCGCCACGCCGCCGCGCCCGCTCGAGAGTGTCGCGACGCATTGGCTGGGCCAGCAGGTCGAACCCCAGGGGCGAGCCCAGCGGGCTTTGGGTCTGGCTGTAGAGCACCGGTATGTACTCATCGCGCTCGGCGGCTCGCTGCAGCTTGCCTTCGGCATTCAGGTCGGCAATGAAATAATCCGGCGCCCCCTGTTCCTGCGCCATGCGCTCGAACAGCGCGCGCTCGGCACCGCTGACGCGCGGCGCCCAGGCGTAGGCCTGGGTACGATGCAAGAGCGGTTGGGTGTAGCCGTCGAAATCCTGGCGCGAGACCGCGCCGGAATTGATGAAGAAGCGCTTGAGACCATCCAGGCGCTGCTCCTGATCTTCGAAGCGCTCTTCGATGCGGCTATAACGTTCGCTGGCCAGCAGCTGGAAACGTTGGCGCAACTGCTGCTGATACAGATTGAGGGTCGACCAGGCCAGCAGCCCGGTCAATACACAACCAAACAGCAATACCACTAACGCGACCAGCCAGGCCGACACGTCTTCGCTGATGAAGCCCAGGATTTTCGGGCGTACCGAGTGCAACGACATAAGCAAAACTCATAACGCCAGCGAACGTGAGCGTCACATGGGCTTGCATTGAGTTATAGCTATTCGCCACTAATTTGGCTAGAGCAAAGAGCCTTGAAAATCAAGGCTCTGTGGATCCAATCAACCTCAGCGGGCGGTGATTTTCCAGGCCCGGTGGATCTTGCCGTTACGGGCGAAATCCGGGTCGATGGTCTTGGCGGTGATCTCCTCGACGGCATAACGCGCCGCCAGGTTTTCCTCGAGCTGGAACTTGCGGAAGTTGTTGGAGAAATACAGCACGCCACCGCTGGCCAACCGGGCCATGGCCAGGTCGAGCAGTTGCACGTGGTCACGCTGCACGTCGAACACCCCTTCCATGCGCTTGGAGTTGGAGAAGGTCGGCGGGTCGATGAAGATCAGGTCGAACTCATCGCGGCAAGTCTCCAGCCAGGCCATGACATCGCCCTGCTCCAGACGGTTCTTGTCAGAGAAACCGTTGAGCGACAGGTTGCGCCGCGCCCAATCCAGGTAGGTTTTCGACAGGTCGACGCTGGTGGTGCTGCGCGCGCCGCCCTTGGCCGCGTGCACACTGGCGGTGGCGGTGTAGCAGAACAGGTTGAGGAATCGCTTGCCGGCGGCTTCTTTCTGGATCCGCAGGCGCATCGGCCGGTGGTCGAGGAACAGCCCGGTGTCGAGATAGTCGGTGAGGTTGACCAACAGCTTCACGCCACCTTCGCTGACCTCGGTGAACTTGCCCTGGGCGCTCTGGCGTTCGTACTGCTTGGTACCGCTCTGGCGTTCGCGGCGCTTGATCACCACCCGGCTCTTGTCGACGTTCAACGCTTGCGGAATGGCCGCCAGGGCATCGAACAGACGGGCCTGGGCCTTTTCCGGGTCGATGGATTTCGGCGCGGCGTATTCCTGCACGTGCACCCAGTCGTGGTACAGGTCGATGGCCAGGGAATATTCCGGCATGTCGGCATCGTAGACGCGATAGCAGTCGACGCCTTCGCGCTTGGCCCACTTGCCCAGCAGCTTGAGGTTCTTCTGCAGGCGGTTGGCGAACATCTGCCCGCCTTCGCTCAGGCGCGCCTGCTCGACCACGGGGGCTGGCGCCGGCGTCGGTTTGATCGGGTTGCCGTTCTTGTTGTACTGGCGCTCCTGCGGAACCAGCGGCGCCTTGTCGGCCTCGGCCTGCTCACGCTCGATCTGCCGTTGCTCCGGGGTACGCCGCTCGCCAGTGACGAACTGGTCTGGCTGCACCTTGATCAACAGCAGCTTGCACGGCAAGGCGCCGTTCCAGAACGAATACTGCTTGTGGCTGCGGATGCCCATGCGCTTGCCCAGGTCCGGCGCGCCGGTGAATACCGCCGCTTCCCAGCCCAGGCAGGCCTGACGCAGGCGCTCGCCGAGGTTCTGGTAGAGATACAGCAGGCTGGCTTCGTCACCCAGGCGCTCGCCGTAGGGCGGGTTACTGATCACCAGGCCTTTCTGGTTCTGGTCCGGGCGCGGCTCGAAGGTCGCCACTTCGCCCTGGTAGATCTTGATCCACTCACTGAGGCCGGCGCGCTCGACGTTGTTGCGCCCTGGCTGGATCAGCCGCGGGTCGGCTTCGTAACCGCGAATCCACAGCGGCGGCTTGGCCAGGCCGGCCTGAGCCCGCGCCTGGGCTTCTTCATGCAGCTTGCGCCACAGCGCCGGGACGTGACCGAGCCAGGCAGTGAAACCCCATTGCTCGCGCTTGAGGTTGGGGGCGATGTCGGCGGCGATCATCGCTGCTTCCACCAGGAAGGTCCCCACGCCGCACATCGGGTCGGCCAGGGCGCCGCCATTGGCCGCGATACGTGGCCAGCCGGAACGGATCAGGATCGCCGCCGCGAGGTTTTCCTTCAGCGGCGCCGCGCCCTGCTGCAGGCGATAGCCGCGCTGGTGCAGGCTGTGGCCGGACAGATCGAGGGAGAGGATGGCTTCGCCGCGATCCAGGCGCAGGTGAATGCGCAGGTCCGGGTTGAGCTTGTCGATGGAGGGACGCTCGCCGGTCGGCGTGCGCAGCCGGTCGACGATGGCGTCCTTGACCTTCAAGGCGCCGAAGTGAGTGTTGTCGATGCCCGAGCCGTGGCCGCTGAACTCCACCGCCAGGGTGCCGTCCGCCAGCATGTGGTCCTGCCAGTCGACGTCATGCACGCCGTGATAGAGGTCTTCGGCGTCCTTCATCGGGAAGCGCTTGAGCACCAGCAGTACCCGGTTGGCCAGGCGCGACCAGAGGCACAGGCGGTAGGCGGTCTCCATGTCGGCCATGCCGCGCACGGCCGAGGTATGTTCGCGCGCGTCTTCAAGGCCAAGCCCGGCGGCTTCCTCGATGAGCAGGCCTTCAAGGCCTTTGGGACAGGTGAGGAAGAGTTCGTAGCGATCCGACATGGGAGTTCAGGGCCTTTAGCAATAAGTGAACGGACAACGCATCGTCCGCCCGGTTTTCAATCAAGCGCTTTTCTTGAAGAGCGCTCGCGTGGCACGAATCTGTGCCGTCCCGCCCCTGCTGTTCAGCTCGCCGCTAGCGGTGACCACTGGGGTCAAAAGAGCTTAGATGCCGGGGCAGATAATAAAGTCAGCGAAACAAAAGGTCATAACTCGACCTTTCATCGAATAATACCTGAGTGCAACGGAATGGAATTCTCACTAAAGCATTAAGCCCATCATCCAGTAAGAGGCTGATCAGAGCGAGGTTTGCCTGATCAACCCGATGTAAAGCAGGCCGTTCTTATGGCCTCAACATCATTATCGTTACGTCCTTATGACAAAACGATCATTCCCTCGTTGTGACGCATTGGTTAGAAATCAACTCAGGTTGGCGCCGCAATGACGCCAACGCCACGCTCGCGACGCCGGCAGCGAGCACCAACGGCAGAAGCATTCTGCCCGGCCTCAAACGAGGCCGACGGGACATAAGACAGTCAACAAGTGAGGGAAACACCCTATGAGAAGACTTAAGCGTGATCCGTTGGAAAGAGCATTTTTGCGCGGATATCAGTATGGCGTTCATGGCAAGTCCCGTGAGCTTTGCCCATTTACTCTACCGTCGGTACGCCAAGCCTGGATCAATGGCTGGCGCGAAGGACGCGGCGACAACTGGGACGGTATGACCGGCACTGCGGGAATCCACAGACTCAACGAACTTCACGCCGTCGGCTAAAACAGGGCACACATTCCGACACCAAAATCTGAATACGTAACGACTTAACCACGCACGTCCCATCCGGACGGCGGGCTGCGGCCCAGGGGCTCCTTTAAGGAGCCCTTTTTATTGGCCGCGCAAAAAGCCGCTGTCCTCAGCGCAACGCGGCGATCGCGTCCACCGACTCGCGAATCAGCGCCGGGCCCTTGTAGATGAAGCCCGAATACAACTGCACCAGGCTGGCGCCGGCAGCGATCTTTTCCGCCGCATGCTTGCCTTCGGTGATACCGCCCACCGCAATGATCGGCAAACGCCCGGCCAGCTCGCCCGCCAGCACCTTCACGGTGTGGGTGCTCTTGTCGCGCACCGGCGCGCCGGACAGGCCGCCCGCCTCGTCGCCATGCTCCATGCCTTCGACACCTACACGGCTCAGGGTGGTGTTGGTGGCGATGACCGCGTCCATCCCAGTCTCGATCAGGGCTTGCGCCACTTCGGCGGTTTCTTCGTCGGTCATGTCAGGGGCGATCTTGATCGCCAGCGGAACCCGCTTGCCGTGCTGCACCGCCAGCTCCTGCTGACGCTGGCTGAGGGCGCCAAGCAACTGCTTGAGCGACTCGCCGAACTGCAGGCTGCGCAGGCCCGGGGTGTTGGGCGAACTGACGTTGACCGTCACATAGCTGGCGTGGGCATACACCTTGTCCAGGCAGATCAGGTAATCATCCACCGCGCGCTCGACCGGGGTGTCGAAGTTCTTGCCGATGTTGATCCCCAGCACGCCCTTGTACTTGGCCGCCGCCACCCGGGCCAGCAGGTGATCGACGCCCAGGTTGTTGAAGCCCATGCGGTTGATGATCGCCTCGGCTTCCGGCAGGCGGAAGATCCGCGGCTTGGGATTGCCCGGCTGCGGACGCGGAGTGATGGTGCCAATTTCGACGAAACCAAAACCCAATTGGGCGAAGCCATCGATGGCCGCGCCGTTCTTGTCCAGGCCGGCCGCGAGGCCAACCGGGTTCGGGAAGTCCAGGCCCATGACCTTCACCGGCATCTGCGCCGGCGCCTTGCACAGCAAGCCATTGAGGCCCAAACGCCCGCCCGCGCCGATCAGGTCCAGGGACAGATCGTGGGAGGTTTCCGGGGAGAGTTTGAACAACAGCTGGCGGGCCAGGGTATACATGGGCGGGCTTGACTCGGTGGCGGCGAAATGAGGCGGCGATTATAGCCGGGCATGGGGGCCGCAGGCGAGGCACGCGGCGAAATCAGCGGTGAATGGCATATGCCTTGCACCACAACCAGCATCAGCACCCAGGCCAATGGCGGCGTGGGTCGAAAGACAAAGGCGTCGTTACCCCGCCGGCTCTGCCTGGCGCGGGTGCGACGTTTTTTTATGGAAGCTTTTTATCGAGGGCGCCACCCCATGAATGAACTCCCCGTCAGCCCGCTGGCCTGGGTCAACGGCAGCGATGCCCCGGAAAAGACCGCGATCAACCTCGGTTTCATGGCCTTGAGCGACTGCGCCTCGGTGGTGGTCGCCGCCACCCAGGGCTTCGCCCAGCCTTACGGCCTGACCCTGAACCTCAAGCGCCAGGCGTCCTGGGCCAACCTGCGGGACAAGCTGGTGAGCGGCGAGCTGGATGCCGCCCACAGCCTGTACGGCCTGATCTACGCCGTGCACCTGGGCATCGGCGGGGTCAACGCCAGCGACATGGCGGTGCTGATGGGCCTGAACCAGAACGGCCAGAGCATCAACCTCTCGCGAGAGCTGCAAGCCCTGAACGTGACCACTCCTGAAGCGCTTCACCGGCACGTGCACCAAAGCCGGGCAAGGCTGACCTTCGCCCAGACCTTCCCCACCGGCACCCACGCCATGTGGCTGTATTACTGGCTGGCCGCCCAGGGCATCCACCCGTTGCAGGACGTCGACAGCGTGGTGGTGCCGCCGCCGCAAATGGTCGCGCACCTGCAGGCCGGGCGCATCGACGGTTTCTGCGTGGGTGAACCCTGGAGCGCCAGCGCAGTGAACCAGAACCTGGGCTTCACCCTGGCCACCAGCCAGGCGATCTGGCCCGACCACCCGGAAAAAGTCCTCGGCTGCACCCGTGCCTTCGTCGAGCAGTACCCGAACACCGCGCGGGCCCTGGTCATGGCGATCCTCGAGGCCAGCCGCTTCATCGAGCAGAGCCGCGAGAACCGCCAGAGCACCGCGCAACTGCTGAGCGCCCGCGAGTACCTCGATGCGCCGCTGGACTGCATCGAGCCGCGCCTGCTCGGCGAATATGCCGACGGCCTCGGCCACCGCTGGCAGGACCCGCACGCGCTACGCTTTCATAATGAAGGCGCGGTCAACCTGCCGTATCTGTCCGACGGCATGTGGTTCATGACCCAGTTCCGCCGCTGGGGCCTGCTGCGCGAAGATCCAGATTACCTGGGCATCGCGCGCCAGGTGCAGCAACTCGAGCTCTATCGTGAAGCCGCCACCGCCGTCGGCGTCGCATCCTGGGGCCTGGACATGCGCAGCAGCCAGTTGATCGACGGCAAGCTATGGGACGGTTCGGACCCGGCCGCCTATGCCCGCAGCTTCCAGCTGCACGCCATGAGCGACAGCTCCCCTCTTCTCGCCAGCCGCTGACAGGAGCCCGAGACCATGTTGCGTATCCTGCTGATCAACGACACCGCCAAGAAGGTCGGTCGGCTCAAGGCGGCCCTGATGGAAGCCGGTTTCGAGGTAATCGACGAATCGGGCCTGACCATCGACCTGCCGACACGCGTCGAAACGGTGCGTCCGGACGTGATCCTGATCGATACCGAATCACCGAGCCGCGATGTGATGGAGCAAGTGGTGCTGGTCAGCCGCGACCAGCCACGGCCGATCGTGATGTTCACCGACGAGCACGACCCCGACGTGATGCGCCACGCCATCAAGTCCGGGGTCAGTGCCTACATAGTCGAAGGCATCCAGGCCCAGCGCCTGCAGCCCATTCTCGACGTGGCCATGGCCCGCTTCGAGAGCGACCAGGCCTTGCGCGCGCAGCTGCAAGCCCGCGACCAGCAACTGGCCGAGCGCAAGCGCATCGAGCTGGCCAAGGGCCTGTTGATGAAGATGAAAGACTGCAACGAAGAACAGGCCTACACCCTGATGCGCCGCCAGGCCATGAGCCGCCAGCAGAAGCTGATCCAGGTGGCCGAGCAGATCATCGCCATGAGCGAGTTGCTGGGCTGAAAGCTTGCGGCACCGGTGCGGGCCCCATCGCGGGCAAGCCTCGCTCCTACGGAGAAGACCGTGAGTTTCTGTAGGCGCGAGGCTTGCCCGCGATCTGGAACACCAGGACTGCAACTCTTGGCACAAATCTGGCTATGTAATCGACACAGGTAACCAACGGCGGTTGCCCCACCTACGACAAAGACGTCGCACACCCTTCTCGCCCCAGGCGAAACGGGTTGCGGCGTTTTTTCGTTTTGGCCCCACAGCCCGGGGCCGGTGGAGCGGCCGTAATGGCGCCCCACGCAAAAGCTCATGACTCCTTTCGAGACTCTTAACAGCTGAGGTGCGCGATGAATTCAAGCTTCTGGAAATCCGGCCACACCCCGACATTGTTCGCGGCCTTCCTCTACTTCGACCTGAGCTTCATGGTCTGGTACCTGCTCGGCCCGCTGGCCGTACAGATCGCCGCCGACCTGCAACTGACCACCCAGCAGCGCGGGCTGATGGTGGCCACGCCGATCCTGGCCGGCGCCGTGCTGCGGTTCGCCATGGGCCTGCTGGCCGATCGCCTGTCCCCCAAGACCGCCGGGCTGATCGGTCAGGTGATTGTCATCGGCGCGCTGTTCTGCGCCTGGAAGCTGGGCATCCACAGCTATGAACAGGCCCTGCTGCTGGGGCTGTTCCTGGGCATGGCCGGCGCTTCGTTCGCCGTGGCCCTGCCGCTGGCCTCGCAATGGTATCCACCGCAGCACCAGGGCAAGGCGATGGGTATCGCCGGGGCCGGCAACTCCGGCACGGTATTCGCGGCGCTGTTCGCGCCCTTGCTGGCCGGTGCCTTCGGCTGGAGCAACGTATTCGGCTTCGCCTTGATCCCACTGATCCTGACCCTGGTGCTGTTCGCCTGGCTGGCCAGGAACGCTCCGGAACGGCCCAAGGCCAAATCCATGGCCGACTACTTCAAGGCCCTGGGCGACCGCGACAGCTGGTGGTTCATGTTCTTCTACAGCGTGACCTTCGGCGGCTTCATCGGCCTGGCCAGCGCCCTGCCCGGCTACTTCAACGACCAGTACGGCCTGAGCCCGGTCACCGCCGGCTACTACACCGCCGCCTGCGTGTTCGGCGGCAGCCTGATGCGCCCGCTGGGCGGCGCGCTGGCCGATCGTTTCGGCGGCATTCGCACCCTGCTGGTGATGTACAGCGTCGCGGCGGTGTGCATCGCCGCGGTCGGTTTCAACCTGCCCAGCTCCTACGCGGCCCTGGCCCTGTTCGTGTGCACCATGCTCGGCCTGGGTGCGGGTAACGGCGCGGTCTTCCAGTTGGTGCCACAACGTTTCCGCCGCGAGATCGGGGTGATGACCGGGCTGATCGGCATGGCCGGCGGCATCGGCGGTTTCGCCCTGGCCGCGGGCATGGGCGCGATCAAGCAAAGCACCGGCAGCTATCAACTGGCCCTGTGGCTGTTCGCCAGCCTGGGCGTGCTGGCCTGGTTCGGCCTGCACGGGGTGAAACGCCGCTGGCGGACCACCTGGGGCTCCGCCGCTGTCACCGCGGCGCGGGTCTGAGCCGTCCATGAGCCTGCGACTGAGCCACGCCCAGGCCAGCGCCATCGGTCCGCGCGCGGAGAACCAGGATGCCTTGCGCCTGGTCACCCCGGCGCCGACCCTGGCCGCCAGCAAGGGCCTGCTGTTCGCCATTGCCGACGGTGTCAGCCAATGCGCCGACGGCGGCCTGGCCGCGCGCTCGACCTTGCAGGCGCTGGCGCTGGACTACTACGCCACCCCGGAAACCTGGGCCGTGGCCCAGGCCCTGGAACGCCTGCTGCTGGCGCAGAATCGCTGGTTGCAGGCCAACGGCGGCGGCCAGCCGCTGCTGACCACCGTCAGCGCCCTGGTGCTGCGCGGCCGGCGCTTTACCCTGGCCCATGTCGGCGACTGCCGGGTCTATCGCTGGCATGCCGATCAGTTGCAACGCATCAGCGACGATCATGTCTGGGACCAACCCGGCATGCAGCATGTGCTCAAGCGTGCCCTGGGCCTGGACCAGCACCTGGTGGTGGATTTCCTCGATGGCGAGCTGCGGGAAAACGAAAGTTTCCTGATGCTCAGCGATGGCGTCTGGGCCACCCTGGGCGACACCGCCATCGCCGCGATCCTGCGCGACCAGCCCGACCTCGACAGCGCAGTGCAGACCCTGGTCAGCGCCGCGCACCTGGCCGGCAGCCAGGACAATGCCAGCGCCCTGCTGGTGCGGGTCGAAGCCCTGGGCGAAAGCTCCATCGGCGACGCCCTGATTCACTTGCAGCAATGGCCACTGCCGCCGCCTCTCAAACCGGGCCAGCACTTCGAAGGCTGGCAAGTCGTCGAGGTGCTCGGGCACAGCCAGCAATCCCTGCTGTACCGCGTGCTCGATGCGCAACAACAACCCTGGCTGCTGAAAACCCTGCCCGGTCATCTGCACGACGATCATCAGGCCGGGCAATCGCTGCTGTCAGAGGAGTGGTTCCTGCGCCGGGTGGCCGGCCGGCACTTTCCCGAAGTGCATGCCGCGACCAGCCGCCAGCATCTGTATTACGTGATGCGCGAATACCCGGGGCAGACCCTGGCCGAGCATCTGCAACAACATGGCCCCTTGCCGCTGGCACAGTGGCAGGACCTGGCCGAGCGCCTGCTACGGGCCGTGGGCCTGCTGCACCGCCGGCAGATCCTGCACCGCGACATCAAGCCGGAAAACCTGCTGCTCGGGGACGATGGCGAACTGCGCCTGCTGGATTTCGGCCTGGCCTATTGCCCCGGCCTGTCCGAGGACCAGGCGCACCTGCTGCCCGGCACCCCGAGCTATATCGCCCCAGAGGCTTTCAACGGCGTGGCGCCGACACCGCGACAGGACCTGTACGCGGTAGGCGTGACCCTCTACCACTTGCTGACCGGGCATTTTCCCTACGGCGAAATCGAAGCCTTCCAGCGCCCGCGCTTCACCACCCCGGTCAGCGCCAGCCGCTATCGCCCGGACCTGCCGGACTGGCTCGAACAGAGCCTGGAACGCGCGGTACAGGCCGATCCGGCCCAGCGCTATGAAACCGCCGAAGAGTGGTTGCTGGTGCTGGAACAGGGCGAGCGCCGCAGCCTCAGCGTGCGCCCCAGACCGCTGCTGGAACGCGAGCCCTTGAAAGTCTGGCGCACCCTGGCGCTGGTCTCGCTGTTGCTCAACCTGCTGTTGCTGTACCTGTTCCTGCACCACTGACCTCACTGTTCTCCTGTAGCCGCTGCCGCAGGCTGCGATCGGCACCGCAGGGGCCGCAGAACCTGACGACGCGGTTTTACCCGCAGGTAGGGGATGCCGCCTTACGCCGGCTACGCCGTCGATCGCAGCCTGCGGCAGCGGCTACAGGGATAGCGCTGCGTGCGCCAGAAGTGGGCAAGACGCTTTGAATCAGTGCAGAAAATCCTCCCTGCTGGCCTGAGGCAGGCTTTCAGCCCCGCTGAAACCGCCATTGGCGGAACTTGGCACAACCGCTGCATTAACTCTCCCAACAGCACATACGACCCGGCCTTCAACGACGAAGGATGGGTTTTCCCGAGAGAACGGGACCGGACAAAGGCGTCCTGCCAGGCAACTGGCGGGACGCCTTTTTTGTTTGCGCAACGTTTATCGAGCCAGGCCCGGCATGCCCGATGGCCTGTCTACGCGGAGAGCGAAATGAACAAACTCAAGCTGGTGATGATCGGCAACGGCATGGCCGGGGTCCGTACCCTGGAAGAGCTGCTCAAGCTGAGCAATGAGCTGTACGACATCACGGTCTTCGGCGCGGAACCCCACACCAACTACAACCGCATCCTGCTCTCCCCGGTACTGGCCGGCGAACAGACCTTCGAAGAAATCGTGCTCAACGACCTGAGCTGGTACCTGGACAACCACATCAAGCTGCTGCTCAACCGCAAGGTGGTGCAGATCGACCGGGTCAAGCGCCGGGTGATCGCCGAAGACGGCAGCGAAGCCGAGTACGACCGCCTGCTGATCGCCACCGGCTCGACCCCGTTCATCCTGCCGATTCCCGGCAACGACCTGCAAGGCGTGATCGGCTACCGCGATATCGCCGACACCCAGGCGATGATCGACACCGCCAAGACCCACAAGCACGCGGTGGTCATCGGCGGCGGCCTGCTCGGCCTGGAAGCCGCCAACGGCCTGATGTTGCGCGGCATGGACGTGACCGTGGTGCACATCGGCGAATGGCTGCTGGAGCGCCAGCTGGACAAGACCAGCGGCCAACTGCTGCAAAGCGCCCTGGAAAGCCGCGGCCTGAAATTCCGCCTGAGCGAACAGACCCAGGCCCTGCACGACGCGGGCAATGGCCGGGTCGGCTCGGTGCAGTTCAAGAACGGCGACATCATCCCCGCCGACCTGGTGGTGATGGCCGCCGGCATCCGGCCCAATACCGAGCTCGCGGAAAAAGCCGGGCTGCCGTGCAGCCGCGGGATCCTGGTCAACGACACCCTGCAGACCTACGACCCACGCATCTACGCCATCGGCGAATGCGCCAGCCATCGCGGCATCGCCTACGGCCTGGTGGCGCCGCTGTTCGAACAGGCCAAGGTCTGCGCCAACCACCTCGCTCAACTGGGCTTCGCCACTTACAAGGGCTCGGTGACCTCGACCAAGCTGAAAGTCACCGGCATCGACCTGTTCTCCGCCGGCGACTTCATGGGCGGCGAAGGCACCGAGACCATCACCCTCTCCGACCCCATCGGCGGCGTGTACAAGAAGCTGGTGATCAAGGACGACATCCTGGTCGGCGCCTGCCTGTATGGCGACACCGCCGACGGCGGCTGGTACTTCCGGCAGATCCGCGAGAACCACGCCATCGGCGAGATCCGCGACCACCTGATGTTCGGCGAGAACGCCTTGGGCGACGTCGGCCACCAGGGCCAGGACAAGGCCATGAGCATGGCCGACAGCGCCGAAGTCTGCGGCTGCAACGGCGTGTGCAAGGGCACCATCGTCAAGGCGATCCAGGAGCACGGCCTGTTCAGCGTCGACGAGGTCAAGAAGCACACCAAGGCCGCCAGTTCCTGCGGCTCCTGTACCGGCCTGGTGGAACAGATCCTGATCAACACCGTGGGCGGCGCGGCCGACGTCAAGCCGAAAAGCGAGAAAGCCATCTGCGGCTGCAGCGACCTCAACCACGGGCAGATCCGCCAGGCGATCCGCGAACAGCACCTGCTGACCATCGCCGGCACCATGAGCTACCTGAACTGGCGCACGCCCAACGGCTGCGCCACCTGCCGCCCGGCGCTGAACTACTACCTGATTGCCACCTGGCCGGGCGAGGCCAGGGACGATCCGCAATCGCGCCTGATCAACGAACGGGCCCACGCCAATATCCAGAAAGACGGCACCTATTCGGTGGTGCCGCGGATGTGGGGTGGCGTCACTACCGCCTCCGAACTGCGGCGCATCGCCGACGTGGCGGACAAGTACCAGGTGCCGATGGTCAAGGTCACCGGCGGCCAGCGCATCGACCTTTTGGGTATCAAGAAGCAGGATTTGCCTGGGGTCTGGAAAGACCTGGACATGCCCTCCGGCCACGCCTACGGCAAGTCCATCCGCACCGTGAAAACCTGCGTCGGCAGCGAGTTCTGCCGCTTCGGCACGCAGAACTCCACCCAGTTGGGCATCGAGCTGGAGCATGACCTGTTCAACATGTGGTCGCCGCACAAGGTCAAGCTGGCGGTCTCCGGCTGTCCGCGCAACTGCGCCGAGGCCGGGATCAAGGACGTCGGCATCATCGGCGTCGACTCGGGCTGGGAGATGTATATCGGCGGCAATGGCGGGATCAAGACCGAGGTCGCGGAGTTCTTCGTCAAGCTGAAAACCGCCGACGAAGTGCGCGAATACAACGGCGCTTTCCTGCAGCTGTACCGCGAGGAAGCCTTCTACCTGGAGCGCACCGTGCACTACCTGCAACGGGTCGGCATGGCGCATATCAAGCAGGCCATCATCGAAGACCCGCAACGGCGCAAGGCCCTCAACGAGCGCCTGCAATTCTCCCTGTCCTTCGAACAGGACCCGTGGAAGGAGCGCCTGGAACAGCCGCAGCTGAAAAAAGAGTTCGAGCCGATCCGCGTCAAGCCACTGGAGGTGCTGCCATGAACTGGCTGGATATCTGCGCCCTGGACGAGATCAACGCCCTGGGCTCGCGCATCGTCAACGGCCCCAAGGGCGACATCGCGATCTTTCGCACCAGCGACGACGAAGTCTTCGCCCTCGACGACCGTTGCCCGCACAAAGGCGGGCCACTGTCCCAGGGGCTGATCTACGGCAAGACGGTCGCCTGCCCGTTGCACAACTGGCAGATCGATCTGGAGTCCGGCGAAGCACAGGCGCCGGATATCGGCTGCGCCCATCACCATCTGGCGCGGGTGGAAAACGGCCGCGTGCTGCTGGCCCTGCGGGATGCCGGCTGATGAACCGCCAGACGACCGCCTCGACCTGCTGTTACTGCGGCGTTGGCTGTGGCGTGCTGATCGAGCACGACGGCGAACGCATCCTCGGCGTCAGTGGCGACCCGAGCCACCCGGCCAACCACGGCAAACTGTGCAGCAAGGGTTCCACCCTGCACCTGACCGGCGACCTCGCGGCCCGCGCCCTGTATCCGGAATTGCGCCTGGGCAAGGCCCTGGCGCGCAGCCGCACCGACTGGGATACCGCACTGGAACACGCGGCCAACCTGTTTGCCGAAACCATCGCCGAACATGGCCCGGACAGCGTGGCCTTCTATATCTCCGGGCAATTGCTTACCGAGGATTACTACGCCTTCAACAAGCTGGCCCGGGCCCTGGTGGGCACCAATAACATCGACAGCAATTCGCGGCTGTGCATGTCCTCGGCGGTGGTCGGCTACAAACGCAGCCTGGGCGCCGACGCTCCACCCTGCAGCTACGAAGACCTCGAACTGAGCGATTGCGTGATGATCGTCGGCAGCAACATGGCCTACGCTCATCCGGTGCTGTTCCGCCGCCTGGAGCAGGCCAAGCGCCTGCGGCCGCAGATGAAAGTGATCGTCATCGACCCGCGGCGCACCGACACCTGCGACCTGGCCGATTTGCACCTGGCGATCCTGCCCGGCACCGATGTCGCGCTGTTCCACGGCATCCTGCACCTGCTGCTGTGGCAGGACTGGATCGATCGCGACTTCATCCAGGCTCATACCGAAGGCCTGGCCGAGCTGAAGAACCTGGTCCACGACTACACCCCGCATATGGTCGCGCAGCTGTGCGGCATCAGCGTCGAGCAACTGCGCCAGTGCGCCGAATGGGTCGGCACCTCGCCGAGCTTCCTGTCGCTGTGGTGCATGGGGCTGAACCAGTCCAGTGCCGGCAGCGCGAAAAACAGCGCACTGATCAACCTACACCTGGCCACCGGGCAGATCGGCCGCCCCGGGGCCGGCCCTTTCTCCCTCACCGGCCAGCCGAATGCCATGGGCGGCCGGGAAACCGGCAGCCTGTCGAACCTGCTGCCGGGGCACCGGGACGCCGCCAATCCGGAGCACCGGGCTGAAGTCGCGGCCTACTGGGGCGTCGAGCAATTGCCGGCCAACCCCGGCCTGACCGCGATCGAGCTGTTCGAACAGCTGCGCGGCGGCAAGATCAAGGCGCTGTGGATCGCCTGCACCAACCCGGCGCAATCGCTGCCCGACCAGAACGCGGTGCGAGAGGCCTTGCTGGCCTGCCCGTTCGTGGTCCTGCAGGAAGCCTTTCGCACCACCGAGACCGCGACCTTTGCCGACCTGCTACTGCCCGCCGCCAGCTGGGGCGAGAAGGAAGGCAGCGTGACCAACTCGGAACGGCGCATCTCCCATGTGCGTCGCGCCGTGGCCGCGCCGGGCGAAGCACGCCCGGACTGGGCCATCACCCTGGACTTCGCCCGGCGCCTGGAACAGCGCCTGCGCCCACAACAGCCCAGCCTGTTCGCCCTGGATACGCCTGCCCAGTTGTTCGATGAGTACAAACTGCTGACCCGCGGCCGCGACCTGGACCTTTCCGGCATCAGCCACGCGCTGATCGACCGTATCGGCCCGCAGCAATGGCCCTTCCCCGCCGGCGCCGAACAAGGGACGCCGCGGCTGTACGTCGACGGCCGCTTCCCGACCGCCAGCGGGCGGGCGCACTTCGTCAGCGACCCGTATCGCGCGGCCAAGGAACAGCGGGATGCGCGCTTCCCCCTGACCCTGATCACCGGCCGCCTGCGAGATCAATGGCACGGCATGAGCCGCACCGGCACCGCGGCCCAGCTGTTCGGGCACGTCAGCGAGGCCGTCCTCAGCCTGCACCCGGACGAACTGCGCCGGCAGAACCTGCAAGCGGGTGACCTGGTCTCGCTGAAAAGCCGTCGCGGCAGCGTGATAGTCGCCGTGGCGGACGACGACAGCGTGCGCCCGGGCCAGGCTTTCCTGCCGATGCACTGGGGCGATCGGTTTCTCAAGGGCGGCGTCAACGCCGTGACTCAACCGGCGTTCGATCCACTGTCCAAACAGCCGGAACTCAAGCACAGCGGTGTACGCCTGGAGCCGGTCCAACTGCCGTGGCAATTGTTCGCCCTGATCGAAGGCGATGTGCAGCGGCATTTCGAAGCCCTGCGCCCGCTCTGTGAAAGTTTCGCCTACGTCAGCCTGAGCCTGGCCGGCCGCGAACGCCCGGCCCTGCTACTGCGTGCGGCCAATGCCGAGGCACCGGCGCCGCAACTGCTCAAGGACATCGATCAGTTGCTGGGGCTCAACGAAGGCCCAGTGCTGGCCTATGACGATCCTCGGCGCTCCATCGGCAAGCGGGTTCGCATCGAACAGGGGCGGATCACCGCCATTCGCCTGGCCGGTGAAACCCTCGCCCGGCACTGGCTGCAGAACCTGTGGCTGGAAGGCAAGGCTGATGAGCAACTGCGCCGCTGGCTGCTGGCGCCGATGAGCGCACCGCCAGGGGCGGCCGGGCTCGCCTCGAGCGGCAAGACCTTGTGCAACTGCAAGAACGTCAGCCAGAGCGCGGTCTGTGCCGGGATCTCCCGCGGCCTGGACCTCGATGGCCTGAAACAGGAGCTGGGCTGCGGCACTCAATGCGGCTCCTGCGTCCCCGAAATCAAACGTCTGCTGGCCAGCTCGGTACAGCCCGTCGCAATCCCCCTGTGAGGAAACAAACATGAGCGCAAAAGTCTGGCTGGTGGGTGCGGGCCCTGGCGATCCTGAACTGCTGACCCTCAAGGCCGTGCGTGCCCTGGGCGAGGCGGATGTGGTGCTGATCGACGATCTGGTGAATCCGGCGGTGCTGGAACACTGCCCCCGGGCACGGGTCATCGCCGTGGGTAAACGCGGAGGCTGTCGTTCGACGCCCCAGGCGTTCATTCATCGGCTGATGTTGCGCTACGCCCGTCATGGCAAGTGCGTGGTACGCCTCAAGGGCGGCGATCCGTGCATCTTCGGCCGTGGCGGTGAAGAAGCGCAGTGGCTGCAGGAACGTGGCGTCGAGGTGGAACTGGTGAACGGCATCACGGCCGGCCTGGCGGGAGCTACCCAGTGCGGTATCCCGCTGACCCTGCGCGGTGTCGCCCGTGGCGTCACCCTGCTGACGGCCCATACCCAGGACGACAGCAGCCTGAACTGGCAAGCCCTGGCACAAAGCGGTACGACGTTGGTGATCTATATGGGAGTGGCCAAACTGGGTGAGATCCGTGAACAGCTGATCGCTGGCGGCCTGGCGCCGCATACCCCGGTGGCCATGATTGAAAACGCGTCCCTGCCCGAGCAACGGCTGTGTCGGAGCGATCTGCACGCCATGCAGGACGATGCCCATGCTTTCCAGCTGAAAAGCCCGGCCATCCTGGTCGTCGGCGAAGTGGCCGCTTGCGGTGCACAACTGCCCGCCCTTTCCAAAGCGGCCCTGGCGGCGGCATTCTCGGCCTGACTCCAGGCGCGTTCATCAAATCGCGGACAAAGAAAAACCCGGCCTAGGCCGGGTTTTTCAAAGCTGCAAGCTACAGATTACTGAGCTTGTTGAGCTTGTGCTTCAACCTGCGCTTCTACGCGACGGTTTACAGCGCGGCCAGCTTCAGTTGCGTTGTCAGCAACTGGGCGGGACTCACCGTAACCAACGGATTGAACGCGGCTCGACTCAACACCGTACTGGCTGGTCAGAACTTGCTTAACGGCGTTTGCACGACGCTCAGACAGCTTCTGGTTGTAAGCGTCAGGACCGACGGAGTCAGTGTGACCTTCAACAACGGTGGTGGTTTGTGGGTACTGCTTCATGAAGTCAGCGAGGTTCTTGATGTCAGCGTAGCTGTTAGGCTTAACGACCGACTTGTCGAAGTCGAACTTCACGTCCAGCTCAACACGAACAACTTCAGCAACCGGAGCTTCTGGTTCTGGAGTTGGCTCTGGAACTGGAGCAGGAGCTGGAGCAACCTTGCCAGCGTTGCCGCCGAAGTTCACACCCAGACCAACCAGAGCGGAGTAGTCCCACTTGCCGTTGTCCATTGCGTAGTCGGCTTCAACGCCGGCACGAGCGAACAGGTTGTCGGTGAAGTAGTACTTAACACCGGTACCGATGATAGCCAGGGTCGACTGGTCGCGACCGCTGTGGCCGTCAGCCAGGACGTTGGTACGGCTCTGGTGACCGAAACCACCGGAAACGTATGGACGCAGGGAGTCCACGCCAGCTTGACCGAAGTGGTAGGTAGCCAGCAGGCTGCCGGTGTCACCTTTGATCTTCTGGTTGCCAGTGCCGTCGTTCGAACGGGTGTGGTTGGTTTTGTCGTAGTTCAGGTCCAACGACAGGTCATCGGTCAGGAAGTAGCCGATACGAGCGCCTGGGTTGAAGCCGTCTTCGATGTGCTTAACGCTGTCGTTGTACTGTTTTTTGTAAAACAGTTCACCCTCGACCGCGCCTTGGCCTTGCGCCAGAACGCCGAACGAAGTCACGGCAACAATAGAACCAATGGCAATGCCCAAGGTGTTTTTCAGTTTCATCCGTTAAATCCCCATCTGGTGATTGTAAAGCAGTCCCACATACCGGGGGACAACTCGGCGGTAAGTCTATCAGAACTTACCTAGACGTAAGAGATATTTGCGCCGAACTAAGTTTCAGCAATGCCTGCAAATTTCTCACGCAATTTATCAAGCGCACGCTTGTACCGCATTTTCGTAGCACTCAACCCCATGTGCATGATGTCTGCGATCTCCTGGAACTCCAGTTCTGCGACGAATCGTAGCACCAGAATCTCCCGATCGATCGGGTTCACATGCACCAACCAGCGGTCAAGTCCGCCCTTTTCCTCAGGTTTCGGCGCCTTATCTTCAGACGCTTCCTCGAGGGGATCAAGACTTAACGCATCCATCAAGCGACGTTTCCGCCGTTCTTTCCGATACTGTGTGATGCATTCGTTGTACGTGATGCTATAGAGCCATGTCTTGAACTTCGATTTCCCCTCGAAGTTCTTGAGGCCATACAGCACCTTCAACATCACCTCCTGACAGACATCGTCAGCATCACGATCGTTCCCTAAATAACGAGCACAAACGTTGAAGAGGGTTCGCTGATAGCGTCGCATCAACTCTTCATACGCACGCGTTACGTGAAACAGCTCCGTGTGCGAGCGCGCAACCAACTCCTCGTCAGAGAGCTCACGGGGGTCATAGCGCGTGGATAGCGATTGGGCTTTATTCAAAACGAGTCGGGCCGACAGTCAGGTCAATGTCCACCGCAGCCCAGACACGGGCATTTTGCGGCGGCATACATTAGCAGGGTTTGCCGGGTTAGCGGCTACTTACATGCTGCTCCAGCAGGATCCGATTGGAGAGCGAGACCAGCTCGCCCTCATCGGTCAGCAGTGTAGTCTTAACCGTGCCGATCTCCTCGATCTGCCCTTCGACCTCGCCAACTCGCACTTGTTGCCCAACCTGATACAACTCACGCACATAGATTCCCGCAAGAATCTGACCGGCAATATCCCGGCTTCCCAACCCCATGGCCAAGGCAACAGCCAGACCAACGGTAATCAAAACGATCACGATCACATGGTTGAGCAGGTCGGTTTTGACCTCCAACTGACTGATCGCAACGGAAATACTAATGATGATCACCAGCCCCTGGGCGATTCGCCCCAGGCCACTGGCGTAATCCAGACCGACCCCTTCGGCCGCTCCGCGCACCAGCCCATTGGCCAATTGCGCCAGCAATACCCCCACCAACAGCACCAGCGCGGCCCCGAAAACCTTCGGTAAATACAACGCCAGCATGTCGAGCGTAGCCGAAACCCGCTCCAGGCCAAGGGATTCTGCAGCAGAAACCAGAAAAATCAGTAATACGAACCAATACACGATTTTACCGATCAAGGTAGAAATCGGTACCTGCAAGCCCGCGCGGGACAGCAGTTTGGTCAAACCGGTACCGCCCATCAAACGGTCCAGGCCCAGTTTGGCGAGCAATTTGGAAAGCAGGGTATCAAGCAGTTTGGCAACTACAAAACCCAGCAGCAGCACGACCAGCGCGCCAAACAGATTGGGAATGAAGTTCGCTACCTTGGTCCACAACGCAGTCATCGCAGTGACGAGGCTCTGAGTCCAGAGATCAAGTTCCATATTCAATCAGCCTTATCAGCAGTGCGAGCAGTAGGTTTACGACGGGAAACCGGCGAGATATGGGCCGATCCGTTATTCAGAGCAATCATCAGCGCCGGCAACCAGCGGCCGAGCAGGCTGAACAGATCGCCCGCCCCCACCTGCCGGTTGGCGGTTTTCAGTACGCGGCCCAGGCACGCATCGTCGTCCCGGGTGGACGGTGTGGCCTTGAGCATGTCACGCAACGACTGTTCAAACGGATCGTGCATACGCACCTCTCGATATGTCAGTGAAAGACGCGATCAAAATTCCTTGGGTCACATAGTTCATGATCAGACCCAGCGCAAACGTCGGAATAACCACCACTGTCCCAGCGCAACCAGCGCCATCAACAGGCAGGCCACCAGAAACCCGTAGGGGCTGTTGGAAAGCGGAATGCCTCCCACGTTGATCCCCAGCAAGCCGGCCAGAAAACTCATCGGCAGAAAGATCCCGGTGATGATTCCGAAGCGAAACATGATGCGGTTCATGCGCACGCTCAGGCGCCGGTCTTCGGCCTCCAGCACAAGCCCCACGCGCTCTCGGGTCAATTCGAGCTCTTCCAGGTAGCGGGTCAGGCTGTTGTTCAATTCGTTCCAGTAATCGCCATCGTCATCGGCGAACCAAGGCAGCCTGATGCGGCTGAGCTGACCGAAAATATCCCGCTGCGGAGCGAGGAAACGCTTGAGTCCGGCAGCCCGTCGACGAATCTGCAGAATGTTGCTGTGCTCGGGGGTATACCGTTCGTCGGCATCCAGTTTTTCTTCCTCGGCATCGACCACTTCCGACAGGTCGCTGACCAGGTCCTGCACTTTATGGGTCAGGTACTCAGCCATATAAAGGATGAGTTCGGAAGCGGTTTTCGGTCCCTTGCCTTCGCCCAGTTGCACCAGCAGCTCATCGGTCGCGCGCAATGGCCGCAGGCGCAGGGAGATCACTCGCTGGGCCGAACCGAAGATGCGTACCGAAACCATGTCCTCCGGCTCGGCGCCGGGGTTGAGGTTGATGCCGCGTAAAAACAGCAGGAACTCGGAGTCCGGCAGCGCCAACAGGCGCGGCCGGGTGTTTTCTTCGAGTAAAAGGTCACAGCTGAACTCACTCAGACCGCTGGATTTACGCAGCCAGGTCTGGGTTTGCGGATGGCTGCGATCCCAATGCAGCCAGAGGCTCTCATGGGCTTGCAGCTGCAAGTCGTCCAGTTCAGTTCGGGCAATTGCACGCGCACCACCTTTACCGTCCAGCACCAGGGCATGTACCAGCCCCCATTGCGCGTTGTCTTCCTCGAACATCCTCATCCCTTGCTTGGTCGACTGCTTATTCGGGCATTTTCAGCGGGCTTGGCGAAACGATCACGCCATTGTTGTCGGCATAGACATATTCGCCCGGACGGAAAGTCACCCCGGCAAAAGTCACCACCACGTTGAGATCGCCAATACCGCGCTTGTCGGTTTTCATCGGGTGGCTGGCCAGCGCCTGAACGCCCAGGTCGGTTTGCGCGATGACATCGACATCACGGATGCAACCGTAGATCACCAGCCCTTCCCAACCGTTCTTCGCCGCCTTCTCGGCCAGCATATCGCCCAGCAGCGCACGGCGCAGGGAGCCGCCACCGTCGACCACCAGCACCTTGCCGTGGCCCTTGAGCTCGACCTGTTCCTTGACCAGCGAGTTGTCTTCGAAGCATTTGATGGTCACGATTTCGCCGCCAAAGGAGTCGCGGCCACCGAAATTGCTGAACATCGGTTCAACCACCTGTACCAGATCCGGGTAGGCGTCGCACAGGTCGGGAGTGAGGTAATGATTCATCGAGAAACTCCTGTAATGGAAAGAACACGTCGCGGTGTCGGAATTCGCAGGGTTCATGCTGAGTGATACGAGGGCAGACGGAGAATGTTTAACATTTCAGCCAGCCCTCACCATACGCCAATTTCAGCAGGCTCGGCGGCACGAACAGAATACTTGACCGGCGACCGAATGTGACCGGAACCGCTCAACGCGTCATATCTTAGCCGCAAGCGCATCGGAACGAAATGCTCTTGTCAGAGCCTTCTGAACTCAGCTGGCGGCAGCCAGTTCGGTGCCCGACGCCAACAACGGGCTCTGCTGATCCTTCAACCAACGCGCGACCAAAGGCCAGACTTCAGCCTGGGCCGCTTTGCTCACCAGCATCTCCACATGGCCGAAATTGCCGCTGAACCCTTGTTCGCGTCCCAGGCAGACAAACTGCTTATGCTCGGAACTCAACTGGTCAAACAGCTTGCGACAAGCCCAGGTCGGATCCTGATGATCCCCGGCCGCGCTCACCGCCAATACCGGCAGCGAAACATCGGACAAACCGGCCCACCAGTCCTTCTGCCCATCGCCGAAACGCCCGAACAGCCCGTACCAGCGCATGCCTTCCAGGGCCAGGCCAATGGGCTCGTCCTCGGGACCGCGCTTGAGTCGCGAGCCAGACAACTGGGCAAAACGCTTGAGAATGAATCGACCGCCCCACTCCACCGCCGGGATTTTCAATGGCCAATAGGTGCGACTGACCTGACAGCCGAACAGCGCCGCCGACGCCACTGCCGGCTCTCCCAGGTACTGGCCGCCCAGGGCCGCCGCCAGGGTAATGCCGCCCAGGGAATGACCGATCCAGTGCGGAACCTGGCCGCTTTGTTCCCGCACGAAGGCGCCGATGGCGGGCAGATCGTATTGCGCATAGTCAGCGACGCGATTCTTGCGGTAGTCGGCATTGCGTCGCGACAGGCCGTGACCGCGCATCTCGGGGATCCATACATCGAAACCCATGCGCGCCAGATACGCGCCCAGGCCGATGCCCTTGGGCGAATACCAGAAGCGCCGATTGGAAAAGCTGCCGTGCAGCAGGATCACCGGGACACCGCGGGATTCGGGCTCGTCCGCCATCCCCAGGCGGGTGACGGCCAGCTCGACTGTGGCGTCCGGGCTGTTGCCGGGCTTCAGGCGGTAGACGTCTTCACTCAGGTCGCCTCGACGTTCGGCACTGATCAAGGCGACGGGAAACAGGTTGCTGCTGCTTTGCATAATGCTCTTGCACAAAAAAGGGCGGCTTCCAGATGGAGCCCGCCCTACTTGAATCTCAAAGCCTCGGCCAGCCCGAAGGCTGGCCGAGGCTTCATTCCGCTTAGACCGCACTCTGGCCCTCGGCCAGGAAGAACCAGGTTTCCAGTACGGAATCCGGGTTCAGCGAGACACTTTCGATGCCCTGTTCCATCAGCCACTTGGCCAGGTCCGGATGGTCGGACGGGCCCTGGCCGCAAATACCGATGTATTTGCCGGCCTTGTTGCAGGCGGCGATAGCGTTGGCCAACAGTTTCTTGACCGCCGGATTACGCTCGTCGAACAGGTGCGCGATGATGCCCGAATCGCGGTCCAGGCCCAGGGTCAGCTGGGTCAGGTCGTTGGAGCCGATGGAGAAGCCGTCGAAGAACTCGAGGAACTCTTCGGCCAGGATCGCGTTGGAAGGCAGCTCGCACATCATAATCACGCGCAGGCCGTTTTCACCGCGCTTGAGGCCGTTTTCAGCCAGCAGATCCACCACCTGGCTGGCTTCGCCCAGGGTGCGGACGAACGGCACCATGATCTCGACGTTGGTCAGGCCCATGTCGTTACGCACGCGCTTGAGGGCGCGGCATTCGAGCTCGAAGCAGTCACGGAAGGCTTCGCTGATGTAACGCGAAGCACCGCGGAAGCCCAGCATCGGGTTTTCTTCTTCCGGCTCGTAGAGCTTGCCGCCGATCAGGTTGGCGTATTCGTTGGACTTGAAGTCCGACAGGCGCACGATGACCTTTTTCGGCCAGAACGCCGCAGCCAGGGTGCTGATGCCTTCAACCAGCTTGTC
Organism: Pseudomonas sp. GW456-L12; assembly: GCF_059424045.1. Lineage (NCBI taxonomy): Bacteria > Pseudomonadati > Pseudomonadota > Gammaproteobacteria > Pseudomonadales > Pseudomonadaceae > Pseudomonas > Pseudomonas sp. GW456-L12. Next base: position 291,479 of record NZ_JBWKZA010000001.1, read on the forward strand.
GACGTAAAAACCGACCGGCTCGTTGTAACCGGCGATACGCTTGTCGACGCTGTCCTTGATTTCATGGGGCAGGCCAGCGTAGTTCAGCAGCGCCTTGGGGTGCACGCCGATCATGCGGTTGATGATGAACTCCAGGCGGGCCAGGCCCACACCGGCGTTCGGCAGCTGGGCGAAGTCGAAGGCGCGGTCCGGGTTGCCGACGTTCATCATGATCTTGAACGGCAGCTCCGGCATGGCGTCGACGGAGTTTTTCTTCACGTCGAAGCCCAGCTCGCCTTCGAAGATGAAACCGGTGTCGCCTTCAGCGCAGGACACGGTCACGCCCTGGCCGTCTTTCAACAGTTCGGTGGCATTGCCGCAACCGACAACGGCCGGAATCCCCAGCTCGCGCGCGATGATCGCGGCGTGGCAGGTACGGCCGCCACGGTTGGTAACGATGGCGCTGGCGCGCTTCATCACCGGTTCCCAGTCCGGGTCGGTCATGTCGGATACCAGCACGTCGCCGGCCTGGACCTTGTCCATCTCCGACACGTCCTTGATGATCCGCACCTTGCCGGCGCCGATGCGCTGGCCGATGGCGCGACCTTCCACCAGCACGGTGCCGGTTTCCTTCAACAGGTAACGTTCCATGACGTTGGCCTGGGTGCGGCTCTTCACGGTTTCCGGACGGGCCTGGACGATGTACAGCTTGCCGTCGTCGCCGTCTTTGGCCCATTCGATGTCCATCGGGCACTTGTAGTGCTTCTCGATGATCATCGCCTGCTTGGCCAGCTCGCTGACTTCGACATCGGTCAGGCAGAAACGCGCGCGATCGGCCTTGTCGACGTCGACGGTCTTGACCGAGCGACCGGCCTTGGCTTCGTCGCCGTAGATCATCTTGATCGCCTTGCTGCCCAGGTTGCGGCGCAGGATGGCCGGGCGACCGGCTTGCAGGGTGCCCTTGTGGACGTAGAACTCGTCCGGGTTCACCGCACCTTGAACGACGGTTTCACCCAGGCCGTAGGCGCCGGTGATGAATACCACGTCACGGAAGCCCGACTCGGTGTCGAGGGTGAACATCACGCCGGCGGTACCGGTTTCCGAACGCACCATGCGCTGCACGCCGGCAGACAGGGCGACCAGCTTGTGGTCGAAGCCCTGGTGCACGCGGTAGGAAATGGCGCGGTCGTTGAACAGGGAAGCGAAGACTTCCTTGGCGGCGCGAATGACGTTCTCGACGCCACGGATATTGAGGAAGGTTTCCTGCTGGCCGGCGAAGGAAGCGTCCGGCAGGTCTTCGGCGGTGGCCGAGGAGCGCACGGCCACGGCCATGTCAGGGTTGCCCGCGGACAGCTTGGCGAACGCGGTGCGGATTTCGCTATTCAGTTGCTCGGGGAACTCGGCTTCCATGATCCATTGACGGATCTGCGCGCCGGTCTTGGCCAGGGCATTCACGTCATCGACGTCCAGGGCGTCGAGCGCGGCGTGGATCTGGTCGTTAAGACCGCTCAATTCGAGAAAATCACGATAGGCCTGGGCCGTCGTGGCAAAGCCTCCAGGGACGGATACACCGGCGCCTGCAAGGTTACTGATCATCTCGCCCAGGGATGCGTTCTTGCCCCCCACATGCTCTACATCATGGACGCCGAGCTTATCGAGGGAAACTACGTACTCTACCAAGGTGATCTCTCCACTAACTGTGTTGGAAAAGCTCAGAAGCCGGCTGCTCGGGGGAGCGCTTGCCAGCTGTATGGCCTGGACCTGGAAAATAAGTGAGAATGCGGGCCATTGGAGGCCGGCAAATCGCGCCTATCATATCCAAGATTCGTCACTAGCTTAAGGCCCAAGGTGCAAATGAAACGATCTGCTTTCTTTATCTCCGACGGTACCGGCATCACCGCTGAAACCCTCGGCCAGAGCCTCCTGGCGCAGTTCGAAAACATTACCTTCAGCAAAATCACGCGACCGTATATCGACAGCGTAGATAAAGCGCGGGCCATGGTACAACAAATCAACATCGCCGCCGAAAAGGACGGATTTCGCCCGATTATCTTCGACACCATCGTCAATCAGGACATCCGTGAGATCCTCGCGACGTCCAATGGTTTCATGATCGACATCTTCTCGACCTTCCTCGCCCCCCTGGAGCTGGAGTTGAGCGAGCACTCGTCGTACTCGGTCGGCAAGTCCCACTCCATTGGCGGCAACTCCAACTATATGGAGCGGATCGAGGCGGTGAACTTCGCCCTCGATAACGACGACGGCGCCCGTACCCACTACTACGACAAGGCCGACCTGATCCTGGTCGGCGTGTCGCGCTGCGGCAAGACCCCGACCTGCCTGTACATGGCCATGCAGTTCGGGATCCGCGCCGCCAACTACCCGCTGACCGAAGACGACATGGAACGCCTGCAGCTGCCGACGGCCCTGCGCGCGCACCAGCACAAGCTGTTCGGCCTGACCATCGACCCCGACCGGCTTACCGCCATCCGCAACGAGCGCAAGCCCAACAGCCGTTATTCGAGCTACGCCCAGTGCGAGTTCGAAGTGCGCGAGGTGGAAAACCTGTTCCGCCGCGAGAACATTCCGCACATCAATTCCACCCATTTCTCGGTGGAAGAGATCTCGGCGAAGATCCTCGTGGAAAAAGGCGTCGAGCGGCGCTTCAAGTAGCGTTATCTGAGCAATAGAAGGCTATTGCGAGTAATCGAGCGTCGACCGGCTGCCCCTACATGGCTTACAAGATCTTGTAGGAGCGAGCTTGCTCGCGATCAGACCAACGGTCCGTCCTGCCCTCAAATCACCAACAGGTCCACGAACCGGTGCACCGCCGTGGCTTCCAGCTGCGCCTGGTCCTTGCACAGGGCAAAGATCTGCGCTGAACGCTGGGCCGTGAAGCGGGTGGCCAGGTTGGCCTTGAACTTGTCTTCCAGCAGCGCAATGCCTTCGGCGCGACGCCGGCGATGGCCAATCGGGTATTCCACCACCACCTGCTCGGTGCTCGAGCCATCCTTGAAAAATACCTGTAGCGCATTGGCGATGGAGCGCTTGTCGGCCTCCAGGTACTCGCGGGTGTAGCGCGGCTCTTCGACTATCTGCATCTTCTCGCGCAACTGATCGATGATCGGGTGGGCGGCATGGAAGCCGTCTTCATAGTGCTCGGCCACCAGGTTGCCGAACGCCAGCGGCACGGCGGTCATGTACTGGATGCAGTGGTCGCGGTCGGCGGCGTTGGCCAGTGGGCCCACCTTGGAAATGATGCGGATCGCCGATTCGTGGGTGGTGATGACGATCCTGTCGATCTCGTGCAGGCGATTGCGCACCAGCGGGTGCAGGGTCACCGCCGCTTCACAGGCGGTCTGCGCATGGAACTCGGCCGGGAAGCTGATCTTGAACAGCACGTTTTCCATCACATAGCTGCCGTACTGCTGCGACAGGCTGAAACGGCGCTGGTCTTCGGGCTTGAGCGCCAGGTCCTTGTTGGTGTGGCTGAACAGCACGTCGTAGAAGCCCCACTGCGGCGCGCTCAGCACTCCCGGGATGCCCATCTCGCCACGCAGGGCGATATCCGCCAGGCGCACGCCACGGCTGGTGGCATCCCCCGCCGCCCAGGATTTGCGCGAACCGGCGTTCGGCGCATGGCGGTAGGTACGCAGCGCCTGACCATCGACAAAGGCATGGGACAGCGCCGCCAGCAACTGCTCGCGGTTGGCCCCCATCAACTTGGCGGTGACCGCGGTCGAGGCGACTTTCACCAGCAGCACATGGTCGAGGCCGACCCGGTTGAAGGAGTTTTCCAGGGCAATCACCCCCTGGATCTCATGGGCCATGATCATGGCCTCGAGCACCGCGCGCATGGTCAGCGGCGCTTCGCCATTGGCCACACGCTTTTGCGACAGGTGATCGGCCACGGCGAGGATGCCACCGAGGTTGTCGGAAGGATGGCCCCACTCGGCGGCGAGCCAGGTGTCGTTGTAATCCAGCCAACGGACAATGCAGCCGATATCCCAGGCCGCCTTGACCGGGTCCAGGCGCAAGCGGGTGCCCGGCACCCGCGCACCAAACGGCACGACCGTGCCCTCCACTATCGGCCCCAGGTGCTTGGTGCACTCCGGAAAGCGCAGGGCCAGCAGGCCGCAGCCGAGGGTGTCCATCAGGCAGTTGCGGGCGGTATCCAGAGCCTCGCGTGACTCGATCCGATAGTTCAGAACGTAGTCGGCGATGTCCTGCAGGACCTGGTCGTAATCGGGGCGTTCGTTCAGATCAACATTGGCGCTCATGGGCAGTTCACTCCATCAAGGGTTGGGTTGCATCCTCAAGGTCAGGCTGATCGGGTTATTTTTTTATTCACCCCATTGTAGGAGCGAGCTTGCTCGCGATGACGGATGAACTGTCGGCATCGATGTCGACAGTGGTATCGCTATCGCGAGCAAGCTCGCTCCTACAGGGGCCGTTTATGATTTAGAACGCGTCGCCGGGCACACGTACCCAGCCTTCCATCAAGACCCGCGCGCTACGACTCATGATGGCCTTGGTCACGCTCCATTCGCCGTTGTCCTGCACGGCTTCGGCGCCGACGCGCAGGGTTCCCGACGGGTGGCCGAAACGCACCGCGCTGCGCTCACCGCCGCCGGCCGCCAGGTTGACCAGGGTCCCGGGGATCGCCGCCGCCGTGCCAATGGCCACCGCGGCGGTGCCCATCATCGCGTGGTGCAGCTTGCCCATGGACAGCGCGCGCACCAGCAGATCGACATCCGCGGCCTGCACCGCCTTGCCGCTGGAAGCCTGGTAGCCCGCGGGCGGCGCGACAAAGGCGACCTTGGGCGTGTGCTGACGCTTGGCCGCTTCATCCAGATTCTGGATCAGCCCCATGCGCAGCGCGCCGTGGGCGCGGATGGTCTCGAACATCGCCAACGCCTTGGGGTCGCCGTTGATATCGCCCTGCAGCTCGGTACCGCTGTAGCCGATGTCGCGGGCGTTGATGAAAATCGTCGGGATCCCGGCATTGATCATGGTGGCCTGGAAAGTCCCGACGCCCGGCACCTCCAGGTCGTCCACCAAGTTGCCGGTGGGGAACATCGAACCACCGGCGCCCTCTTCCTCGGCCGCCGGGTCAAGGAACTCCAACTGCACTTCGGCCGCCGGGAAAGTCACCCCGTCCAGCTCGAAATCACCGGTTTCCTGGACCGCGCCGTTGGTGATCGGCACGTGGGCGATGATGGTCTTGCCGATATTGGCCTGCCAGATACGCACCACCGCCACGCCGTTCTGCGCAATGCACTCGGCATCCACCAGGCCGCTGCTGATGGCGAAGGAACCGACCGCCGCCGACAGGTTGCCGCAGTTGCCGCTCCAGTCGACGAAAGGTTTGTCGATGGACACCTGGCCAAACAGGTAATCCACGTCGTGGCCGGGCTTGATGCTTTTCGACAGGATCACCGTCTTGCTGGTGCTGGACGTGGCGCCGCCCATGCCGTCGATCTGCTTGTCGTACGGGTCGGGGCTGCCGATCACCCGCAACAGCAAGGCATCGCGGGCCGCGCCCGGCAGCTGCGCCGCCTCGGGCAGGTCCTGCAGGCTGAAGAACACACCCTTGCTGGTGCCGCCCCGCATATAGGTGGCGGGAATCTTGATTTGCGCTACGAAAGCCATGAGTTTTCGGTCCTGATAAAGACCGAGGGCGGCGCCTTGCGGCCCGCCCCCGGTACGTCACTTAACTGGCCACAGCCGATTCGAGGAAGTCCTGGGCAAAGCGCTGCAACACCCCGCCCGCTTCGTAGATCGACACCTCTTCGGCGGTGTCGAGCCGGCAGGTCACCGGCACCTCGACCCGCTCGCCGTTCTTGCGCTGGATCACCAGGGTCAGCGTGGCGCGCGGCTTGCGCTCGCCCACCACATCGAAGGTTTCGGTGCCGTCGATGCCCAGGGTCTTGCGGTCGGTGCCCGGCTTGAACTCCAGCGGCAGCACGCCCATGCCCACCAGGTTGGTGCGGTGGATGCGCTCGAAGCCTTCGGCGGCGATGGCTTCCACCCCGGCCAGGCGCACGCCCTTGGCCGCCCAGTCACGGGACGAACCCTGGCCGTAGTCGGCGCCGGCGATGATGATCAGCGGCTGCTTGCGCTGCATATAGGTCTCGATGGCTTCCCACATCCGGGTGACCTGGCCTTCCGGCTCGATCCGCGCCAGCGAACCCTGCTTGACCTTGCCGCCTTCCTGGACCATTTCGTTGAACAGTTTCGGGTTGGCGAAGGTCGCGCGTTGCGCGGTCAGGTGGTCGCCCCGGTGGGTCGCGTAAGAGTTGAAGTCCTCTTCCGGCAGGCCCATTTTCGCCAGGTACTCGCCGGCCGCGCTGTCGAGCATGATGGCGTTGGACGGCGACAGGTGATCGGTGGTGATGTTGTCCGGCAGCACTGCCAGCGGGCGCATGCCAGTCAGGCTGCGCACCCCGGCCAGGGCGCCTTCCCAGTACGGCGGACGGCGGATGTAGGTGCTCATCTCACGCCAGTCGTACAACGGCTCGACCTTGGGCCCGGTGTCCTCATGAATGGCGAACATCGGGATGTACACCTTGCGGAACTGCTCCGGTTTCACCGAAGCCTTGACCACCGCGTCGATCTCTTCGTCGCTCGGCCAGATGTCCTTGAGGCGGATTTCCTTGCCGTTGGCGTCCAGGCCCAGCACGTCCTTCTCGATGTCGAAACGGATGGTCCCGGCAATCGCATAAGCCACCACCAGCGGCGGCGATGCGAGGAACGCCTGCTTGGCGTATGGATGGATGCGCCCGTCGAAGTTGCGGTTGCCCGAAAGCACTGCGGTGGCATACAGGTCGCGGTCGATGATCTCTTTCTGGATCACCGGGTCCAGCGCGCCGGACATGCCGTTGCAGGTGGTGCAGGCGAAGGCCACGACGCCAAAGCCCAATTGCTCCAACTCCCTGGTCAGGCCCGCTTCGTCCAGGTACATGGCCACGGTCTTGGAACCCGGCGCCAGCGACGACTTGACCCAGGGTTTGCGGGTCAGGCCGAGTTTATTGGCGTTGCGCGCCAGCAGGCCGGCGGCGATCACGTTGCGCGGGTTGCTGGTGTTGGTGCAGCTGGTGATGGCCGCGATGATCACCGCGCCATCGGGCATTTGCCCCGGCACTTCTTCCCACTGGCCGGCGATGCCCTTGGCCGCCAGGTCGCTGGTCGCCACCCGGGCGTGGGGGTTGCTCGGGCCCGCCATGTTGCGCACCACCGAGGACAGGTCGAACTGCAAGCCGCGCTCGTACTGGGCATTTTTCAGGCTGTCGGCCCACAGGCCGGCCTGCTTGGCATAGGTCTCGACCAGCTGCACTTGCTCGTCTTCACGACCGGTGAGCTTGAGGTAGTCGATGGTCTGCTGGTCGATGTAGAACATCGCCGCGGTGGCGCCGTATTCCGGGGCCATGTTGGAGATGGTCGCGCGGTCGCCCAGGGTCAGCGCCGCAGCGCCCTCGCCGAAGAACTCCAGGTAGGCGCCCACCACCTTCTGCTTGCGCAGGAATTCGGTCAGCGCCAGCACCATATCGGTGGCGGTGATACCCGGTTGCAGCTTGCCGGTCAGCTCGACGCCGACGATTTCCGGCAGGCGCATCCAGGACGCCCGGCCGAGCATCACGCTTTCGGCTTCCAGGCCGCCGACGCCGATGGCGATCACGCCCAGGGCATCCACGTGCGGGGTGTGGCTGTCGGTGCCGACGCAGGTATCGGGGAAGGCCACGCCATCGCGCGCCTGGATCACCGGGGACATTTTCTCCAGGTTGATCTGGTGCATGATGCCGTTGCCCGGCGGGATCACGTCGACGTTCTTGAAGGCCTTCTTGGTCCAGTTGATGAAGTGGAAACGGTCTTCATTGCGCCGGTCTTCCACGGCGCGGTTCTTGGCGAACGCATCCGGGTCGAAGCCGCCGCACTCCACCGCCAGCGAGTGGTCGACGATCAACTGGGTCGGCACCACCGGGTTGACCTGGGCCGGGTCGCCGCCCTGGTCGGCGATGGCGTCACGCAGGCCGGCCAGGTCCACCAGGGCGGTCTGGCCAAGAATGTCGTGGCACACCACGCGGGCCGGAAACCACGGGAAGTCGAGGTCGCGCTTGCGCTCGATCAGTTGCTTCAGGGACGCGGTCAGGGTCGCCGGATCGCAGCGCCGCACCAGGTTTTCCGCGAGCACGCGCGAGGTGTACGGCAGGCTGTCGTAGGCGCCGGGCTGGATCGCCTCGACAGCCGCGCGGGTGTCGAAGTAGTCCAGTCGGGTACCGGGTAACGGTTTACGAAATTCAGTGTTCATCGTCAGGACTCGGTCACGGTGATTGCAAAAGGTGGTGCTGGCACCGGCACTGAACCGCCCTCTGTAGGAGCGAAGCTTGCTCGCGATAGCGGTGTAACGGTCGACATAGATGTTGAATGTCATTCCGTCTTCGCGAGCAAGCTCGCTCCTACAGGGCTTCGGGTTCAGCCAGTGACAGCGGCCACCGGTCAGCGACGTTCGATTGGCACGAACTTGCGCTGTTCAACGCCGACGTACTCGGCGCTTGGACGGATGATGCGATTGTTGGCGCGCTGTTCGAACACATGGGCGGCCCAGCCGGTCAGGCGCGAGCAGACGAAAATCGGGGTGAACAGCTTGGTCGGGATGCCCATGAAGTGGTACGCCGAGGCATGGTAGAAATCGGCGTTGGGGAACAGCTTCTTCTGCTCCCACATGGTCTTGTCGATGGCTTCGGAAACCGGGAACAACACCTTGTCGCCCACCTCAATGGCGAGCTTTTTCGACCACCCCTTGATCACCTCGTTGCGCGGGTCGTTGTCTTTGTAGATCGCGTGGCCGAAGCCCATGATCTTGTCCTTGCGCTCGAGCATGCCGAGGGTGCCCTTGATCGCCTCTTCCGGCGAAGCAAAGCGCTCGATCATCTCCATCGCCGCCTCGTTGGCGCCGCCGTGCAGCGGGCCGCGCAGCGAACCGATGGCCGCGGTGACGCAGGAGTACAGGTCCGACAGGGTCGAGGCACAGACCCGGGCAGTGAAGGTCGAGGCGTTGAATTCGTGCTCGGCGTAGAGGATCAGCGACACGTTCATCACCTTGGTGTGCAGCTCGCTCGGTTTCTTGCCGTGCAGCAAGTGCAGGAAGTGGCTGCCGATGCACGGCTCGTCGGTCACGCAATCGATGCGTTTGCCGTCGTGGCTGAAGCGGTACCAGTAGCACATGATCGCCGGGAAGGCGGCCAGCAGACGGTCGGTTTTGTCGCGCTGCTCGGAGAAATCCTGTTCCGGCTCGATATTGCCGAGGAACGAGCAGCCGGTGCGCATCACATCCATCGGATGGGCGTCCGCCGGAATGCGTTCCAGCACTTCCTTGAGCGCCTGCGGCAGGTCGCGCAGCTTGCTCAGCTTCCGGGTGTAGGCGTCCAGTTGCGCCTGGGTCGGCAGCTCGCCGTACAGCAGCAGGTAGGCCACTTCCTCGAACTGCGCGTCAGCCGCCAGTTCGCGGACGTCGTAACCCCGATAGGTCAGCCCGGCACCGGCCTGGCCCACGGTCGACAAGGCAGTCTGTCCGGCCACCTGGCCACGCAGGCCAGCGCCACTCAATACTTTTGCTTCGGCCATTGCTCTCTCCAATCTTGAATTTGTTAGGGAATCGGCAAATCGTCAAAACCAATACTGCTTTCTGTAGCCGCTGCCGCAGGCTGCGACAGGACCGAAGATCCTCCTGCGTCGAGAGGCGCGCCGCGGCCGTGCCTGCCGATCGCAGCCTGCGGCAGCGGCTACAGGTTTTGCATCAGTACGGCATCACCCCTTCTTCTGGGCGAACAGCGCATCGAGCTTCTGCTCGAAGGTGTGGTAGTCGATGCGGTCGTACAGTTCCATGCGGGTCTGCATGGTGTCGATCACGTTCTGCTGGGTGCCATCGCGACGGATCGCGGTGTAGACGTTCTCCGCCGCCTTGTTCATGGCGCGGAACGCCGACAGCGGGTACAACACCAGGGAAACATCCACGGATTTCAGTTGCTCGGTGGTGTACAGCGGCGTGGCGCCGAACTCGGTGATGTTGGCCAGGATCGGCGCTTTCACCCGGCTGGCGAAGATCTTGTACATCTCCAGTTCAGTGATGGCTTCCGGGAACACCATGTCGGCGCCGGCTTCGATGCAGGCGGCGGCGCGATCCAGGGCCGACTCCAGCCCCTCCACCGCCAGGGCGTCGGTGCGGGCCATGATCACGAAGCTGTCGTCGGTGCGGGCATCCACCGCGGCCTTGATGCGGTCGACCATTTCCTGCTGGGAAACGATCTCCTTGTTCGGCCGGTGGCCGCAGCGCTTGGCGCCGACCTGGTCCTCGATATGAATCGCCGCCGCGCCGAACTTGATCATCGACTTGACGGTGCGCGCCACGTTGAACGCCGACGAACCGAAACCGGTGTCCACGTCCACCAGCAGCGGCAGGTCGCAAACGTCGGTGATGCGGCGCACGTCGGTCAGCACGTCGTCCAGCCCGGTGATGCCCAGGTCCGGCACGCCGAGGGAGCCGGCCGCCACCCCGCCACCGGACAGGTAGATCGCCTTGAACCCGGCGCGCTTGGCCAGCAGCGCATGGTTGGCATTGATGGCGCCGACTACCTGTAACGGTCGTTCGCTGGCGACCGCATCGCGAAAGCGCTGGCCTGGAGTGCTCTTGTTGTTGGAACTCATGACTCACCTCTCTAGGGCGCGCACTCTGGAAAGTGACGGGCAATGTTGCGTTTGGAAGCACCGATGTGACGGCGCATCAACAACTCGGCCAGTTCGCCGTCGCGATCGGCAATGGCATCGAGAATCCGGTGGTGCTCGGCGAACGCCTGGTGCGGGCGATTGGGCGTGGCGGAAAACTGGATGCGGTACATGCGCACCAGTTGGTACAGCTCGCCGCAGAGCATCTGCGTGAGGGTGCTGTTGCCGGCGCCCTGGATGATCCGGTAATGGAAGTCGAAATCGCCTTCCTGCTGGTAGTAGCCGAGCCCGGCCTGAAATGCCGCGTCGCGCTCGTGGGTATCGAGGACCCGGCGCAGCTCGTCGATTTCCTCGTTGGTCATGCGCTCGGCGGCCAGGCGGCAGGCCATGCCTTCCAGGGATTCGCGGATTTCATAGAGCTCGATCAGTTCGGCATGGCTCAGGGACACCACCCGCGCCCCGACATGGGGCACCCGCACCAGCAGGCGCTGGCCTTCCAGACGGTGGATCGCCTCGCGCAAGGGGCCACGGCTGATGCCGTAGGTGCGCGCCAGTTCCGGCTCGGAAATCTTGCTGCCCGGGGCGATCTCGCCCTTGACGATGGCCGCCTGAATGCGTCTGAAGACGTTTTCGGACAAGGTTTCCGAATCGTCCTGCGTCACGGCGGGGGGATCGAGCTGATCCAACATATTGTCGACACCTTGAAAATCAATGCGACAAAAACTAGCCAATACAACTCATGCAGTCAAAGGAAAAATAGATATTGTCGACAATCGTCTAATAACCCTTTGCACCAAACCGGCACAAAAGCCCCCGCCCCGCCGCTGGCGCCATAAAACCAGCATGCTAGAATGCCGCCCGCATTTGCCTGTCACATTAATAAGGCAGCACACGAGGGAGCTTGCGCAGCAATGCCAGTCGCCTTGAACTGAAGAACCCATGCAACGCACCAGGATCTATGAGACTCAAGGCCTTCTCCATACTGTTCTGCCTGCTCGGCCTGCCGGGCCTGAGTGCCGCCGCCGGCAAGACCGTTTACGGTCTGAATGAATACGCCAGACTGTCCGGGATCGACCTGGAAGTCGCCGCCAAGCTCGACACCGGCGCCAAGACCGCCTCTCTCAGCGCCCGCGATATCAAGCGCTTCAAGCGCAATGGCGAGTCCTGGGTACGCTTTTACCTGGCCATCGACGCCGCCCATTCCCACCCCATCGAACGTCCGCTGGCCCGCGTCAGCAAGATCAAGCGCCGCGCCGGCGACTACGACCCCGATGAGGAAAACAACAAGAAGTACACCGCGCGCCCGGTCATCGAACTGGATATCTGCATGGGCGGAGCCCTGCGCAGCATAGAAGTGAACTTGACCGACCGCAGTGCATTCCAATACCCGCTCTTGATCGGTTCCGAAGCGCTCAAGCGCTTCGATGCACTGGTCGACCCCAGTCTTAAATACGCTGCTGGCAAACCTGCCTGCGCCACCGACGCTCATACCGCAGAGTAATTCCAATGCGCTCTCTTACCCTCCATCTGAAAATCCTGATCGCCATCCTGGTGGTGCTGGGCATTTCGATCACGGCCTATCAGATTTTCGTGCTCGGCATCCCGGTGACCGAAGACGCCACCGACGACCTGTGGAATATCGACGCCAAGGTCGAGTTCGTCGCCAACGCCAAGGACCCGATCAAGATCCAGATGTTCGTGCCGCCGCTGAGCCGCGACTATGTCAGCCTGAACGAGAGCTTCATCTCCAATAATTACGGGGTGGCGGTGAACCGCGTCGACGGCAACCGCAAGGTGACTTGGTCGGCCCGCCGCGCCAAGGGCAACCAGACCCTCTACTACCGCCTGGTGCTGACCAAGCGCTACACCGCGGAAAAAGCCAAGATCAAGGGCCCGACCTTCCGCGACAGCATCGCCGTCGAAGGCCCGGAAAAGATCGCCGCCGAAGCCCTGCTCGCGCCGATCCGCCAGCACTCGGCCGACGTCGAGACCTTCATCAGCGAAGCCATCAAGCGGGTCAACAACAGCAGCGACGACAACGCCAAGATGCTCCTGGCGGGCGATCCGTCGCCGGCGAACAAAGCCAAGATCGTCGACCTGCTGCTGTCCATCGCCCACGTGCCGATGGAAAAGGTCCACACCATTCGCCTGGTGGCCGACCAGCCGCAGGCCCCGGAACTGTGGCTGCGCAGTTTCAACGGTACCGACTGGCTGTACTTCAACCCGGAAACCGGCGAACAGGGCCTGCCCAGCGACCGCCTGCTGTGGTGGATCGGTGACGACAACCTGATCACCGTCGATGGCGGCAAGAAAGCCACCGTCACCTTCAGCCTGAACAACAGCGAAATGAACGCCATTCGCCTGGCCAAGCTGACCGACGAGAACACCGACGCCAACTTCCTCGAATACTCGCTGTACGGTCTGCCGCTGCAGACCCAGCAGACCTTCATGATCATGGTGATGATCCCGATCGGCGTGCTGGTGATCCTGGTACTGCGCAACCTGATCGGCCTGCAGACCCTGGGTACCTTCACCCCGGTGCTGATCGCCCTGGCCTTCCGCGAAACCCAGCTGGGCTTCGGTATCGTGCTGTTCACGGTGATCACCGCGCTCGGGCTGTCGCTCAGGTCCTACCTGGAACACCTGAAGCTGCAGATGCTGCCGCGGCTGTCGGTGGTGCTGACCTTCGTCGTGGTGTTGATCGCCGCCATCAGCCTGTTCAGCCACAAGCTCGGCCTGGAACGCGGCCTGTCGGTGGCCCTGTTCCCGATGGTGATCCTGACCATGACCATCGAACGCCTGTCGATCACCTGGGAAGAACGTGGCGCCGGCCATGCGATGAAAGTCGCCATCGGCACGCTGTTCGCCGCCTCCCTGGCACACCTGATCATGAGCGTGCCGGAGCTGGTCTACTTCGTCTTCACCTTCCCGGCGATGCTGCTGATCCTGGTGGGCTTCATGCTGGCGATGGGTCGCTACCGCGGCTACCGCCTGACCGAGCTGATCCGTTTCAAAGCCTTCGTCAAGGCTGATTCGTAATGTTCGGCCTGTGGAAGACCTGGAAGGCCCTGGAAGCCCGGGGCATCATGGGGATCAATCGGCGTAACGCGGACTACGTGCTCAAGTACAACAAGCGCAGCCTGTACCCGATCGTCGACGACAAGATCATCACCAAGGAGCGCGCGATCAAGGCCGGCATCCATGTGCCGGAACTGTACGGCGTGATCTCCACCGAGAAGGAAATCGACAAGCTCGACGAGATCATCGGCGGGCGCAACGACTTCGTGATCAAGCCGGCGCAAGGCGCCGGCGGCGACGGCATCATCGTGATTGCCGACCGTTTCGAGGGTCGCTACCGCACGGTGTCCGGCAAGATCATCAGTCATGAAGAAATCGAGCACCACATCTCCAGCATCCTCACCGGCCTCTATTCCCTGGGCGGCCACCGTGACCGGGCGCTGATCGAATACCGGGTGACCCCGGACCAGATCTTCAAGAGCATCAGCTACGAAGGCGTGCCGGACATCCGCATCATCGTGCTCATGGGCTACCCGGTGATGGCCATGCTGCGCCTGCCGACCCGCCAGTCCGGCGGCAAGGCCAACCTGCACCAGGGCGCCATCGGCGTCGGTGTCGACCTGGCTACCGGCCTGACCCTGCGCGGCACCTGGCTGAACAACATCATCGCCAAGCACCCGGACACCACCAATGCGGTGGACGGCGTGCAACTGCCCTACTGGGACGGCTTCATGAAGCTGGCGGCCGGCTGTTACGAGCTGTGCGGCCTGGGCTACATCGGGGTCGACATGGTGCTGGACCAGGAAAAGGGCCCGTTGATCCTCGAGCTCAACGCCCGCCCCGGCCTGAACATCCAGATCGCCAACGACTGCGGCCTGACCCAGCGCACCCACGCGGTCGAAGCGCACCTGGCAGAACTGAAAGCCCGCGGCATCAGCGAAACCGTCGAGCAGCGCGTGCAGTTTGCCCAGGACCTGTTCGGCCATATCCCGGCGGTGGAAGGCTAGACCACAGCAACGGAAAACCCTGTAGCCGCTGCCGCAGGCTGCGCCCGACCGCGAAGCGGGCGCCGCTTTCGACATCGCCGAGGACCTTCGGTCCTTTCGCAGCCTTCGGCAGCGGCTACAGGGTATGCGGCGAGGCGGGCAATGCGTCGTAAACCGGGCAATCGCCGACATCCCCACTAGGAGCAAATCCCTGAGGGGACTACAATCGCCAGCCGCGCTCCTCCGATGGCTGATCCGCCCCGCATGTCGACCTGTTCTGTACACCCGCTGCCCTATCGCACCAACCCCGCCGAGTATTTCGCGGCGATCCGCCATGCTCCTGGTGCCGTCCTGCTCGACAGCGGCCGGCCCAGTGCCGAACGCGGCCGCTATGACCTACTCAGCGCCTGGCCACGGACGCAGTTGGCCGTCCTCAAGGACGAAAGCGGCGAAGATTTCCTGCAACGCCTGCGGCTCAACCTGGACCAATTGGGCCAGGCGGCGATCCCCGCGCCTTACCAGTTGCCTTTCGCCGGCGGACTGATCGGCTACCTGAGCTACGACTTCGGACGCCATCTGGAACGCCTGCCCAGCCAGGCCCTGGATGACCTGCAACTGCCCGATGCGCGCTTCGGCCTCTACGACTGGGCACTGATCAGCGACCATCAGCAGCGCACCAGCCAACTGGTGTTCCACCCCGCGCTTGCCGCCAGCGAACGCCAGCGCCTGATCGCCCTGTTCGGCCAGGCGCCAGTCAGCGCCAACGACAGCTTCAAGCTCAGCGGGCCGATGCTGCCTGACCTCAGCGCCGCGCAGTACCAACAGGCGTTCGAGCGCATCCAGGCGTACATCCAGGCCGGCGACTGCTATCAGGTCAACTTCGCCCAGCGCTTTCGCGCGCCCTGCGCTGGCGATCCGTGGGTTGCCTACTGCGCGCTGCGGGCGGCCTGCCCGACGCCTTTTTCCGGGTTCCAGAGCCTGCCGGAAGGTGGCGCGGTGCTGAGCCTGTCGCCGGAGCGCTTCGTGCGGATCAGTGATCGACAGGTGGAAACCCGGCCGATCAAGGGCACCCGCCCGCGCGGCCAGGATGCCGCCGAAGATGCGGCGAACGCCGCCGAGCTGCTGGCCAGCCCCAAGGACCGCGCGGAAAACCTGATGATCGTCGACCTGCTGCGCAACGACCTGGGCCGCACCTGCCGCATCGGCTCGGTGCGGGTGCCGGAGCTGTTCAGCCTGGAGAGTTACCCCAACGTGCACCACCTGGTGAGCAGCGTCACCGGTGAACTGGCGGACGACAAGGACGCCCTGGACCTGATCGCCGGAAGCTTCCCCGGCGGCTCGATCACCGGCGCGCCGAAGATCCGCGCGATGCAGATCATCGACGAGCTGGAGCCGACCCGGCGCGGGCTGTATTGCGGTTCGCTGCTGTACCTGGACGTGCGTGGCGAGATGGACAGCTCGATCGCCATCCGCAGCCTGCTGGTCAAGGATGGACAAGTCTGCTGCTGGGGCGGTGGCGGGATTGTCGCGGACTCGGACTGGCAGGCCGAGTATCAGGAGTCCATCACCAAGGTGAAGGTCCTGCTGGAGACCTTGCAGAACCTCTGATCATGCCCCTGTAGCCGCTGCCGAAGGCTGCGATAGGGCCGCAGGCCCTTCAGCGTTGGGGAAGACGCCGCGGCCGTACCGGCCGATCGCAGCCTTCGGCAGCGGCTACAGGTACAGCGTTACAAGCTCAATTCGCGATTCGACGCCTTGAGGAACTCCTGCTTCAGCTCGGCAAAGCTGTGCACCGCCGGGAACTGCGGAAACTCGCGAATCACGTTGTCCGGGGCATGGAACAGAATGCCGGCATCGGCCTCGCCGAGCATGCTGGTGTCGTTGTACGAATCCCCCGCCGCGATCACCCGGTAATACAGGCTCTTGAAGGCCAGCACCGACTGGCGCTTGGGGTCTTTCTGGCGCAGCTGGTAACCGGTCACCCGGCCGCTGTCGTCGGTGACCAGGCGGTGGCACAGCAGCGTGGGAAAGCCCAGCTGGCGCATCAGCGGCTGGGAAAACTCATAGAAGGTGTCGGACAGAATCACCACCTGGAAACGCTCGCGCAGCCAGTCGACGAACTCGATGGCGCCGTCCAGCGGCTTGAGGGTGGCGATCACTTCCTGAATGTCCGAGAGCTTCAGGCCGTGCTCGTCGAGAATCCGCAGGCGCTGCTTCATCAGCACGTCGTAATCGGGAATATCCCGGGTGGTCGCCTTGAGGGATTCAATCCCGGTTTTTTCGGCAAAGGCGATCCAGATTTCCGGGACCAGTACACCTTCCAGGTCGAGACAGGCAATTTCCACAAGACACTCCCATTTGTATTGGTTATTCGAGCGAGCAAAAGGACTGCCGAACTCTAGCGATTCGACCTGGCCCACGCAACGCGAGGAGCGCGCCAGCCGGGGGCGGATTTTGTTACCATCGCCAGTATCTAGAGCGCTCAGCGCCACCGACCTGTAGGAAACCGCCCTGATGAGCCCATCGTTCAATGTCGCTGAACTCGCCGCGACCTATGCCCAAAAATCCGCCCAGGACATTCTCAAACTGGCATTCGCCGAGTTCGGCGATGACCTGTGGATCTCTTTCAGTGGTGCCGAGGATGTGGTGCTGGTGGACATGGCCTGGAAGCTGAACAAGAACGTCAAGGTGTTCAGCCTCGACACCGGGCGCCTGCACCCGGAAACCTACCGCTTCATCGAGCAGGTACGCGAGCACTACAAGATCGATATCGAAGTGGTTTCGCCGGACCACGCCAAGCTCGAACCCTTCGTCAAGGAGAAAGGCCTGTTCAGCTTCTACAAGGATGGCCACGGCGAGTGCTGCGGCATCCGCAAGATCGAACCGCTGCGCCGCAAGCTGTCCACCGTCAGCGCCTGGGCCACCGGCCAACGCCGCGACCAGAGCCCGGGTACCCGCAGCCAGGTGGCGGTACTGGAGATCGACAGCGCCTTCTCCACCCCGGAACGCACCCTGTACAAGTTCAACCCGCTGGCGCAGATGACCAGCGAAGAGATCTGGGGGTACATCCGCATGCTCGAGCTGCCGTACAACAGCCTGCACGAACGCGGCTTCATCAGCATCGGCTGCGAGCCTTGCACCCGCCCTGTGCTGCCGAACCAGCATGAGCGCGAAGGCCGCTGGTGGTGGGAAGAAGCCACGCAGAAGGAATGTGGCCTGCACGCCGGCAACATCATCAGCAAGGGCTAAAGCCCCAATTCCTCTTTCTTCTGTTCTGCCGGAGTGAAGCTGGCTCGCGAAGCGGTGTGTCAGATACGCCGTCTCGCGAGCCAGCTTCGCTCCTACAGAAGCCCCTCCTTCCGGTAAAAATCTTGTACACATAAGTGTCACCGCAGGTGCCATTTTTGTGTGCACTTTATGCCTCTACGCCCCAAAAAGTTACACCCTCCTCCCTGGGCCATTCTCCACCCCGCTCACACCCTACCCCCTCGAAAAATAAATACCTGTTCGAACGGTCAATTTATAACTTTGCAATTTCAGTCATTTAGAAATTATTAAGAACAAACAGAAATTATCGGTCGCTTGCTTAGATTGGGATCTGGCACGGAAGTGGCTTAAGTCGCTTAGCATCTTGTATACAACTTAAATAAAAAATACATACACTTTATATCCGCAAGCCGGGTTCCCGAATCCGCCTGCAGATGCCCAGAACCCAGTGATTCCCGGACTGCGCCGAAGACTGCCGAGCCTTGCGCTCAAGCACAGTCAGCGCGGATCCGCGATCAGGAGCCTGCCGGAATGCGTACCAGTCCTTCCAATAACATCGCACTGGATTTGCCCTCTTCCCATACCCACGCCAACCTCGACCCCAGCATCGCCCGCGGCACCGCTTCGCCGGTCGACCTCAGCCCGCGCCTGCACAACCGCGACCTGGCGCCGACCAAGGTCGAAGGCCGGCGCTGGGGTGGCTACAGCATCTTTGCGCTGTGGACCAATGACGTGCACAACATCGCCAATTACTCCTTCGCCATCGGCCTGTACGCCCTGGGCCTGGGCGGCTGGCAGATCCTCCTGTCCCTGGGGATCGGCGCGGCGCTGGTGTACTTCTTCATGAACCTGTCCGGCTACATGGGCCAGAAGACCGGCGTGCCCTTTCCGGTGATCAGCCGTATCAGCTTCGGCATCCATGGCGCGCAGATTCCGGCGCTGATCCGCGCGGTGATCGCCATCGCCTGGTTCGGTATCCAGACCTACCTGGCCTCGGTGGTGTTCCGGGTATTGCTCACGGCCATCCACCCCGGCTTCGCCGACTACGACCACAACTCGATCCTCGGCCTGTCTAGCCTGGGCTGGGTGTGTTTCGTGGCGATCTGGCTGGTGCAGCTGGCGATCCTCGCCTACGGCATGGAAATGGTCCGGCGCTATGAGGCCTTTGCCGGCCCGGTGATCCTGGTGACCGTTGCCGCCCTCGCCGCCTGGATGTACACCCAGGCCAACGCCAGCATCGCCTGGTCGATCCGCGAGCCGTTGAGCGGTGGCGAAATGTGGCGCCAGATCTTCGCCGGCGGCGCGCTGTGGCTGGCGATCTACGGCACGCTGATCCTCAATTTCTGCGACTTCGCCCGCTCTTCGCCCTGCCGCCGGACCATCAAGGTCGGCAACTTCTGGGGCCTGCCGGTGAACATCCTAGTGTTCGCGGCCATCACCGTGTTGCTCTGCGGCGCGCAGTTTCAGATCAACGGCAAGATCATCGAAAGCCCGACCGAAATCATCGCCTCGATCCCCAACACCTTCTTTCTGGTACTCGGTTGCCTGGCATTCCTGATCGTCACCGTGGCGGTGAACATCATGGCCAACTTCGTCGCCCCGGCCTTCGTGCTCAGCAACCTGGCGCCGAAATACCTGACCTTCCGTCGCGCCGGGCTGATCAGCGCGACCCTCGCGGTGCTGATCCTGCCGTGGAACCTCTACAACAGCCCGCTGGTGATCGTGTACTTCCTGTCCGGGCTCGGTGCCCTGCTGGGGCCGCTGTACGGGGTGATCATGGTTGACTACTGGCTGCTGCGCAAAGGTCGGATCAACGTGCCCGAGCTGTACAGCGAGCACCCGCAAGGCGCGTATTTCTACAGCCGCGGGGTCAACCTGCGGGCGGTGGCGGCATTCGTTCCCTCGGCGCTGATCGCCATCGTCCTGGCCCTGGTGCCGGGGTTTGCCAGCGTCTCGCCCTTCTCCTGGCTGATCGGCGCCGGCATTGCCGGCCTGCTGTACCTGATCGTCGCCAAACGCCAGCCCTACTATGCGGATGTCAGCGGCGAATCCATCGCCGTCGATAACGTCAGCCACTAACCTTGAACGGCCCGCCTGCAGCGGGCCCCGAATGCCTCAACGATAAGGACAGCCCATGCGAATTCTCGTGGTCAACGTCAACACCACCGACTCCATCACCCAGGCCATCGCCCGCCAGGCCCAGGCCGTGGCCGCGCCCGGCACCGAAATCATCGGCCTGACCCCACACTTCGGCGCCGACTCCATCGAAGGCAACTTCGAAAGCTACCTGGCCGCCATCGCCGTCATGGACCGCGTGCTGTCCTACGACCAGCCCTACGACGCGGTGATCCAGGCCGGTTATGGCGAGCACGGCCGCGAAGGCCTGCAGGAGCTGCTCAACGTGCCGGTGGTGGACATCACCGACGCCGGCGCCAGCACCGCGATGTTCCTCGGCCACGCCTATTCGGTGGTGACGACCCTGGATCGCACCGTGCCGCTGATCGAGGACCGCCTGAAACTCTCCGGCCTGTACGACCGTTGTGCCTCGGTACGGGCCAGCGGCCTGGCAGTGCTGGAGCTGGAAGAGGACCCGGCGCGTGCCCTGGAAGCCATCGTGCGCCAGGCCGAACTGGCGGTCAGCGAAGACAAGGCCGAGGTGATCTGCCTGGGCTGTGGCGGCATGGCCGGCCTGGACGAGCAGATCCGCCAGCGCACCGGCGTACCGGTGGTGGACGGCGTGACTGCGGCGGTGACCATCGCCGAATCCCTGGTGCGCCTGGGGCTGTCCACCTCCAAGGTACGCACCTACGCCACGCCACGGCCGAAGACCATCATCGGCTGGCCAGGGCGCTTCGGGCGCTGAGCCATCGCCTGTCGCGAGCAAGCCCGCTCCTGCCAGGAAGCGGGTTTGCGCGCCTCTTCAAACCGCGCTGAAACGTCGCTCCAGACCCTGCTCGGCGAACTGCTCGATCACGAAGTCGACGAAGGCCCGGGTCTTGCCCGGCAACAGTTTGTGCTCGGCGTAATAGATCGAGATGTTGCCGTCGTCGACGTACCAGTCCGGCAATACCCGCACCAGGGTGCCGGCGTTCAAGTAACCGACGGCGAACGGCATGCTCACCAGGGCCACCCCCAGGCCCTGGGCGGCAGCGGCGCAGGCCGCTTCCGAATCACTCATGGTCATCCGTGCCTTCAGGCTCAACGGGCTTTGCTGCCGGGTGCGACTGGTCAGGGCCCAGGAGCGCACCCGCCCGGTCTGTGGCGAGCGGATCAGGATGCCTTCGCAATATTGCAAATCCTCGGGCTGCTCGACCGCCGAGCAGCGCGCCAAATAGTCCGGCGAGGCCACCAGGATGCGGTGGGCCGGGGTCAGCCGTCGCGCCACCACCCCTTGGGGCAGCTCAAAGCCGCCGCCGATCGCCGCGTCGAAACCCTGGCCGATCAGGTCCACCTGGCGATTATCGAAATGCCAGTCCGGGCTGATCTCTGGGAAACGCCGCAGGAATTCGCCGAGCATGGGCACGATGTACAGCCGTCCAAACACTGTGCCCATGCTGACTTTCAAAGTACCCGCCGGACGCCCTTCGGCGCTGGCCAGGTTGGCCACGGCGTTCTGGATGGTGTACAGGCTGGCGCTGACCTCGCCAAGAAACAGTTTGCCGGCCTCGGTCAGGGTCAGGCTGCGGGTGCTGCGCTGAAACAGCCGGACCCCGAGCCGAGCCTCGAGCTTGGCCACGCTTTTACCCACCGCGGCGGGGGTCAGGCTCAAGCGTCGCGCGGCTTCGGCAAAGCTGCCGACTTCGGCGCTGCGCACAAAGCATTCGATGCTGCTGAAGGTTTCCATGGCGCCTCACTATAAACTTCTGGTTTATACAGACTAGAGCGATTCCTATCTACACAGCACCTAATCCGAAGTCGATACTCGACTCCAACCACAAGGCAGCCCGCCTTGGACTTTTTTGGAGAACGACATGACCACTCAATCCCTCAGCGGCAAAGTAGCCCTGGTTCAAGGCGGTTCCCGCGGCATCGGCGCGGCCATCGTGCAACGCCTGGCGGCCGAAGGCGCCGCCGTCGCCTTCACCTATGTCAGCTCTACCACCAAGGCCGAAGCCTTGCAGGACAGCATCACCGCCGCTGGCGGCAAGGCCCTGGCGATCCTCGCCGACAGCGCCGATGCCGCGGCCATCCGCCAGGCGGTCGAGAGCACGGTCGAAACCTTTGGTCGCCTGGACATCCTGGTCAACAACGCCGGCGTCCTGGCCATCGGCCCGCTGGAAGACTTCAAGCTGGAAGATTTCGACCGAACCCTGGCCATCAACATCCGCAGTGTGTTCGTCGCCACCCAGGAAGCGGCCCGGCATATGGGCGAAGGCTCGCGCATCATCAACATCGGCAGTACCAACGCCGAGCGCATGCCCTTTGCCGGTGGCGGTACCTATGCCATGAGCAAGTCGGCCCTGGTCGGCCTGACCAAAGGCCTGTCCCGCGACCTCGGCCCACGGGGCATCACCATCAACAATGTGCAGCCCGGCCCAGTCGACACCGACATGAACCCGGCCCACGGCGACTTCGCCGAAAGCCTGATCCCGCTGATGGCCATCGGGCGCTATGGCCACGCGGAAGAAATCGCCAGCTTCGTGGCTTACCTGGCAGGCCCGGAAGCGGGTTACATCACCGGCGCCAGTCTGACGATCGACGGCGGCTTCAGCGCCTGATTCCTGTGCCCATGAAAAACGCCGGGCCACCTCCATCAGGTGGTCCGGCGTTTTTGTAGCCGCTGCCGCAGGCTGCGATCGATTCCACTGGAGGCGCCGCACTTGAGACCGCTGAAGCCCTGGCGGGCTTATCGCGGCCTGCGGCAGCGGCTACAGGTTCAGGACCACGCCAACTGCGGCAAACCACAGGCCGCCGGCTGGAAGCCCTTCAGCGAACGCAGGATGGCATCGGCATGGGCGTACTTGGCGTCCGCCATCGCCGGATCGGGAATGGCGATCGCGGTCATCCCCGCCGCCTTCGCCGCGGTGACACCAAAGGGCGAATCCTCGAACACCAGACAATCCCCGGGCGCGACACCCAGGCGCCGAGCGGCGGTAAGGAAGATGTCCGGCGCCGGCTTGGCCGCGCCCACTTCCGGGTCGTCGGCGGTGACTATGGTGTCGAACAGCGCGAACCAGTCGCCGTGCAAGGTGGTTTTCTGGGCGAAAGACTGGCGCGAAGAACTGGTGCCCACGGCAATCGGCACGTTATTGGCCTTGAGGTGCTGCACCAGCTCCTGCGCGCCCGGCATCGCCAGCGCCCGGGGAAAGCGTTCGCGCATCAGCGGCTCGCGAATCACCAGGAACTCCTCGGGCGTGATCGGCAGATCCAGGGCTTGCACCACGTAGCGGGCCAGGTCCGCGGCGCCACGGCCAATGATGTTCTGCTTGATCGTCCAATCGAAGGTGCGGCCATAACGATCGGCGATGATCTGCGTCACCTCGGTGTAGATGCCTTCGGTGTCCAGCAGCAAACCGTCCATATCGAAAATCACGGCCTTGATCGGGCCCACGTCATTCAACTGTGCATTCATCGCATCTGATCCGTTAACAAAAAACATCCCGGGGAGCGGCTCAGGTACGGCCAGTTTCTTGCCCGATTAAAGGGTTCAGCAGCATAGCCGCGGCAGATGACGGGGAGCAACCGCGGGTCAGCGTGCAGGCAGACAAAAGCCCGGACAGGCCGGGCTCGCTGGTCTCGACATCATGAGTGAACAAAGCACGCTAGCGTCCCGCCCGTCCGCTGCCGCCTCCTGGCCCCCCGGTGCCACCGCCCGCGCTACCGGTTCCACCACCGGCACCGCCGCCGCCCATGATGGAACCATTGACGCCAGTGGAGCCCATGCCGCCGCCCTGGCCGGAAGAGTCGCGCGATTTATCGACCCGTGAACGGCTGTCCATGACACCCACACCATTCCCGCCCAGGGCTCCTGGTCGCAGCATGAGATCGTTGCCGGAACCACCCTCGAACGACCGCAGCGGAGGATTGGCCGGGGCTCGTCCGTCAGCGGACTCTGCCAGGCTGGAGAAACAGAAAATCGACACCAGGGCGACCAACACCAGGCTCAGCAGTTTTGCGCGGCTCACGACGCGCCTCCCGGGGCGGTGCGCCGCTTGCCCCTGGCCGCCTTGCGCTGCGGCTCGGGTCGAGACAGCTCCTGCTCGGCGTTGGCATCCGGGAGGATCTGCTCGGGACTCAGCGCATCCGTGGGGGAAGGCAGCGGATATTCGGGCGTGTCATCCCGGTCGATAGGTTTCGGATCATGCTTCATAGGCACCTCACACCGCTCATGCCGGCGTGCTGGAAGCAGACTTCACGGGCCCTTTTCCTCCGACTCGCCTGCCTCATCGTCATCGCTCAGCGGCACCAGGGCGTCATCCATCAACGAGCCCGGATCTTCATTGCCTGGATCGTTGACCAAGGGCACGCCCGAAGCGTCCTGTTCTTTCTTGCCTAGGGTTTCTGGAATCATGGCAAACCTCGTCGACACAGTGTGTCCATCATTGAATTCGAGGGGCTGGAACGCTATTCGTTCCCATAAAAAAGCCCGGCACGAGGCCGGGCTTTTTTTTGCGCACCGCTGCAGAATCAGTCGTGCTTGTGTTTATTCTTGTGCTTTCTGCTGCCGGAGTGATGGTCATCGTCACCCATGCTGCTGCCCAAAGCGCCACCGGCCGCGCCGCCCAGGCCTGCGCCGATGGTCGAGCCAGTGCTGCCGCCCAGCTTGTTGCCGATCACCGAACCGCCAGCCGAACCCAAGCCGCCACCGATGGCCGCTTCGGTCCGACTGCCCTTACGGGCACCGACCGCACTGCCGGCAGCGCCGCCAAGGCCCGCACCCACCGCGGCGCCCGTGCTGCCGCCAATCTGTTGTCCCACCACATTGCCCAGCGCGCCACCCAAACCGCCGCCGACCGCAGCAGTGCCATCACCGGCGGCCATCGCACCTTGAGCAGCCAGAAGCCCCAAAACCAGAGCAGGCAGTGTTAAACGCATGATGTAAACCTCGAAAAAGATGCTGGAGAGTCATTCTAAAGCGATGCCTGACTAAAGCTGAGCGGCGACAGCAGAACGCTGTGATCCTTTTAGTCACAGTCTTGGACCGTTTTTGCGCAAAGAGTTTTCAGCCAGGCAAAAAAAAGCCCGCTGGGGAGACGGGCTAATAGGATTTGCTTTAACGGATGAGTCGAGCCTACGCAGTCGTTTGTGAATAAAGTGTGAAAACCCCGCTACCCTGTGCAACGGATAAGACGAAAGGTCCAACTTCATTCAAATCAATCGCGGCGGCCCATTGTTCAGGTAACAAAAACCCCGCCCGGAAGCGGGGTCGTTCGGTATGTATGAAGGCTACCTTCTCTTAGGAAGCGCCGCTTTCGGGAAAAACTTTGTCTGGGTCACCCTGGGTAACGCACTGGCCCTGGTCTTGCCTACCGACGCCTTGGCCGGTGGCTCGCTGTCAAACGCTGCCTGACCGCAGCGCACCAGGTTGTTGATTGGGAACTCATCCCCGTTGTCCTCGATATAAGGATCGCTCATCTCCCTGCTCCCTCCAACAACCGGTCGATACCGGCAAGCACCTGACTGCCTAGAAAATATCGACCGTCACGGCTTTTCAGACTAGCCGGTCATTTAAGGACTTGTAGTTCACAAGAGAAAAGACCGACGAATGGCCCAAGCTGGAGTTCTTCGTCCAAGGGTGTGGATCGTCGCTGAAAAAGGAACTGATGGCTTGCATCAGCTCCTTTTTCCGGGTGTATTTCGCCTAGACCTTACGAGCGTAGTTGCTGGCCCCGAACCAGTCGACCACCACCACGGTTTCATCCCCCACCACCCAGGCGTCGTGACCTTTAGGCAGGGAGGTGATATCACCCGGCCCGGCGATGATTTCGGTGCCGTCATCCATCAGGATCGCCAGCCTGCCGGCCACGTGATACTGAAAGTGCGGTGCCTGGCAACTCGGTGTCTGCGCCAGCGGTTTAATGTCGTTCGACCAGCGCCAGCCCGGCTTGAAAGTGAAGCGCCCCACTTCACACTGACCGATCTTCAGGATCTCTGCCTTGCCATTGGAAAACTCGCGGGTCTCATCCGGTTCGGAGAAGGATTTATGCTCGGTGACCTGTTCGTGCGTGGACATGATGGTGTCCTCGATTGAGTAGCTGCAAAGCCTGCCGACGCCGGCAACATCACCCCACGCCCGCAGACAACCAGCATCGCCCCACTCGATGCGCCTGACCATTCTAGACCTGAAAGCGTGGGGTGCCCGGGACAAACGCTAAACGTACGGCTGCCCATCAAAGCCCCGAGGCAGGCGCTGCAATCCGGCCATGGCCGTCAGCCGTTGGGTCCAGGCTGCACGCCAGTCGCTTGCCGCGTGCTCTGCCTTGGCTTTGCGCGCCGCTCGACGTGCAGCATTGCGCTGATTCTTACGGGCTTCCTTGAACACCTCGGTATTGCGGCAACTGCGGCATTTGACCCGCGCCGGCTCGGTGCTGGATATGAGATTGGAACCCTTGTGGCCGCAGGCCAGATGCCCGGCGACCTTGAAGTGAATGACCATTGTGCGTCTCCTCGTAGCCATTACGGAGCACAGAAAACCGCACGCTGATGCCCGCCTGATATCGGCGGAAAACCTCACCCTCAAGGTGACTTGACCGCCAGGCTTCGCAGGGGTAACAAAGCCAAAGACCACTCAAGTATCCAGCGTGATCGATACCTTGCTGGAGCAACCTTGGCTGTTGCGAACTCGTAATGGTTTTGACCATCGCGGGGAAACGGCGTTCAGCAAAGAAGCCGCTCGCCCACTGCCGCGATTAAGCAGCCCCAGAAAGCACAAAACCCCTGGTTTCTCGAGGAAACCAGGGGTTTTGCGTAGATCGAATATGGCGGTTGAGGAGGGATTCGAACCCTCGATACAGTTTCCTGTATACACACTTTCCAGGCGTGCTCCTTAAGCCACTCGGACACCCAACCGTGTCTCGTCAAACCGATTCAGTCTGTCGAGGCGCGCTAATGTAGTCGAAAGCTTTTCTGATGGCAAAGGTTTTTTTGAGAATTTTCATGCGCTTAAGACATTTCTTCGGATTGCGGCACTGCGCTGGCATCAGCGCCATGGCAAACCGGCCAATCTCTGGCCTGGCTGGCAGCTATATAAGAGGGCCGATCCGCGCCCCAGGTGGCCGGCTACGCTTGTCAGGCCAGAAAGGGCTGACTCACCAGTCAGTCACAGCGCTTTACCTGACCTGTGACCGTGAGTAACGTCTGCCCCACTTCAATACAAGGAATTGCGTCATGAGTGAGTTGATTTCTTACCACCTCGAAGACGGTATCGCGACCCTGACCTTGAGTAATGGCAAGGTCAATGCCATTTCCCCGGATGTGATTGCCGCCTTCAATGCCGCGCTGGACCAGGCCGTCACCGATCGCGCGGTGGTGATCATCACCGGGCAGCCCGGCATTCTGTCGGGTGGCTACGACCTGAAAGTGATGACCGCCGGCCCTAAAGAAGCCGTGAGCCTGGTGACCTCGGGGTCGACCCTGGCCCGTCGCCTGCTGTCGCACCCCTTCCCCGTCATTGTCGCCTGCCCTGGGCACGCCGTGGCCAAGGGCGCGTTCCTGCTGCTGTCCGCGGATTACCGTATCGGCGTCGAAGGCCCGTTCAGCATCGGCCTGAACGAAGTGCAGATCGGTATGACCATGCACCACGCCGGCATCGAGCTGGCCCGTGACCGCCTGCGCAAATCCGCGCTGCACCGCTCGGTGATCAATGGCGAGATGTTCGACCCGCAAGGCGCGGTGGATGCCGGCTTCCTCGATAAGGTGGTGAGCGTCGAGGAGCTGCAAGGCGCCGCCCTGGCCGCCGCGCGTCAACTGAAGAAGATCAACATGACCGCCCACAAGAACACCAAGCTGAAAGTGCGCAAGGCGCTGCTGGAAACCCTGGACAACGCGATCATCCTCGATCAGGAACACCTGGGCTAAAACCTGGGCCCACCGCCCACAGCCCGACCCGCGCGTCGGGCTTTTTTATGCCCGCACCACGAGAAAGACTGCGCGATGCTCTAGTTCGCCACTGAGCAAAGAGTCGGAAACATGCGCTTAAACATCGGCCATCTTCCCCTTCTATACAGGTAATTGCCGAAAACAGTGCACATCCGTACACTGCGCCACCTTTTGTCCCCGGTGGGCCTGTAGATGCTGTATCTGTTTCGTATGTTATTGATGGGCCTGCATTTTGTTGCAGCGGGAATTCTCGGCGTGGTGCTGGGGCTGTGCCGCCCGTTCAACCCGGATAACAGCCGCCTGTGCGCGCGCCTGTATGCCTTGCCGGCCATGTGCATCCTGCGCCTGCGGGTCAAGGCCGAAGTCGGGCCGCTGATGGACAAGCCCAAGAGCTGCGTGATCATCGCCAACCACCAGTCCAACTACGACCTGTTCGTGTTCGGCAACGTGGTGCCCCGGCGCACCGTGTGCATCGGTAAAAAGAGCCTGAAATGGGTGCCGCTGTTCGGCCAGTTGTTCTGGCTGGCGGGCAATGTGTTGATCGACCGTGGCAACGCGCACAAGGCGCGCCGCTCGATGTTGACCACCACCCACACCCTGCAACACAAGGACACCTCGATCTGGGTGTTCCCGGAAGGCACCCGCAACCTCGGCGAGGACCTGCTGCCGTTCAAGAAAGGCGCCTTCCAGATGGCCATCGCCGCCGGCGTGCCGATCGTCCCGGTGTGCGCCAGCAGCTACATCCGCCACATGCGCCTCAACCGCTGGCGCAGCGGCAGGATCCTGATCCGCTCGCTGCCGGCGATCCCCACCGCCGGGCTGAGCCTGGACGACATGCCGAGGCTGATCGAGCAATGCCGCGAACAGATGCGCGAGTGCATCGAGTCGATGGACCGCCAGCTACAGACCGCCTGAAAACAGCCCGCCGCATGCGGGCTTTTTTATTGCCGGCGAACTCCGCCCAGCAGGCTGACTCTGATCAGTCATGGGGCTAAGCTGCACGGAGTCTCACTCCTCATTTCGATAAGAAGAAGCGAACAGGAACCATGGGTAGAGTTGTTGCCGCCGCAGTCTACAGCGCGGGTAAAAAAGTCACTGACATCACCCTCGACGAAGGGGCGGCCTGGGCTGCCAAACCCGGGCACTTCGTCTGGATCGGCCTCGAAGAACCCAACGCCCAGGAACTGGCCAATCTGCAGCGCCAGTTCAACCTGCACGAACTGGCCATCGAGGACGCCCTGGAAAAACACAGCCGGCCGAAACTCGAAACCTTCGGCGACGCGCTGTTTATCGTCACCTACTCCCCGGTACGCGAAGCCGGCAAGCTGGAGTTCATCGAAACCCATATCTTTGCCGGCAATGGCTACATCATCACTGCCCGCAATGGCCACTCCAAATCCTATGGGTTCGTGCGTCAGCGCTGCGAGGCACGACCGCTGCTGCTGGAGCACGGCGAAGACTTCGTGCTCTACGCGCTACTGGATTTCGTCACCGAGAACTACCAGCCGGTCAGCGAAGCGATCCATGCCGAGATCGACGAACTGGAGCACAGCGTGCTGTGCAGTTCGCTCAACGAGGGGGATATCCAGCACCTCCACAGCCTGCGTCGCGATGTGCTGCGCCTGCGCCGCTATGTAGCGCCCATGGTGGAGATCAGCGAAGAGCTGCAGAAGCTCAGCTTCCCCTTTATCGACAAGAACATGCGCCCGTACTTTCGCGATGTGCAGATCCACGTCACCCGGCAGATGGAAGACCTGGCGACCTTGCGCGACATCGCCAGCCAGACCATCGAGATCGGCGTGCTGCTGGAGGCCTCGCGACAAAGCGTCGTGCAACGCAAGTTCGCCGCCTGGGCGGCAATCCTGGCGTTCCCGACCGCGGTGGCGGGAATCTACGGAATGAACTTCGACAACATGCCCGAGCTGAAGATGCACTACGGCTACTTCGGTGTGCTGGCGTTTCTGGTGCTGGGCTGTACGGGGTTGTGGGCGAGCTTCAAGCGCTCGGGGTGGCTCTGACAGCAGAGCCGGGCCGGACGCTCCTGCAAGGGCCTTGAGGCCATTGTAGAAGCGAGCCGGCTGGGCGATGCGGCTATGGATTCAAACCGATCCGGCCTGCGGCTTGTGCGCCACAAAACGCATCATCCACTCGGCAACGGTGTTGCCGTGATGATCCCGGTCCAGACTGGCGATGCCTTTTTGATAGACCTGTTCGCCCAGGTGCTGCTGGCGCAGGTCCAGCAAGGCCCGCGAATAGTCGTGGATGAACTCCGGGTGGCCCTGGAAGCACAGCACCTGGTCATTGATGTGATAGGCCGCGAACGGGCAGAAATCGCTGGAAGCGATGACCGTGGCGTTTTCCGGCAAGGCCGTCACCTGGTCCTGATGGCTGATCAACAGCGTCAGCTCTTCCACCACCGGGCTCATCCACGGCGCCTTGGCCGCCAGCTTGTAGTTGTGGGTACCCACGCCCCAGCCCTGGGTCGCGCGTTCGCTCTTGCCGCCCAGCAGCAACGCCAGCAACTGATGGCCAAAGCAGATGCCCAGCAGTTTGTCGCCGCGCTGATAGCGCTCCAGCAGGTAGGTCTTGAGGGTTTGAATCCAGGGATCGGTACCGAAGGAGTCGGCCTTGCTCCCCGTGACCAGGTAAGCGTCGAAGCTTTGGTCGTCGCTCGGGTAGTGGCCCTGCATCACGTTGTAGACGGTAAATTCGGCAGCGATGGGCTGCTGTGAAAACAGGCGCTGAAACATCTGCCCGTAACCCTGATATTGATCGACCAATTCTGGACGCAGGATGTCGGTTTCCAGAATGCAGATGCGTAGCGACATAAAAAATACCTGACACGTGATGGGAATAATGAACACCCCAGAGCCTGCCTTGAAACGCCCGATCAAGGCAAGCCCCGCGATGTATCACTTTAGTCCCTTCAGCCTCAGAACAACTGGCCCTTGGCGGCCTTCTCCAGCAGCAACGCCGGCGGCGCGAAACGCTCGCCATATTGCTCGGCCAGGTACTGGGCCCGGGCGATAAAGTCCTTCAGGCCGTACTGGTTGATGAACTGCAAGGCCCCGCCGGTCCAGGCCGCGAAGCCGATACCGAAGATCGAACCGATATTGGCATCGGCCGTCGAGCGCAACACGCCCTCCTCCACACAACGCACGGTTTCGATGGCCTGCACGAACAACAACCGGTCGCGCACGTCCTGCGGCGAAATCTGCCCATCGGCTTTCTCGAAGCGGGTTTTCAGCTGCGGCCACAAGTGCTTCTGCCCCCCGGCCGGGTAGTCGTAGAAACCACCGCCCGCCGCCTTGCCTGGGCGCTTGTATTCATTGAGCAGCAGGTCGATCACGGCGAAGGCCGGATGCTCCGGCAACGACTTGCCTTCGGCCTGCAAGTCCTTGGCGGTCTGTTGGCGGATATGGCTCAACAGGCTCAGGGAAACCTCGTCGCAGATCGCCAGCGGGCCGATCGGCATGCCCGCCTTGCGCGCCTCGGTCTCGATCATTGGCGCGGCCACACCCTCACCGAGCATGGCAATGCCTTCGTTGGTGAAGGTGCCGAACACCCGCGAAGTGAAAAAGCCGCGGCTGTCGTTGACCACGATCGGGGTCTTCTTGATCTGCTGGACGAAGTCGAAACCGCGCGCCAGGGTTTCGTCGCTGGTCTGCTCGCCCTTGATGATTTCCACCAGGGGCATTTTTTCCACCGGGCTGAAAAAATGCAGGCCGATGAACTTGCCTTGATCCGGTACGGCCCTGGCCAGGCCGCTGATCGGCAAGGTCGAGGTGTTGGACGCAATCACCGCCTGTGCCCCCACCACCTGCTGCGCCGCCGCCGAGACCCTGGCCTTGAGCTCGCGATCCTCGAACACCGCCTCGATGATCAGGTCGCACCCGGCCAGGTCGGCGTCCTGCTCGGTGGTGCGGATCCGCGCCAGCGTGGCGTCACGCTGTTCGGCGCTCAATTGGCCACGGGCGACCTTCTTCTCCAGCAGCGCCGCCGAATGGGCCTTGCCCTTCTCGGCGGCCGCCAGGCTGATGTCCTTGAGCACCACCTCGATGCCGGCCACCGCACTGACATAGGCGATCCCGGCGCCCATCATCCCGGCACCCAGCACCCCGACCTTCCTGGTCACATAGGGCGCGAAGCCTTGGGGCCGGGAGCCACCGGCATTGATCTCGTTGAGCTGGAACCAGAAGGTGCCGATCATGTTTTTCGCCACCTGGCCGGTGGTCAGCTCGGTGAAATAGCGGGCTTCGATCAACTGCGCGGTATCGAAATCGACCTGGGCGCCCTCCACTGCCGCACAGAGGATTTTCTCCGGCGCCGGCAGGCAGCCCTGGGTCTTGCTGCGCAGGATCGACGGCGCAATGGCCAGCATCTGCGCGACTTTCGGGTGCGACGGCGTGCCCCCGGGGATCTGGTAGCCGGCCACGTCCCAGCGCTGCTTGGCCGCCGGGTTGGCGACAATCCACGCCCTGGCCTTGGCCAGCAGGTCGTCGCGGTCGCTGGCCAGTTGATCGATCAGGCCGGCTTTCAGCGCCTGCTGCGGTCGGACCTTCTTGCCTTCCAGCAGATACGGCAGGGCTTTTTCCAGCCCCAGCAAACGCACCATGCGCACCACCCCGCCACCGCCCGGCAACAGGCCGAGGGTCACTTCCGGCAGGCCGACCTGCAGCGACGAATCGTCCAGCGCCACCCGGTGATGGCAGGCCAGGCAGATCTCCCAGCCACCGCCCAGGGCGGCGCCGTTGATCGCCGCGACCACGGGCTTGCCCAGGGTTTCCAGGGCCCGCAGCTGGCCCTTGAGGGTCAGCACCATGTCATAGAAGGCCTGGGCTTCGGGCTTGCCGACCTTGATCAATTCATTGAGGTCGCCGCCGGCGAAGAAGGTCTTTTTCGCCGAAGTGACGATCACCCCGGCAATCGATTCCTGCTCGGCTTGCAGGCGGGCCACGCAGGCGGCCATGGCCTCGCGGTACACCGCGTTCATGGTGTTGGCGCTCTGGCCCGGCATGTCGATGGTCAGAACGACGATCTGGTCCTGGCCCTTTTCGTAACGGATGGCTTGGGTCATGAAAGTGTTTCCTTGAAGTCAGGGCTCAGAGGCGTTCGATGATGGTGGCGATACCCATGCCGCCGCCGACGCAGAGGGTCGCCAGGCCATAACGCTGGCGCCGCGCTTCCAGCTCGTCGAGCAAGGTGCCGAGGATCGCGCAGCCGGTGGCGCCCAGCGGGTGGCCCATGGCGATGGAACCGCCATTGACGTTGACCTTGTCCGGGTCGATGGCCATATCCTTGATGAACTTCAGTACCACCGAAGCGAAGGCCTCGTTGACCTCGAACAGGTCGATGTCCTCGACCCGCAGCCCGGCCTTGGCCAGCGCCTTGCGCGTGGCCGGCGCCGGCCCGGTGAGCATGATGGTCGGATCGGTGCTGGTGACCGCCGTGGCGACTATCCGCGCCCGTGGCTTGAGGCCCAGCGCCTGGCCCTTGGCCTCGGAACCGATCAGCATCAGCGCCGCGCCATCGACTATCCCTGAGCTGTTGCCCGGGGTGTGCACGTGGTGGATCCGCTCGACATGGCTGTAGACCCGCAAGGCGGTGGCGTCGAAGCCCATCTGGCCGATCATCTCGAAGCTGGGCTTGAGCTTGCCCAGACCTTCGAGGGTGGAATCGGCGCGTATGAACTCATCATGATCCAGCAGGACGATGCCGTTCTGGTCCTGCACCGACACCAGGGACTTGCTGAAAGCCCCCGCCGCCCTGGCCCGCGCAGCCTTTTGCTGGGACTGCAGGGCAAAGGTATCGACATCCTCACGGCTGAAGCCTTCCAGGGTGGCGATCAGGTCCGCGCCTATGCCTTGCGGGGTGAAATGGCTGTGCATATTGGTTTGCGGGTCAAGCACCCAGGCACCGCCGTCGCTGCCCATGGGCACCCGCGACATCGACTCGACACCGCCGACCACCACCAGGTCCTCGAAGCCGGAGCGCACTTTCATCGCGCCCAGGTTCACCGCTTCGAGGCCCGAGGCGCAAAAACGGTTGATCTGCACTCCGGCTACGCTGACGTCCCAGTCGGCGACCAGCGCCGCGGTCTTGGCGATGTCGGCCCCCTGGTCGCCGATCGGCGTCACGCAGCCGAGCACGATGTCGTCGACCTGGCTGGTGTCGAGTCCGCTACGCCGCTGCAGGGCCTCGAGCAGCCCGGCCAGCAGGTTCACCGGCTTGACGCTGTGCAGGGCGCCGTCGGCCTTGCCTTTGCCACGGGGGGTGCGTAATGCATCGAATATCAAAGCCTGGGTCATGACGTCCTCGAACCGCTGTGCAGATGAATGATGACAGGGCTCCCACTCTTGGCCCCGAGGGCCCCGGATTCAATGACCGATGCGCTCACTGACCTTGACGGTCACGCTCAGACGAACGGTAGTGAGCTAATGGATTCCGCCCGCCGCATAACGGAACTGTCTAGACAAAGGCCGGGCAAGAAGATGGCAATAAGCCTCATGCGTTTTTTAAAGCATCCGCCTATTAGCTGATATGAAATGGATCTAAGCCAAGGGTTACAAGGCCCCTAAGGTAGGAACTGTAGGCAGTGAATCGTTGCAGCCGGGTCTTGCCGGTGCACGTGTAAGAAAAGGGACACATCGCCTGACCAGAGTGAAGCGGCAGGCATGCATTTGATGTTCAGGAATAACAACAAAAGGCATTCAGCCATGTTCAAGCATTCGAAAGTCCGTCAAGCGGGGCTCATTCTGTTCGCAACCACCTTGCTTCTGATTTTGCCGAATCTAACCAAAGTGATCGGCTAGAGGCGTGGCCATCCCGTCACGCAATTGCATCTTTGTGCTCCGGTTCGCTACCGGGGCAGGCGCTTGTGTGCCACTCTTTCTGACGCCGCGGCCACGCTGAATCAGGGCGTCGTCGCGCTTATCAGAAAACTGGAGACAGGCCGTACGCGCTGCTCTCCACCCCAGCGACGGAACAGCGATCAATTGAAATCTCTTATCCTCCTGTGCAGCGCCCTGCTGCTCACCACACCCGTGCATGCCGCGCAGCTGACCCTGGAACTGGGGGCCGGCAGTCGCACCTGGCAGACCGAAGAACTGCTCAAGCACCCTCAGGCCCGGAGCATCACCGTCAAGGATGACGTGTCGTACAAACGCGACATGAGTTACCGCGCGGTGCCGATCTCGGCCCTGCTCACCGGCATCAAGGCTGATGACCATCTGCAGGCTGTCGCCCTGGACGGTTTCGCCGCCGAGTTGCCCGCCGCCCCCCTGCTCAACCAGGACGGCGCCCAGGCCTGGCTGGCCATCGAAGACCCGGCCAAGCCCTGGCCGCCCCTGGCTGAAGGCAAGCACAGCGCCGGGCCTTTCTACCTGGTGTGGACCAACCCGCAGGCCGGTCATATCAGCCCCGAGCAATGGCCGTTCGAAGTGGCAAGCATCAAGCGCCTGGCGCCGGTGGCCGAGCGTTTCCCGGCCCTGCGCCCGGACCCCAAACTGGCGGCCGGCGACCCGGTGAACCAGGGCTTCGCCCTGTTCCAGAAGAACTGCCTGGCTTGCCATCGCCTCAACGGCGCCGGCGACTCGCAGTTCGGCCCGGACCTGAATATCCCCTACAGCCCCACCGAGTATTTCGGTGCGGACTTCCTCAAGCGTTATATCCGTGACCCACAGAGCCTGCGCCGCTGGCCACAGGCGAAGATGCCGGCCTTCGCAAGCAGCGTATTCCCGGATGCCGAGCTGGAGTTGCTGGTGGGGTATCTGGAGCATATGGCGGGACGTAAGCAGCCTGGGCAATAAAGCTGGTTTGGGGAGGTGCTGTCCAGAATGCCATCGCAGGCAAGCCTCGCTCCTTACAGTCGGGCGAACTCCCCGGCAAGTGCTCCATTGCAATGCAGTGGCTATCGACGGCATAGCCAGACTTGATTTCACCGCTTGGG
This sequence comes from Pseudomonas sp. GW456-L12, assembly GCF_059424045.1. Lineage (NCBI taxonomy): Bacteria > Pseudomonadati > Pseudomonadota > Gammaproteobacteria > Pseudomonadales > Pseudomonadaceae > Pseudomonas > Pseudomonas sp. GW456-L12. The sequence goes on from NZ_JBWKZA010000001.1 coordinate 327,437, forward strand.
CAAAACTGCGCAAAATTCGCTGCAACAGCGCAGATGACTTCAGTACCACCACGGTGCGCAGTCGACGCCCCACCCTTCATGGCGCCAATGGCAGCCGGACCCGGAATGTCCCCGACCGGTTTCCTCTCCTACCGGTCTTCCCTTTTGGCCACCCTCAGCGGGTGGCCTTTTTTTACCCGCTTTTTTTGTAGGATCCCGAGGGCAGAAACGAAATCGGCCGACCCGAAGGTCAGCCGATGCTGAGTCTTGACGCTATTCATATGCACTAAACGAGTCGCCCTCGAACCTCCTGCTTCACGCCCCAACCTTCAATGATCCCGCCCAGGGGCGCGACCACCGCTTCAAAGTCCTGCTCGAAATCGCCGATGCCGCCGTAGGTGGCGTACATCACCTTGCTCAGCTCCAGGTACCAGGCGCCGTCATCGCGCACGCTGACCTGGGCATTCAAGGATTCACCGCGGAACTGCCCTGCCGCCCTGCGTGCCCGCTCCTCGTCCGGAAAAATGGCGTAGAACTCGATGGGATGGAATCGTGAAAAGTCGAAACCGCCTTCTTTCATGCGGCGCAGCACGCTGCTGCTGATGTCTTCTTGATAGGCTGTGCTCATGAAACGTCCTCCTCAAACCGATGGATAGACTTTCCGTACTCCCTTGCCTGTCACCGCACGGTGCAGGCTTGCGGCGAGAAGATCGCCGCCAGGAAACAAGCATGTAGCTGACAAGACCAGACCTTAGCGATTCATTCGCTGATCTCGAATGCAGAGTAGCGCCAAGACGCAGGCGCTGCCAAGGTCTGGGTTAAAGCTCGGTGGAGCTTTGCACATTAAAGATTAAATCGGCGTAATGCTGAGGATTTGAATGCTGTTCTGATCTTTCAGGCTCTTGAGCGTAGGGTCGTCGGTGCGCCCTTCCAGATCGTTGAGGTCAAGCTCGGCCGGAACCGGCAAAAGCTTTGCGCGAATCAATTGTGCCGCCTCCTCCATGCTGGGCTGCTGCTCACAGTCGAACTGCTCGACTGACTGGACACCATGATCGTCAACGAAAGTGACTTGCCACTTTTGCATCAGTGCCTCCTTGATGAAGCCCATGGATGGACTCACAAGATGTCGACCCTGAAGAACCAAGGATCGTTCAAACCAAAGGCCCGGCGGTGCCATTAAAAAAGGCTGCCCTGGGGCAGCCTTTGCGCAACGATCGGCGCTTACGGTTTCTCGGCGCGCGCCTTCAATGCCTTGAGGGTGTTGAACGGCGCATCCACGACAAACTTGTTGGCCAGCCAGGACGGCACGCTGCCGCCCGGTTCGGTGTGCACCTGATAGGTCACTTCGACCTGGTCCGCGCCCTTGGGCACGAACTTCCAGAAGCCTTCGACCTGGGCAACACGCACGAAACCTTTCTCCTCGGGAAGGTAGGTCGGTACGCCTTCGAGCTTGCGGGTCAGGCTGCCATCGGCCGCTTCGCTGGTGGTGACGTGCAGCACCGAATCACGCGGCGTGACCGGCCATGGGGTGTTGAACTGGGTGTAGGTCCAGCTCTGCTCACCTTCGTGCTTGAGCAGTTTCTGCGACTTGCATTCGTGAATCCAGGCGCAGGCGCCCGTCACGTCGTCCTGCAAAGCGCGCAGCTTGGCCACGCTGGTTTTCATGGTGGTCACGCCCCGGTAGGCCTTGTATTTGGAGCCGGCCACTTCACTCAAGGAGACCTTGATGCCGTCTTCATCCTTGGCCGTTTGCCAATCTTCGGCGTGGGCGGTTGCCGAGAGCAGAACGGTCAACCCACAGAGCACAGCAATTCGATGCAGCGAACCCATTGTCTTATTCCTTATTGTTGAAGTTCCGTTCATTGAAAACACTTCACGCCGCCGTCATTTGCTCCCACCAGCCCAACAAGCGGATAGCCTCTTCCCGACTGCCGCCACAGACTTCTACATCGGCCTGGAACGCACCACAGACGGCGGGCCGTTCGGGTTGGCCGAACAAGCCGCACAGCAGTTCGACAGAAAGATGGATGCAACGTTCTCCGGCCGGTTTGCCATTGGGCATTCCGGGAATCGGGGTACTGATGGAAGGGGCAATGCAACAGGCGCCACAGCCTTCACGGCAGTTCATGACGACAAGCTCCTCGCGACGGGCAAAGTATTGAAATGACGCGGACTAGAGTAACCGCTAAAACAGCCGTTTGAAATTGGCCGCCCACGGGTTTTTACGCTCAGGCTCGCGTGACTGACCAGTCTCCGACAAAGCGTCAGGGCTGCGGGTCACAGTCAGGATGAGGGTTTACTGCTTGAATTCGAAATCCAGCGCCGCGCCTTCCACATCACGCCGTTCGTCATTGCGCAGCTGCAACTGCATTTCGTTGCTCAGCAAGCGGCCGTTGAGCTGGAACGGACTGTCGTCCTTGGGTTTCTCGCCGAACATCGGCGGCAGCAACGGGGTGCGCTTGGGCTGGTTGACCGAGCCGATCGGCTGCAATTGCTTGACCATTTCCGGCGGCAGGCTCAGATCGACATTGGCCGAAGGCAAACGCGTCCTCACGATCTCACTGGCAGGCTTGGACTTGGAAGCGATCGGCGCGCGCCTTTTCTGTGCCTTGGCCTTGGGTTTGGCCTTGCTGGTCACTGCCGCCTTCTTTACCGGCGCGGCTTTCTTGGCTGTCGCGGTTTTCTGCGATGTATTCGCGGTGGCGCTTGCCGCGACCTTTTCCTGGGCCGGAGCCGCCAGAACGCTGGCCGTGCCGAAAGCACTCAATACGCTGACCAATACCCAGGCAACAGGAAAAATCGCTTTCATAGAGAGACAACAGGATCGGCGGCAAAGAGCCATATGCTCGCCTGTTGACCGCGCGAAAACAAGCACGGTAACCGATCCTTCAAAAACCGCCCGCGGCCTCCTGGCACAGCTGGCTGGCCAACATGCCCAAGGTCATCAGTGCCCGTTCGGCCTCGCGATTCCATGGGGTACCGCAGTTGAGGCGAATGCAGTGGTTGAACTGCTCGGTATTACTGAAGATCAGCCCCGGCGCGATACTGATGCCCTGCTGCAATGCCCGGACATGCAATTCCTGGGTATTGACCCGCCCCGGCAGGCTGACCCAGAGAATGAAACCGCCGTTCGGACGGGTAATCTGCGTGCCCTCCGGGAAGTACTGCTGCACCGCCAACTGAAAGGCGCTGAGGTTCTTGCGGTACTCCTGGCGGATGAAACGCAGATGCCGGTCGTAACCGCCGTTCTCCAGGTAGGCCGCAACGCCCATCTGCGTGACGCTGCAGGCCGAGTGGGTGCTGAAGGTTTGCAAACGCTGGATTTCCTGCTGGAACTTGCCGGCAATCATCCAGCCGATACGCACGCCGGGTGACAGGGTCTTGGAAAAGCTCGAGCAATAGATCACCCGATCCAGACGGTCATAGGCTTTCAGCGCCTTGGTACGACCGACCTCGAACATCAGTTCGCCGTAGATATCGTCCTCGACCACCTGGATATCGAAATCCGAAGCCAGGCGCAGCAGTTGTTTCTGCCGCTCTTCCGGCATGGTGCCGCCCAGTGGATTGCTCAGGCGCGTGGTCAACACCAGGGCCTTGATCGACCACTGGTTGGCCGCCAGTTGCAGCGCTTCCAGGCTCATGCCGGTGGAAGGGTCGCTGGGAATCTCGATGACCTTGAGCCCCAGCAGGTCGGCCAGTTGCAACAGGCCGTAGTAAGTCGGCGACTCCGCGGCGATCAGGTCGCCCGGGCGGGTCAGCACGCGCAACGACATCTGCAGGGCATCCACGCAGCCGTGGGTGATCACCACTTCGGAGGGGTCGACCACCACGCCAGCGTCGCGCATGCGAATCGCCACCTGTCGGCGCAACGGCTCGAAGCCGGGGCTGAACATGTAGCTGAAGGCGCGCGGGCTGTGGAAACGGGTGACCTTGGCCAGTTGCTGGTGCAGCGCCCGCACCGGCAGGTAATCGACACTGGGCACCGCGGCGCCCAGCGGAAACACGCCTTCACGGCGCGACTCCACCAACACTTGATGAATGATGCTGCTGCGCGTTACCAGGCCCGGCCGCTCGACCCGGGCGATGTCCGGGGTCGGCGCGGTCAGCGCCGGGGTCTGGTGCACGTAATAGCCCGACTGCGGACGGGCGCGGATCAGCCCCTGGTCCTCGAGATTGGCGTAGGCCTGGAGCACCGTGGCATGACTGACGTTGAGCTGGGAACTCATCTTGCGTACCGAAGGTACGCGTTCCCCGGGCTGGTACACACCACGACGGATATCTTCAGCCAGCTGCTGAGCGATACGTTGATAAAGCAAGAGATTGGTCATGACGCTGCACTCGATTTCACCGGCATTTTATTCTTGTGGATGACGATACCGGAACAGTTCATAAGTGTACTGGGACAGTTGCCACAATAGTCGACCATACAGGGCAGTGTCAGCAAAAACTGTACTGTTTTGTGTGCCAATCGTCAGGCACAAAAAAACCCGGCTCCGCGGGGGAAACCGGGTTGTCTTGAGCCGCCGCGTCTTAGCGCGCGGCGCCCAACTGGCCTTTCTCGTCGGAGAAGACGATTTCCACCCGACGGTTCTGCGCCCGCCCACGCTCCGAGGCGTTGGCCTCGACCGGGTACTCATCGCCATAACCTTCGACCTGGACCCGTTTCTCCTCGACGCCCAGGTCCACCAGGATATCGGCCACGGCCTGCGCCCGGTCGCGGGACAGTTTCAGATTGCTCTGCTTGTCGCCGGTGTTGTCCGTGTAGCCCTCGATCCGCACCACACGCTTGGGGTTCAGTTGGAGAAACTGCACGACTTTGAGCACGGTACGATTGGCCGAGCTCTTCAGCTCCGCTTCGCCGGTGTCGAACAACACATCGCCCAGGGTCATCACCAGCCCACGATCGGTCTGGGTCGTGGCCAGGTTAATGATCTGCTCTTCCAGCCACTTGCCCTGTTGCTGCACGCTCAGCAGCTTGGCCTCGCGCAGGGCCAGTTGCAGGCGCTGGCGTTCGAGTTCGAGCTTGGCCGCCTGCTCCTGGTTCAGCGCCTGGTTGGTGTGCTCGCGAGCGATTTCGCTGTAGCGCTGGCTGAGGTAGGCGTAGTGCACCACATCCGAACCGCTGCCCCAGTAGCTGGACAGGCGATCGGCCCGGGCCAGGGACTCACCAGCGCGGATCACATCCTTGGGCGCGATGCGCAGCACATTGGAATCTTCCTTGACCTTCTGGAAGTCTTCGCCGGCCTGTTCCAGCGCTGCTTCGCTGCGTTGCCCGGCGCAGCCGTAGAGGCCGGTGCAGGCGATCAGCAGCACGCCACTCAATACCTGGGTCAGACGAATCATTGGGCATCTCCCAACTGCTTGCGCAGACGAGTGATGCGAGTCTGGACGAGGTTCAGCTGTTCCTGGCTTTTCAGGGTCAGGACCCGCGCCTCGGCCAGGCGCGCATCCAGCTCCGCCTGCTCGGCACGCATGCGCGCGTGCTTGAACGACTCTTCCTGCATGTTGCGTTGGGCACGGGCGAATTTGTCCTCGGCCAGTTTCATTTCCGGCACATCCTCTGCCGTGGCTCCCACGGCCTTGGCCTGGGCCAGGGTTTGTTCGGTCAGGCGCATTTGTTCATTCGGCGCCGGATCGGCTGCGCAACCCGCCAGAGCCAGGACGGCCAGGGCAGCGAAAAGAGGTCGAATACTCACTAGAAATCCCTACTGTTTGGGGGTGCTGACAGGTTGCTGCAACTGTGCCTTCCAACGCTCGAGATTGCGCTGCAGCACGGCTTCCGTCAGACCGGACGCGGGCAATTCTGTCATCTTTTTCGCCAACTGTCCGCGCAACCATGGGTCGTTGCAGGCGGAGTTGTGCGAGATGGCCAGGAACAGCCCAGGTTTGTCGGCAGGCTGCGGGAATGCCAGCAGATCGTTGGCCATGCCCAGCGACTGGGCCAGGGCCATGCCGGCGTAACGTCCGGCCAGTACGTACTCCACCTCCCCCAGCAACAGTTTCTGGAATGCCTGGGTCAGATTCGGCATGCGGGTCAGGCTCAATTGCTCCTTGGCGAAGGCGTCGAAGGACGGCGTCAGGCGCGCCCTTTCCGACAATGCGCCGGTATGCCCATGCAGGTCCGACGGCTGGCTGTAGCTCAGCGTCGAGCCCTTGCGGGTCCAGACCAGGAAATCGTTCTCCAGCAGCGGCGGATGAATGTAGTCCAGCGCTTCCAACTCACTCACTGTCAGCGGCGCGTCGGCCAGCATGTCCATACGCCCGCTGCGCACTTCGTCCAGGGCGGCGGAGCGTTTGCCGGCATACAACAACTCGACCTTGATCCCCAGTTCCTGCGCCACGTGTTGCAGCAGTTCGGCGCTGGCGCCAATCAGGTGGCTGGGGTCCTGCGGGTCGCGCCACAGATACGGCGGGGCATCCGGACTGCCGGTCACCACCAGGCGCTCGCATTTACCGGCGGCCATCGACGACAACGGCATCAGTGTCAGCCCCAGCAGCACTGACAGGCCACCCAGGCGGCGCAAATCCATGGCGAAATTCTCCCACTCAAATCCCAGACAATAAAAAAGCCCGGCCAAAAGACCGGGCTCTCTTATAAGTGAAGCCGCTGGATTAGACCAGCTTCTCCAGCTCTGGTACGGCTTCGAACAAGTCCGCCACCAGGCCGTAATCGGCCACCTGGAAGATCGGCGCTTCTTCGTCCTTGTTGATCGCAACGATCACCTTGGAGTCTTTCATGCCGGCCAGGTGCTGGATCGCGCCGGAAATACCGACGGCAATGTACAGCTGTGGCGCCACGATCTTGCCGGTCTGGCCGACCTGCATGTCGTTGGGTACGAAACCTGCGTCGACCGCAGCGCGCGAAGCACCCACGGCAGCGCCCAGCTTGTCGGCCAGGGCGTACAGGTGTTTGAAGTTGTCGCCGTTCTGCATGCCGCGGCCGCCGGAAATGACGATCTTGGCAGCAGTCAGTTCAGGACGGTCGGACTTGGCCAGCTCTTCGCCGACGAAGCTCGATTTGCCTGCGTCGTGAGCGGCAGCAACCGCTTCGACAGCGGCCGAACCGCCTTCGGCGGCAACCGGATCGAAACCGGTGGCGCGCACGGTGATGACCTTCACGGCGGCGTTCGATTGCACGGTAGCGATGGCGTTACCGGCATAGATCGGACGCTTGAAGGTGTCGGCGCTTTCTACCGAGATGATCTCGGAGATCTGGTCGACGTCCAGCTGCGCGGCCACGCGCGGCAGGATGTTTTTGCCGTTGGAAGTGGCGGCGGCCAGGATGTGGCTGTAGCCCTTGCCCAGCTCTGCTACCAGAGGGGCAACGTTTTCCGGCAGTTGGTGAGCGTAAGCGGCGTTGTCGGCCGACAGGACTTTGCTCACGCCAGCGATTTTCGCCGCGGCTTCAGCCACGGCGCCAGCGCCCTGGCCGGCGACCAGAACGTGGATGTCGCCACCGATTTTGGCAGCGGCGGCAACGGTGTTCAGGGTGGCCGGAGCCAGCACCTTGTTGTCGTGTTCAGCGATTACCAAGATAGTCATGATCAGATTACCTTCGCTTCGTTTTTCAGTTTCTCGACCAGTTCAGCGACCGACTTGACCTTGATGCCCGCGCTGCGTGCAGCCGGCGCTTCGACTTTCAGGGTCTTGTTGGTAGAGGCGGTGGAAACGCCCAAAGCATCAGGAGTCAGCACTTCAAGCGGCTTCTTCTTGGCTTTCATGATGTTTGGCAGAGACGCGTAGCGCGGCTCGTTCAAACGCAGGTCGGTGGTGACGATCGCTGGCAGGTTCAGCGAAACGGTTTGCAAGCCACCGTCGATTTCACGGGTCACGGCAACCTTGTCGCCCGACACTTCGACCTTGGAGGCGAAGGTGCCTTGAGCGTAACCGCTCAGGGCTGCCAGCATCTGGCCGGTCTGGTTGTTGTCGCTGTCGATGGCTTGCTTGCCAAGGATCACCAGCTGAGGCTGTTCCTTGTCGACCACGGCCTTGAGCAGCTTGGCCACGGCCAGGGAGTTCAGTTCATCAGCGGACTCGACGAGGATGGCACGATCGGCACCCAGCGCCAGGGCGGTACGCAGTTGCTCTTGAGCAGTAGCGGGACCGATGGAGACGACGACGATTTCAGTCGCTACGCCTTTTTCTTTCAGGCGTACGGCTTCTTCCACTGCGATTTCGCAGAAAGGGTTCATCGACATCTTGACGTTGGCGAGGTCGACGCCGGAATTGTCCGCCTTGACGCGAACCTTGACGTTGTAATCGACAACGCGTTTGACAGCTACAAGAACCTTCATGGATTCCTCGTTACTCTCCGGTGAAAAGAAAGTCGCCTAGGCGAACCTGGCGGTTGATGCTCATCGGGCACAAGGGCACCTCTAAAAACGCTGGCATGGACTCTTGCAACAGCAGACAGATGACCTTGCTCACGGGATGATGACCGTTCGTCAGTAGCGACTGGCCGGTCATTCTTTATCGCGGCGTGTAAACTGCGCGTTGCGTCACCTTGTACTGCCTTCGCCCTGTCTTTAGAGGTGCTCTTGAAACCAACAGTCAGCCTACGGCGAGCGCAAAACCGACCGTATCTTGACCGGAACGCCTATTCTGGTCAATACGCCAAAATGGCCAGTCATAAGCCGCGCTTCTTTGATTTACATGGGCTGCAGCAAATTCAAACAAACGTTTGTATTGGACGCTAAGAGTGGTGTAGATATAATGCGCCGCCTAGAGAGAAAGGCGGGTCGTTCATTGTCCCCTCCCCTGTTTGGCGGAGAAAACCATCGATGCGACACCCAACCTCCAATTAGAAAAAAACCGTTGAGCCTTGAGTAGGAGATAGCCTAGTGGAACGCGAATACATGGAATTCGACGTGGTCATCGTCGGTGCCGGCCCCGCTGGCTTGTCCGCCGCCTGCCGACTGAAGCAGAAGGCCGCCGAAGCCGGTAAGGAAATCAGCGTCTGCGTGGTCGAGAAAGGCTCCGAAGTCGGTGCTCACATTCTTTCCGGCGCCGTGTTCGAACCGCGCGCCCTGAACGAGCTGTTTCCGGACTGGAAGGAGCTCGGCGCCCCGCTGAACACCCCGGTCAAGCGCGATGACATCTATGTCCTGAAAAACGCCGACAGCGCGACTAAAGTTCCCGACTTCTTTGTGCCCAAGACCATGCACAACGAAGGCAACTACATCATCTCTCTGGGCAACCTGTGCCGCTGGCTGGCCCAGCAGGCCGAGAACCTGGGCGTGGAAATCTACCCGGGCTTCGCCGCCCAGGAAGCGCTGTTCGACGAGAACGGCGTGGTCCGCGGGATCATCACCGGCGACCTGGGTGTCGACCGCGAAGGCAATCCGAAGGAAGGCCTGTACACCCCCGGCATGGAACTGCGTGGCAAGTACACCCTGTTCGCCGAAGGCTGCCGTGGCCACATCGGCAAGCAACTGATCAAGCGCTTCAACCTGGACAGCGACGCCGACGCCCAGCACTACGGCATCGGCCTCAAGGAAATCTGGGAAATAGATCCGGCCAAGCATCAGCCAGGCCTGGTGGTCCACACCGCCGGCTGGCCGCTGGACATCATGGGCACCGAGAACACCGGCGGCTCCTTCCTTTATCACCTGGAAAACAACCAGGTGGTGGTCGGCCTGATCGTCGACCTGTCCTACAGCAACACCTACCTGTCGCCGTTCGACGAATTCCAGCGCCTCAAGCATCACCCGGTGCTCAAGCAGTACCTCGAAGGCGGCAAGCGCGTCAGCTACGGCGCGCGCGCCATCTGCAAAGGCGGCCTGAACTCGCTGCCGAAGATGGTGTTCAAGGGCGGCGCGCTGATCGGTTGCGACCTGGGCACCCTGAACTTCGCCAAGATCAAGGGCAGCCACACCGCCATGAAGTCCGGCATGCTCGCCGCTGACGCCGTGGCCGATGCGCTGTTCGCCGGCTCCGAAGGCGCCGACGAGCTGAACACCTATGTAGAAGCGTTCAAGTCCAGCTGGCTGTACGAAGAACTGTTCGCCAGCCGCAACTTCGGCCCGGCGATCCACAAGTACGGCGCCATCGTCGGTGGCGGTTTCAACTGGGTCGACCAGAACCTCTTCGGTGGCAAGCTGCCGTTTACCCTGCACGACACCAAGCCGGACTACGCCTGCCTGAAGCTGGCCGCGGACTGCAAGAAGATCGACTACCCGAAACCGGACGGCAAGCTCAGCTTCGACAAACTCAGTTCGGTGTTCATCTCGGGCACCAACCATGAAGAAGAACAGCCTTGCCACCTGAAGCTGACCGATCCGAGCATCCCGATCGGCAAGAACCTGCCGCTGTACGATGAGCCTGCTCAACGCTACTGCCCGGCCGGGGTGTATGAAGTGATCACCAAGGAAGACGGCGAGAAGCGCTTCCAGATCAACGCCCAGAACTGTGTGCACTGCAAGACCTGCGACATCAAGGACCCTGCGCAGAACATCACCTGGGTCGCGCCGGAAGGCGCGGGCGGTCCGACTTACCCGAACATGTAAGGCGTACGCTTGAAGAAAAAAGGCTCCCGAATGGGGGCCTTTTTTATTGCTGGCGCCACTGCCCTGCTTCTATAGGAGCACAGCTTGCGTGCGATAAGGCCTTGGCGATGTATCTGTCAGACCGTCTCACCCTTCATCGCGGGCAAGCCTCGCTCCTCCAGACGAGCGCCTCCCATCACGCTGCTCGCTCATCCCCCGGATTGCGCTCGAAGTAACGCTTGTATTCACGGCTGAATTGCGAGGTGCTCTGGTAGCCCACCCGATGCGCCACCTGGGCCACGCCCAGCCCTTCCCCCAGCAGCAACTGCTGCGCCTTGAGCAAGCGCAGGCGCTTGAGGTACTGCACCGGCGACAGCAGTGTGCTGCGCTTGAAGTGCTCATGAAAGGTCGAGGTGCTCATGTTCGCGCAACGGGCCAGCGTCTCGACGTTCAGCGGCTCGGTGTAATGCTCGTGCAAGTGATTCAGCGAGGCCGCCACCCGGGCAAACTGCCCGTGCTGTTCCACCAGCGCGCGCAGTACATCGGCCTGCGGCCCTCGCAAGACGGTGAACATCAATTCGCGCAAGCGCGCCGGGCCCATCACCTTGCACTCCAGAGGATCGTGCAGGCAGCGCAGCAGGCGCTCCACGCAACCGCGCATCGTGTCGTCGAGCACCACCGAAGTCATCGACTCCGGGGTCTGCGCCTGGGCGCTGCGCCCCGCGGCAACGCCCATCGCCAGCACCAGCTCGCCCAACAGCGCCCGGTCGATGGCGATGGACACCCCCAGCAACGGCGCATTGGGCATGGCGAAGGTCTCGCACTCGAAGGGCACCGACAGCGCCTGGATCAGGTAATGCCCAGCGCCGTACTCCAGGGTCCGCGGGCCCAGGTACGCCAGCTTGCTGCCCTGGGCGATGATCATCAGGCTCGGCTCGTAGATATGCGGGCCGCGGGCCACGTCGCAACTGGCCCGTAACACCTGAACCCCGGGCAGCCCCGTGGGAACGAAACCGTCGCGGGTCGCAAGAGGCTGGATCAGGGACACCAGGGTGGCATTGGCATCGAGATGGCGGGTCAACAACATGGGGAAAACTTCACGGAAAAAGGGATGAAAACATCATCGCAGGTCTGCACGCCAATGCCGCGCGCAAATGGCCGATGGCGGAGGAATAGGCATGACATGCCGAGGAATCGCCATGTTCGCGCCAGGGAGCGGCGCCGAGAATGGCCCGCCTCATCTGTCAGTGCTTTGCGAGGTTCATCATGTACACAGCCATCGGTTACGCCGCCCAGTCCGCCACCACGCCCCTCGCCCCCATGAGCTTTCAGCGCCGCAGCCCGCGCCCCGACGACGTGGCCATCGAGATTCTCTACTGCGGCGTCTGCCACTCCGATATCCACCAGGCCCGCAATGAATGGGGCATCGCTGTGTACCCGCTGATGCCGGGCCACGAAATCGTCGGCAAGGTCACCGCCGTCGGCGCCCAAGTGACCAGGCACAAGGTGGGCGACCTGGTCGGCGTCGGCTGCATGGTCGACTCCTGCCAGCATTGCGAAGCCTGCGCCGCCAACCTGGAGCAATACTGCCTGGAAGGCCCGACCATGACCTACGCCACCCCGGACCGGGTCGACGGCAGCAACACCATGGGTGGGTACTCCGACAGCATCGTGGTCAACGAGCACTTTGTCGTGCGCATTCCCGAGAAACTCGACCTGGCCAGCGCCGCGCCGATCCTCTGCGCGGGCATCACCACCTACTCGCCGCTCAAGCATTACGGGGTGAAGGCCGGCGACAAGGTGGGCATTCTCGGCATGGGTGGCCTGGGCCACATGGGTATCAAGTTCGCCAAGGCCCTGGGCGCAGAAGTGACCCTGTTCACCCGTTCGGCGAGCAAGGCCGAGGAAGCCCGTCGCCAGGGCGCCGATCATGTGATCGTCTCCACCGATGCCGAGCAGATGAAGGCCGCGGCCGGCCGCTTCGACTTCCTGCTGGACACTATCCCGGTGCAACACGACCTCAACCCCTACCTGGATACCCTGCGTTTTGACGGCGTACACATCCTGGTCGGCCTGATCGAACCGGTGGACCCGCCCGTGCACGCGGCCAAGCTGGTACTGGGCCGTCGCGTGCTGGCCGGCTCGCTGATCGGCGGTATCGCCGAAACCCAGGAAGTGCTGGATTTCTGCGCCGAGCACAACATCACCTGCGACATCGAAATGCTCGACATCCGCCAGATCAACGAGGCTTACGCGCGGATGATCGCCGGCGATGTGAAATACCGCTTCGTCATCGACATGGCCACCCTCAAGCAATAAATGCAGTCCCGTAGGAGGCTTGCCCGCGATGGCGATGGACCTGGAAAAATCCCATCGCGGGCAAACTCCTCTCCTCCATAAGCCTGAGTCAGCCGCCGAGCTCGGCGGAGATGCCAGCGGCGGCCTGCTTGATCACCGGGATCAGTTCGGCCATCTTTTCCAGCGGCATGTACGGCACGGTGCTGGCGATGCTGATACCGGCGACGATCTGGCCGCTGGCATCGCGGACCGGCGCCGCCACGCAACGGATCGACGGTTCGTTGTCCTCCAGGTCGAAGGCATAACCTCCCGCCACATAGTCCTGCATACGCTGCTGGAACTGCTCCCAGGTCGGCTCTTCGTGCTGCGGCCAGAGCGCATTCCTGCCCCCCGCCGGCAGGCTCGCTTCATACAAACGCTGCCACTCCTGGGGCGTGCTATCGAGCAGCAGCGCCTTGCCGATCCCGGTGCGCGCCAGCGGCATGCGATGGCCGACCCGCGAACGCATTTCCGGGCCGTTGCGCCCCGGGTTCTTGTGCAGGTACAGCACATCGTCGTCTTCGCGGATTGCCAGGTGAATGGTGTCGCCGGTCAACGCCGACAGCTCATCGAGGAATGGCCTGGCCAGGGTCACCAACGGCAAGGCCTCGCGGGCCTGGAAACCCAGCTCGATCAGCTTCGGCCCCAGCAGGTAGCCGACCTGCGGCACTACCCTCAAATAACGCTCGTCCACCAGGCAACTGGCCAGGCGATGGGTGGTGCTGCGGGTGGTGCCGATCAGCCGGGCGATTTCCTTGAGGTCGCGGGCACCGCTGGCCACGGCCTGCACCACCGCCAGGCCACGGAGCAATGTCTGGGTACCGGTGGGGGCGGCATCCTTGGCGGTCTTTGCTGCGTCGTCCTGCATATCCAGCCTTCCGAGGGTGAGAACGGGCGGCATTATGGTCGCCCGCCCCCCGCCACTACAACTCGATACGCTCGACCTTGCCCACCAGCAGCACGTAGGACAGGGCCCCCGCCAGCGCCAGCACGGCAATGTAGGTAATGGCCGGGGCAAAGGAGTCGCCGCTGGCCAGGAAGCCGATGACGATCGGCGTGGCGATCGCCGACAGGTTGCCGATGAAGTTGAACACCCCGCCAGTCAGCCCCAGCAACCGCGCCGGCGCCAGGGTCGAGACCAGCGACCAGGTGATCGAGGCCAGGCCGTTGCCGAAGAACGCCAGCGCCAGGAAGGCAATCACCAGCGGCGTCGACTCGACGAAATTGGCGCCGATGATCGAGGTGGAAATCAGCAGCCCGCCAATGATCGGCAGCTTGCGGGCAAAGCCCACCGAGGCGCCACGCCGGATCAGCCAGTCGGAGAAGAACCCGGAACACAGCACGCCGACAAAGGCCGCGAGGAACGGCAGCGACGCCAGCAGGCCGGACTTGATGAAATCCATGCCGCGGTACTTCACCAGGTAAGTGGGGAACCAGGTGAGGAAAAACCACAGGGTCGAATTGAGGCAGAACTGCCCCAGATAGATGCCCCACAGCTTGCGCTTGCTCAGGACAATCCCCAGGTCGGTCCAGCTGAAACGCGCCTTGCTCCTGTTCGTCTCACGCTGGATATCCACCAGGCCGCCGCCCTGGCGGATCAGGTCGATTTCCGCCGGGTTGGCGCCCTTGAAATCCCGTGGTTCGCGATACACCGCGTACCAGATCGCCGCCCACAGAATGCCCACCGCACCGGTGACGACAAACACCATGTGCCAGCCAAAGGCATGCTGCAGCCAGGCCAGCACCGGGGTGAGAAAAGCCAGCCCGACAAACTGCCCGGAAGTGTAAAAGCCGATGGCCGTGGCACGCTCGCGCTCGGGAAACCAGGTGGTCACCACCCGGCTGTTGATCGGATAGGCCGGCGCCTCCAGCGCGCCCACCGCCATGCCCAGGTCGCGGGTCAAGGCCGGCGCGGCGATCGACAGGTTGCTGCGGTCCAGGTAGTTGATCACCACCGTGATGAACAACAGCACCATGATGAAAAAACGCTTGCGGCTCGGCGCGACCAGCGACGCCTGCCCGGTGAAGGTTTGCGGTTGCATGGGGATGCCTCTTCTTATGGTTATTGAGGGCTATGCAGCTATGTACCTGGAGGAACGGGCTTGCTCGCAATAGCGTCGGTTGCTGCACCGCGCCGGCATCGCGAGCAAGCTCGCCCCTATCAGCAATGAATCAACTCACCATTCGGCGAAGCTGCCGTCGGCGTGGCGCCAGATCGGGTTGCGCCAGCGGTGGCCGATGGCCGCGCGCTCGATGACGTATTCCTCGTTGATCTCGATGCCCAGGCCCGGGCTGTTGGGAATCTTCACCATGCCTTGCTGGTAGTCGAAGACGTGCGGGTCCTTGACGTAATCCAGCAGGTCGTTGCTTTCGTTGTAATGGATGCCCAGGCTCTGCTCCTGGATGAAGGCGTTGTAGCAGGCCGCGTCCAGTTGCAGGCAGGCGGCCAGGGCAATCGGCCCCAGCGGGCAATGCAGGGCCAGGGCCACGTCGTAGGCTTCGGCCATGTTGGCGATCTTGCGGGTTTCGGTGATGCCGCCGGCATGGGAAGCATCCGGCTGGATGATGTCGACGTAACCTTCGCTGAGCACCCGTTTGAAATCCCAGCGCGAGAACAGCCGCTCGCCCAGGGCGATCGGGGTATTGGTCAGCGGCGCCAGTTCCTTGAGGGCCTCGTAGTTTTCGCTGAGCACCGGTTCTTCGATAAACATCAGCTTGTAGGGATCGAGTTCCTTCATCAGCACCTTGGCCATGGGCTTGTGCACCCGGCCATGGAAGTCGACGCCGATCCCGACGTTGGGGCCGACTGCGTCACGTACCGCGGCGACGTTGGCCAGGGCCAGGTCGACCTTGTCGAAGGTGTCGAGGAACTGCAGCTCCTCGGTCCCGTTCATCTTCACCGCGGTAAAACCACGCGCCACCGCCTCTTTAGCGGCACGCGCGGTATCGGCCGGACGGTCGCCGCCGATCCACGAGTAGACGCGGATCTTGTCCCGCACCTGGCCGCCCAGCAGGTCGCTGACCGACACCCCCAGGGCCTTGCCCTTGATGTCCCACAGTGCCTGGTCGATCCCGGCCAGGGCACTCATGTGGATGGCGCCGCCGCGGTAGAAGCCGCCGCGGTAGAGCACGGTCCAGATGTCCTCGATATTGCGCGGGTCCTTGCCGATCAGGTAATCGGCCAACTCGTCCACGGCGGCGGCCACCGTGTGCGCCCGCCCTTCGACCACGGGCTCGCCCCAGCCGGTGACGCCCTCGTCGGTCTCGACCTTGAGAAAGCACCAGCGCGGCGGAACGATAAAGGTGGTCAACTTAGTGATTTTCATCTTCTTGTCTCTCTTGTCGGATGCAGCGCCGAGGGCGCCAAAAAGTCTTAACGCAGCGCATTCCAGGCGGCGACATAGGCCTTGGCGCGGGTCGCCACCTCGGCGGCGCTCATCCCTGGCTTGAACAACCCGGAGCCCAGGCCGAAGCCCTTGACCCCGGCGTCGACGAACACCTGCATGTTGTCCGGAGTGATCCCGCCTACCGGTAGCAACACGGTGCCGGCCGGCAATACCGCGAGCCAGGCCTTGACCACCGACGGGCCCATCTGCTCGGCGGGAAACAGCTTGAGCACGTCGGCGCCTTCGGCCAGCGCGGCAAAGGCCTCGGTCGGCGTGGCTACGCCGGGCGACAGATAGAGGCCGGCGGCCCTGGCCGCGCGCAGCACCTTGGGGTCGCTGTGGGGCATGACGATCACCTGGCCACCCGCGGCCTTGACCTGCTCGACCTGCTCCGGGGTCAGCACCGTGCCGGCGCCGATCAGGCAATCGGCGGGCAAGGCGTCGCGCAGGATGCGGATGCTGTCAAAGGGTTGCGGCGAATTGAGCGGCACCTCGATAACCCGAAACCCCGCCTGATACAGCGACTCGCCGATGGCCGCCGCTTCTGGCGGACGCAGTCCCCGGAGAATGGCAATCAGGCCGTTATGTGCCAGTGCTTGCTTGAGCATGTCGGACCTCTTTTCAAGGATGAGCGCAAGGGACGCGCGTCAGCAGCCCGGCCGCTTCGGCCAGGTGCCATAGACCGCGTTCGGTGGCCTGTTCGGCCAGGATTGCCCGGGGAAAACCGCAGGCGGACAAGGCCCGGCTGTAACGGGCGCAAAGCTGGGAATTGCCGATCAGCACGATCGACGGCAACGGGTCGCTGTGGCGCCGGCGCCGCTGCACAGAGGCCAGTGCGCAAAGTTCGTGGCCGATCAGTAGGCCCGACAGATAGTCCGGCTGGGCGCGGCCGCTGAGTTCACCGGTCAACCCCAGGCTGCGGGCGCTGAACAGGGTCGACAGCGGGCCGATTTCGCCCTCGGCGGACAAGGCCACCTGCACGCCGCGGTCGAAGGCCTCGGCGTCGAATGCCGCGCCACGCTCCTGGGTGCGGCCGAGAATGCTGTGTTGACTGAGCACGGCGAACAGCTCGCCGGTCATGAAGGTGTCGAAATGGACGATGCAGCCATCGGCCACCTGCACCCATTTGGAATGACTGCCGGGCAGGCCGATCAGCACGTCGTTCCCTGCCCCGTCCGGCAGCTGCGGCAGCGCCCCCAGCACCTGGGTTTCTTCGCCCCGCATCACGTTCGGCAAGCGCGAACGCTGGATCACCCCCGGCACGATATGCACGTCCACCCCGCGCCGACTGCGCAAGGTCACCAGGGCCTGCCCGAGCTGGGCGACATCCGCCGGGGTCTCGCAGTAACTGGCCTCGCGCCAGCCCTGGGCGCTGCCGACCATGCCGCAGGCAATCACCGGCAGTCCCGGTTGCGCGTCGAGCCAGTCGCCGCAGGCCTCATCGAAGGCCAGTTCAAAACCATCGTCGCAGCGCTGGCCGGCAATCATCCGCGCCACCTTCGGCAACTGCATGACCCCCGAGGTCAACGCGCGCTGTTCCAGCACCTGGCCGCCTGCTGCGAGCTTGTAAGCACGAAGGGACGTGGTTCCCCAATCGAGCGCGATCAATTGCGCCTGCATCGCTTCACCTGTGAGTTGTTTTTGGCAGTGAGTGCGTAAGAGCTGATGGCGGCGACTATAAACCCGACTCGAATAAAATCTCAATATATAAATATCATTCCCATATTATGGGATAATACACTGTGGCCGCTGCCGAAGGCTGCGATAGGACCGAAGATCCTCCAGCGATCTCAAGACCCTGCACCCGCTGCGACGCAATGCCGCCCAGGCTGGACGCAACCTCGCAGGCTCGGCAGCGGCTACAGGGCTTGGTGTCGGCAGGCCGGGCGGATGTTAATCAGGGGGCTAGGCGCGTGCTGCGCCGGATATATCAGAGGAGGTCGAAGCTAAGCCGACCAGAGGCGATGCCCCCTGGGGGCATCGAAACGCGGGAATTTGAGTTCAGCGAAAGCCCTGCGCCAGGGGCGGCCTTGTGGGTCACTTTTTGCCGAGGCGGCATGTCGGCGTTGGGTAAAGCGGCCGGTCAGCCCTGGGCGAACGCGCGCAGCACATCACCATCCATGCGGTACCTCACCCACTCTTCCTGGGGCTGGGCGCCCAGGGATTTGTAGAACTGGATCGCCGGTTCGTTCCACTCCAACACGCTCCACTCGAAGCGCCCGCAACCGTTGTCGCAGGCGATCCGCGCCAGGTGCCGCAGCAGCTGTTTGCCAGCGCCGCCGCCGCGTTGTGCGGGGGTGATGTAGAGGTCTTCCAGGTACAGGCAATTGCTGCCCAGCCAGGTGGAATAGCTGAAGAAAAACACCGCGAAGCCGATCGGCACGCCATCGCGCAGGCAGATCAGGCCGTGGGCCGTGGCGCCCTCGCTGAACAGGCTGCGCTCGATGTCGGCGACGCTGGCGATGACCTCATGGCGAGCACGTTCGTAATCGGCCAACTCCCTGATGAAGGCAAGGATTTGCGGTGCATCGCTGGGCACGGCTGGACGGATTTCGACGGACATCGGCGGGTCTCGGTTGGAAGGCAGGCGGCCATATTAGATCGACAGGGGAAGGACATGCACGGGTATTTCACAGGGACATGCCTGGAGGTCGTGACGGGTGATTGTCCATGTCGGAATTGCCCGATACCTGTAGCCGCTGCCGCTGGTTGCGATCGGTCGCAAAGCGCACGGCACTTTTATCGACGCCCGAAGGTCCCGCGGGCCTTATCGCAGCCTGCGGCAGCGGCTACAGTGTGCGCCTGTATTTTTACTGCCTGGCTGAAATGACTTCCGACGCTTTTGCTCCCCTGCCCGATCTCGCCAACACCCTGCTGCCCCACGCGCTGGAGCCCGTCGACGACGGTGCCCACGACCTGTCGCACCTGCAGCGGGTGTGGGCCAATGCGCGGCGCATCGCCCGGGAAGACGGCGGCGATCTGCAAGTGCTGCTGGCCGCCACCCTGCTGCACGATTGCGTCGCCGTGGAAAAGAGCTCACCGCTGCGCGCCCAGGCCTCGCGCCTGTCGGCGGAAAAGGCCTCGGCCCTGCTGCACCGACTGGGCTGGCCCGAAGCGAAGATCGCCGCGGTGGCCCACGCCATCGAAGCCCACAGTTTTTCCGCCGCCATCGAGGCTTGCACCCTGGAGGCGAAGATCCTGCAGGACGCCGACCGTCTCGACGCCCTGGGCGCTCTCGGCGTGGCCCGCACCTTCTATGTCGGCGGCCGGTTGAACCGAGCCTTCTACGACCCCCACGACCCGCACGCCGAACACCGCGGCTACGACGACCTGAACTTCACCCTCGACCACTTCCACACCAAGCTGCTGCACCTGGCCGAGGGTTTCCAGACCGTGACCGGCGCGCGCCTGGCGCAGGTGCGCCATGCCCGCCTGAAGCGCTTCATGGACGAATTCATCGACGAGATCGGTGGCTGACTTACTCCGCTGCGGGCTAATCCTGAAGCCTGCAAGATCACAACTAACGCGACAGCCGCCCATGGTAGAACGGCGCCTCATGAATCCAACAAGAACGAGGCCTGCGCATGTCCAGCGCTACCCCACCCCCCATGGTTCCAGCCAGGCTGTTCGGGCTGTTCTGCGTTGCCAGCTACCTGCTGTCGCTGTCCTATGGCTCGACCTTCCTGCTCTCGCTGCTGATCGGCTCGCGCGGTGGCAATGAGCACGATGCCGGCAGCGTGATTTCGGTCGCCATGCTCAGCACCTTGGTCGCCGTGATCTTCTCCGGGCACCTGTCGGACCTGCTGGGCGCCGCGCGCTCGATTGCCCTGTTCGGCTGCCTGCTGGTGGTCGCCAGCCTGGGCTTTGCCCTGGCGCCGGGCTTCGGCGATGCCCTGCTGTTTTTCGGCCTGACCCTGGGCCTGGGCTGGGGCGTGTTCTACACCCTGGGGCCGATCATCGTGGCGATGATGGTGGCGCCGGCGCAGCGGGCCAGGTTCTTCGCCCTGTTGTCGGGCAGCATGATGAGCGGCATCGGCTCGGGCCCGTTGCTGGGACGGCTGGCCAATGCCCTGGGCTACCCGTTGAGCACGGCGTTTCTGCTTGCCGCGGCCGCCAGCCTGATCGGCGTACTGATCTTCTGGCGCCTGGGCGCGCTGCTGAAAAGACACCCCAGCCATCTGGGGCCGGCGCGGCGAAAATCAGTTGGGCCAGCAGCGCCCGGGTGCTCTCGTCGAAGGCGTTGTTCCCGATCCTCATGGTCGCTCTCGGCGGCTGCGTATTCGGTGGCCTGTCGAGTTTCCAGACCAGCTACGCGGCCTCCCGTTCGCTGGACTATTCGCTGTTCTTTCTCGGTTTCATGGCAGCCGCCATCGGCAGCCGTTTGCTGATCGCCGGCTTCGTGGTCAAGCGCGACGCCTATCGCGCGGCATGCCTGCTCTCGGGGCTGATGCTGGGGTCGATCCTGATGTTCCAGCTGCTGGTCGATGACGCGACGAGTTATCTGCTGGCCGCCGTGGCGCTGGGGGTCGGCTACGGCCTGACGTACTCGGTGATCAACGGCCTGGCCGCCAACGAAGCTCCGCCCGGCGACACCTCGCAAGCCTTGCTGCTGTTCAGCCTGGCCTACTTCATCGGGGTGTTCGGCTTTCCGCTGCTGGCCGGACGGATCATCGTCGAACAGGGCATGTCGGCGCTGATGCTCACGGTGCTGGGCATCGCGCTGCTGAATTGGCTGATCAGCGTCGGGCGCCTGGTCTGGCGCGGGCTGAAACCCGAAGAGGTCGCGCAGAACGCCTGAACCGTTCATCAGGCCCCCATCAAAATCGGCGGCAGCCCAAGATCAGGTAGCGACTCCAAAAAACCCATGGAGGCGACATCATGATCAACTCCAGGCTGACCTGGCCGGACTGCTGTCCTCGGCGGAGGAACTCGGCTTGATCCAGGAGGGCCATGTCAACCGCGACCAAGCGGCGAACATATCGTGGACCCACCGATCAAGCTGACGGCTACTGGCGTCGAAATGGCCCGCAAACTGGACGCCTGGCCGACGGCCGCGGGCAGCCGCTCAGCGTTACTGGCGCCCGCGTGACGACGCGGGCGCCAGCCACCTCGACTCAGCAGGTCGGATGGTTGAAGCGATTGATCATGTTGCCGTAGGTGCGGTTGTAGCGGTTGGCCGAGCGGACGATGCTCGAACTCTGCATGTGTGCCGGCAGGTTCTTCATCGCGCCCTCGGGAGCACGCTTGTACACCCCGTCCTTGACGTCGCGGACGATCGAACGCGACTGGCCGATGAACTCATTGATTTCCAGCATGCCGCCACCGCACGACTTGCCGCTCTGTGCGGCCTGGGCGCTGACCTTGCCATTCCAGCCCGCAGCCGCGTCAGCCACCAGTGCCAGGGACTTCTCGAAGGCCGCCAGGGCCTGCGGATCGTTCGGTTCGGCGAACAGCATCTCGGCATCCGCGGTGTTGAGTTTGCCGTAGTAGATCAGCCCGGCACGGTAGTAGGCCGCGGTGTCTTTCGGCGCTTCATCGAATGCCTGCTTGGTCAGCGCCAGGTCACGCGCCCCAAGGCCAGCGTAGAAGTCCTGCTCCTTTTCGCTGACCGCGGTCAGGGCGGCCAGGTAGGCCTGGCCCTGGCGACGGGCCAGGTCGCCGTTGTCGCTCAGGTAGCCCTTGGAAGTGGCGTAGTTCTGCAGTTCATGGCTCAAGGGCGAGAGGGTTTTCAGGGCCGCGGAAAAGGCCTGGGCCGCCTGGTCCACTTCCGGGATTGGCGTATCGATGGCCAGTGCGCCATCCAGGGCCCGGCTCAGGCGATCGATGAGGATATCGTTGCCAATGCTGAAGGCAGTGATCGGCGCCTTGCCCGCCAGGGCCGGCACCTCGTACTGCTGGTAACGCTGGAGGAAGGTCTGGAAGGATTCGCTGATGCTGTTCGCCGCACCGACGTACTGGTTGTATTTCTCTATTTCCTGTTGCCGGGTATCGACCTGCGCGACGGGCTGGCTGACCTTTTCACTCTTGTCGCCACAACCGGCCAGCAGCACGCTGCCGCCCAACAGGGCCGCAGCCAAAAACATCCGGGTATTCATTGGTTCATTCCTTTAAAAACAGGCCACGACCAACCGCACGGCAGCGACAGACCGGTGACGGGGTTGGATGGGCACAACAGGGGATTGACGGCAGGCGTGCCGTGTCGATCAGCCGCCCCTGATCTGGGGCGTAAGAATCATCCATGAGTAACTCGCGAAAAGGCCTGAGAGTTCGTCAGACGCATCCATTTCCGGGGCAGGCATTGTGCGAGACTTCCCCCGCCCTGGCAAACCTCGGACCGCCCTGGCCTGCCCCTCTTGCGCGAAATGCCACGCTTCTGTGATAGCGATCACACCCTCTGGCGAGGTATCCAGAGCCCGCCCGTCGATTCCCGGGCACTTATCGGCCTTTTCCCCGCCCCAACTTCAGGTACTCATTGCCAAAGGAGAGCCCTCATGCCTCGTGGAAGCAAAGCCAAATACACCGCCAAACAGAAGCGCAAGGCCGCGCATATCGAAGCCGGCTACGAAGCCAAGGGCGTGCCCAAGGACGAGGCCGAAGCGCGCGCCTGGGCCACGGTGAACAAGCAGTCCGGTGGAGGGGAACGGGCTGGCGGCTCCGGGCAACGCACACCGGCCTCGGAAAAAACCGCCGCGCGCCAGTCCTCGGCCAGGCGTGCCGTCGCCAGCCGTGAAGGACATGCCCGCAACAGCACGACGTCGCTGAGCACCCAGACGAAGGACAGCCTGCTGAAGGAGGCCCGAACGAAGAACATTCGTGGCCGCTCGACCATGAGCAAGCAGGAACTGATCGAGGCATTGCGCAAGGCGGGATAAACCATGGATCGCGAGCAGGCCTACTCCCGGCGGGAACGAGCTTGCTCGCGATCGCTCTCGTTCAGCCGGCAAACGCCTAGGCTCGGACGCTATCCCCATTGACCAGCGCATCCACCTCCGCTGCACCCGGCGCGGTGGCCGGCCCCCAGCGGGTCACCGCCAGGGCCGCCGCGGCGTTGGCCCGGCGCGCCGCCTGCACTGGTTCCAGCCCCTGCGCCAGCGCTGCGACGAAGACTCCGGCATGGGCATCGCCAGCGCCGTTGCTGTCCACCGCCCGGACCTTGAAGCCCGGCACATGGGCGCTATGGCCATGCTGGCTGACCCAGCAGCCCTGCGGCCCGTCCCTGACCACCAGCAACACCTCCTGCGACAGTTCGTCATGCAGGCGTCGCAGGGCTTCGGCGATGGTCGAGGTCCCGGTGAAGCGCAAGGCCTCGACGCTGTTGCTGGTCCAGATATCGATACGCGGCAGCAGCCGGCGCATGGCCGCGGAGTCCGGCGATTCCACCAGCGGGCCCGGATCGAACACCACCTGGATCCCCTGCGGCAAGGCCAGCAGCCAGTCCAACAAAGCCTCGGCCTTGCCGACATGCAGCAGGCTGTAGCCGCTGACATAGACAAAGTCATCGGCCTGCACCGCGACACCGTCCAGGTCCTCGGCCGACAGCTGGCCTTCCACCCCGATATAGGAAATGAAGCTGCGTTCGGCCGTGGATTCGGTCAGCGCCACGCACAGGCCGGTGTCCTCGGTGCGGCTGGCCTCGAGAGCGATCCGGATGCCCTCGGCGCGCATCGCCTCCCGCGCCAGCTCCCCGAAGCGACCGTTGCCGTGTCGCCCCAGGTACAGCACCGGCAAGCCGTTACGCTGGGCGGCAGCCATCACGTTGAAGCCGCCACCAGCCTCGAAACTGGCGGACTGCGCCAGCACATCGCCGCCGGAGCTCGGCAGGCGCTCCACGGACATCACCAGATCGACGATAACCTGGCCGGTGTGCAGCATTCTAGGCATTGGCATTCTCGACAAAAGCACCGCGGCGATCCCTGGCCCCGCCCAGCACGGCATACACGCCGCCGGCTACCAGGAAGGTGACGATCCAGCCCAGGCCGTTATGACCCAGCCAGGAATCGGCCAGCGGCCCGGCGAACCAGACGTTCTCGGCGCTGGTACCGATGGTGGTGAAGCTGAAACCCAGCACTATAGCCAGTGCCCAGGCACCGAAGGCCCGCCATTCGATACCGCCGCGATACCAGTAGGCGCTGCTCGGGCTGACGTCCAGCAGATCCTTGGGGCTGTAGTAGTGACGATGGATCAGGTCGACCACGAAGATCCCGACCCAGGCGGTGAGAGGCACTGCCAGCAAGGAAATGAAGGTAATGAATGGCCCGTAGAAACTCTCGGCAATCAGCATGAAGTAGATAGAGCCGGCGAAGATCGCCACGATGTCCACCACCACCGCGTACACCCGCTTGACCTTGAGCCCCAGGGTCAGGGTGGTCAGGCCGGCCGAGTACACCGACAGGTTGTTCGACAGCAGCAGACCGCCGAAAGCGGTGATCAGGTACGGCACCGCCATCCAGGTCGGCAGCATGTCGCGAATCGCCACGATCGGGTCGGTGGCCGAAGCCAGGTCATCGTTGCCCACCGACAGCAGGCCACCCAGGGTAATCAGCAGCACCAGCGGAATGCCGGCGCCGAAGGCCGCCGATGCCACCAAGCGCGAGGCCTTGACGCTGCTGTGCTGGTAACGCGACATGTCGGCACCGGTATTGGCCCAGCCGATACCGGTGCCCGCGGCCATGGTGCCGATACCGATGATCATCGCGCTCAACGGCGCCGGGGTGGCGTTGAACACCGCGCTCCAGTCGATGGTGGCGCAGAGGAAGCCGCCCACCAGCAGGTTCAGCGCACCGAACACATAGGTGGCCCACTTCTGGATCACCAGCAAGGTGGCGTGGCCGAGGCCGGAGACGGCCAGGGTCAGCAGCACGAAAATGCCGATGAACAGCAGGGTCAGCAGCGGCGCACTCTTGGCTTCCACCGGCGAGCCGAACAGGATCGAACACAGCGACAGCAGGGCGAAGGCAGCGGTAGTGGTATTGACGGTTTCCCAGCCCACTCGCGACATCAGCGACACCAGGGTCGGGCCGATATTGCCGCGCACGCCGAAGATCGCCCGCGACAGCGTCAGGCTCGGCGCCCGCCCGCGACGCCCGGCGATGGAGATGATCCCCACCACCGCGAACGAACCGGCGGCGCCGAGGATGGCAACGATGATCGCCTGCCAGATCGACAGGCCACGAAAGGCCACCAGGGTCGCCCCCAGCGGCAAGCCGAGGATGCTGATATTGGCGGCGAACCAGACCCAGAACAGTTGCAGCGGATGGCCGTTGCACTCGCCTTCCGGCACCGGCTCGATGCCGCGGGTTTCCAGTTGCCCGGCGCTTTGCCCGGGGTTCGATGCACTCATGAAAAAGCTCCTGTTGCCCTTGTTGTGATTGTCGGCAATTTCGGAAGTCGATCAGACATCCCGGCACTCCTCGCCGTTTCCTGCTATCCATGGCAAAAATGCTTCAGCGACGGCTCGCGCACAGGTGGTGGGAGCCTTGGCCATGCAGCCAGTCTTTAACGCAGGGCCAGCAGCCCCTGCACCAGCGGTTCGAGGTCCAGGTCGTTGACCTGCTTGATCTGCTCGATCAAGGCGGCCGGCCAGCACTCCATCCCCTGGCAGGCACCGAGCATCGCGCCGAGGATCGCGGCAATGGTATCGGTGTCGCCCCCAAGGCTCGCGGCCATGCACAGCGCTTCGAACGCCTGCAGCTCGCCGATGGCCACCTGATGCGCCAGGGCGAAGGACACCACCACCGATTCCTGGGACGCGACGGAGGTGCCGATCACGTCGTACAGCAGATCGGCCAGCAGCGCCTTGTCGCTTTCGACGCTGAGGGTGCGCGCCCAACTGATGCGCGTGGCAATACGGCCGCCAGCCACCCAGTGACCATGCCGCTCCGCTTCCAGGGCGATCTGCACGCCGATCTGCAAGGCGTCACCCAGCGGCACGCCATTGATCCCAGCGGACACTACCGCCGCCACCGCCGCCGCGCTGGAGATACCCAGTGTGGTGTTATGGGTGACCTGGCAAGCTTCCACCACCGCGCGGATGAAGCCCTGGACATCGTCGACGTTCGCTGCGATGCCCACCGGGGTGATGCGCATCGCCGCGCCGTTGGTGGTGCCGTAGCGCCCGGCCTCTTCCGCGGTATGGCCGGCGAGGATCATCTCGATGGCGCGCTTGGTCGAGGGGCCCAAAAGGTCCTGGGAGCCCTTGGCCTGCATCGCCGCTTCCCACTCGATCAGGCTGTGGGCCAACGCCGCCGGTTCGATCCGGCCCTTGCCCGCGACCAGCAGGTCGCCGACCAGGATCGCCTGCTCGGTGTCGTCGGTGATCGAGCCCTTGGGCATGTTGGCGGCGATCGGTTGATCGGGGCCGGCGTCCTCCAGGCGATGGATGGCACCGAAACGCTGCTTGATCTGCTGCCGGCTCAAGGATTGGGTCGGCATGCCCAGGGCATCGCCCAGGGCCAGCCCGTAAAAGGCGCCCAGAGCGCGATCCAGCGGGATCATTTCTGCGCTCCAAATTCCAGGTGCAGGCGAAAGTGCAGCGGGTCGAGAAAACTCTCCACCTGCTCCATGAAACGCCCGCGGCGGTCATAGGTGGTCCGCAGGGCCTTGAGAAACACACTGCCGGCCGGACGTCCCAGCAGTCGTGCCTCTTCTTCACCCAGTGGCTCGGCGCCGATCCATTGATCGCCGCGCTCGCCGATATAGCCGTAGGCGGCCAGGGTAATGGTCAGGGAATCATCGATCAGCCCTACTCGCGGCAGGCTTTCCAGGCCTCCGGTGGCAGGCATCAGGGAACGTTCAAGGGAAACCACGGTGCCGTCGGTAGAGCGTCGGCGCCGGTCCAGGGCGATGAACTGGTCAGTGCCGAAGCGACTGAGCAGGTCGGGACGCTGCACCGCTTCCAGGCGCAGCAGCTCGGTGTTGATCAGCGCCCCGCTGTCCGCCAGGGCCTGGGCCCAGCCGTTTTGCTGGTCCAGCACCACACCATCAAAGGTGACGATGGAGCCGACCCCGCTCTGGGTGGCGATGTAGTTGCGGCGTTTGAGTTCGGCCAGGGCCTCACGCAGGGTGCCACGACTCACCGAGAACTCCTGGGCCAACTGATGCTCGCCCGGCAGCAGGAAACCGTCCTCCATGAGGCCGCTTTCGATGCGTCGGATCAGTTCATCGACCACGCGTTTTTTCTTGTCAAATCGAACATGTCTAATCATGTACAAATTGATACCCGAAAGGGGATCTTCGTCGCAAGATATTTATTCGATCAACAAGAGGTTTCGCAGCTCAGGGCTCCAGGCCGATCGGGAAGAACACCCCGCCGCTCCAGACGCCCAGCCAGTTCTGACCGTCGATCGGACGGCTCACCGCCAGCTCCACCAGTTGGTAGAACACATTGCGGTGCACCAGCGCCTCCAGATTGCTGCGTACATGAACGTAAGGCGCCGGCTCCTGGGTCTGCGGGTCGATCACCACTCGCAGCGGATGCTCGCTGCCGGCGCTGACCTGCTCGTCGACGTTGGTGGTAAAGCGCAGGACCTGGACCTCGCCTTCCCCTTCGACCTCCAGGGTGACGGCGACAAAAGGCGCGTCATCGACCTTGATGCCGACCTTTTCCACTGGGGTGATCAGGAAGTAGTCATCGCCGTCGCGGCGAATGATGGTGGAGAACAGCTTGACCATCGGTTTGCGGCCAATGGGGGTACCCAGGTAGTACCAGGTGCCGTCGCGGGCGATACGCATGTCGATATCGCCACAGAAGTCGGGGTTCCACAGGTGGACCGGCGGCAAGCCCTTCTGCGCCTTGGGAATCTGCGCCAACAGATCGTTGGCTTTGCCCGGACCACTCATGCTGCTCTCCTCGTGCTTGGCTTAATCGCTCAAGCCTAACAGGCTGCGGGCGTATTGTTCGAGCGGCGGGCCAAGCAGGTCTTCCGGCTTGTTGTCGTGGAACGTCAGTAAACCGCCACGACTGCGAATCCGCGCGGTGTCGATCAGATACTGGGTACTGGTCTCGATCAGCATGATCTGAATCACGCCGTTGTCGATCCCCAGGCGATCCACGGCTTCCTGGTCGAACCATTCATCGGAGTTGCCGATGCGGTCGTCGGCCTTGGCGAAGCGGGTGTACAGCAGGTAATGCGCACCCACCTCACGGGCCTCGGCCATGGCCTGGTCCAGGCCTTCCGGCGCCCGGGCGCGGCGGACCATGGGGAAGTATTCGATAAAGCCCTTGAAGGCTTCCTCGGCCACCACGTTGGGGCGCGGGTAAGCGCTACCCGGCGGCGCAAAGGCGCCCTGGGCGATGAAAATGAACGAGTCCGGTTGAACGCGGAACGAGTTGGCGCGCTGGGTATTACTGTGATCGAGAAAACCCGCATCACTCATGTGATAGCGAACGCCCTCGCCCATATCGCTGACATTCATGCAGCCGCCGAGCCCCAAAAAAGCCAGCAGCAAAACCAGGCTACGCATCCTTCCCTCCAGAAGCCGGTGACGGAAAACCGGCGAATGGCCACGAGATGCAGCTTCCGCGCCAGCTCATGCTCCTCTAGCCGCTGCCGCAGGCTGCGAATGGCGGCGCAGCAGCCACAAACCCGGTGAAGGCTATTGGCTGGAGAGAAATGGGTCGCCTGGATTGGCGAGGGCTACGCCCTCGATCGCAGCCTGCGGCAGCGGCTACAGAGGACGGGGATCAGGGAGATGGGGTTTAGCCGCCGATGATTTTCATCACCGTCGCACCACCGGAGAATGCCACGTCCTGCTTGTCGCCCAAGGCTTTGACCAGCAAGCGCTGCAAGGCCGGCAAGGCCTGGTGGCGCGGCTTGTCCAGCAGATCGCCGACGTAATGCCGGTTACTCGACGACAGGCAACCGTGCAGCCAACCGGTGGACGACAGCCGCAGGCGCGAGCAGGTCCGGCAGAACGGTACGCTTTCGTTGGCGATCACGCCGAAATGGCCCTGCCCCGGAATTTCATAGCGCACTGCGGTGGCGTCCACCGGCGCATCGGCCTGCAGGTATTCGTAGCGCTCGCCGATCAGGCTCAGCAGCTGCTGCAGACTGACGAACTGCTGCAGGAAAGCGTTGGAATCGCTGGCCAGGTGGCCCATGCGCATCAGCTCGATAAAGCGCAGTTCATAGCCACGTTCCAGACAGTAGTCGAGCAGCGGCATTACCTGGTCCAGGTTCTGCCCGCGCAGCGGCACCATATTGACCTTGATTTTCATGCCCGCCGCGCGAGCCTGGTCCATGCCGTCGAGCACGGTCGCCAGATCGCCGCCACGCGCAATGCCGCG
This sequence comes from Pseudomonas sp. GW456-L12, assembly GCF_059424045.1. Lineage (NCBI taxonomy): Bacteria > Pseudomonadati > Pseudomonadota > Gammaproteobacteria > Pseudomonadales > Pseudomonadaceae > Pseudomonas > Pseudomonas sp. GW456-L12. The sequence continues at coordinate 356,908 of NZ_JBWKZA010000001.1, forward strand.
GAAAGCCGAGGCGTCCAGGGTATCGAGGGAAACGTTGATGCGCCGGATACCGGCATCCACCAGCAACGGCAGCTTGCGTGCGAGCAATTGGCCATTGGTGGTCAGGCTGATGTCTTCCAGCCCCATTTGCCCCACCGCCGCCATGAAGGCTTCGAGTTTCGGACTGACCAGGGGCTCGCCGCCGGTGATCCGCAGGCGTTCAATGCCTGCTGCCTCGATCAGATAGGCCACGCCGCGCGCCATGGCCTCGGCCGACAACTCGTCCTGGGCAGCCACCAGCCGCTTGCCGTTGGGCACGCAGTAGGTACAGGCGTAGTTGCAGGCAGAAGTCAGGCTGATACGCAGATTGCGAAAACGCCTGCCTTGACGATCAACGATCATGGATGACTCCGGCGAAGGAAGAGTGAACCGACCAAAACCTGACTAAAAAATCAGGTTTTGGCAAGTCCCATGCCTGAGTATATTCCTGGGACACTGCGCCATATAGAGAAATCATGGCGCCATAAGGCCACTGAATGAATCAGCTGCCGGAGCTATCCGGGTCGCGCTTGCGCTTGTTGCCCATGCGCACGCCGATGTCCATCAGGAACTGGAAGAAGCCTTCCTGGTCTTCCAGCACGTTGCTCCAGAACGGCGAGTGATACAGCGCCACTGCGCCATGCACCAGCGCCCAGGCCGCGCAATAGTGGAAGTAAGGCGGCACGTCTTCGAGCTTGCCTTCGCTGATGCGGCCCTTGATCAACAAGGTCAGGCGTTCGAAGTTGGAAGCACGGATCTTGTGCAGCTCCTCGACCATTTCCGGCACCTGGTTGCCCTTGACCACCTTCTCTTCCAGGCGATCGAACAGCCGGTAACGCTGTGGATCACGCATGCGGAATTCGAAGTAGGCCCGGGACAGGGCTTCCTTATCCTTGTCGACATCGGCAGAGTGCAGCAGCTCGTTCAGGTCGCGCTCATAATCGAGCATCAGGCGCAGATAAATCTCCGCCTTGGACTTGAAGTGCTTGTAGATGGTCCCTTTGCCGATACCAACGGCATCAGCGATCATCTCGACGGTGACGCTGTCTTCACCTTGATCGAGGAACAGCTTGAGCGCGGTATCGAGAATTTCTTGCTCACGGCGACGAAACTCACGGACCTTACGAGGTTCTTTCTGCATAAGAAAAGGTCTGTCGGGGTCAAAATCGAAGCCGCGTATTATGCCTAAATTGCGCCAAAATGCACGGATCATCCGACCATGACTATGTTTCTTGATGAATTTGTACAGGCCCCGGGCCTGCGTTATTTGAATCACGCAGCTGTCGCCCCCTGGCCGAATCGGGCCGCCGAAGCCGTGGCGCGCTTCGCCAAAGAGAACGTTTTGCTGGGCGCGCGGGACTATCCGGACTGGATGGCCCTTGAGCAACGCCTGCGCGAACGCCTGATGCGCCTGCTAAATGCACCGTCAACGGATGACATCGCGCTGGTCAAAAATACTTCGGAAGCGCTGTCATTCGTCGCCTTTGGTCTGCCTTGGGAACAAGGTGACCAGATCGTCATCAGCGACGAGGAATTCCCCTCCAACCGCGTCGTCTGGGAAGCCCTGGCCAGCCAGGGTGTGGAAGTGCTGCAGGTCAGCCTCAAGGGCGACGATCCGGAAGGCGCGCTGCTGGCCGCCTGCGGGCCGCGCACCCGGCTGATGGCGATCAGCGCGGTGCAGTTCGCCAGCGGTCTGCGCCTGGACCTGCAGCGCCTGGGCGCCGGCTGCAAACAACAGAACGTGCTGTTCTGCATCGACGCCATCCAGCAACTGGGCGCCCAACCCTTCGATGTCCAGGCCTATCAATGCGACTTCGCCATGGCCGACGGCCACAAATGGATGCTCGGGCCTGAAGGCCTCGGTGTGTTCTATTGCCGCAGCGAGCTGCGCGCGCAGCTCAAGCTCCATGAGTTCGGCTGGCACATGCTGGAACACATGGGCGATTACAGTCGCAGCGCATGGGAACCGGCCAAGAGCGCGCGGCGCTTCGAGTGCGGCAGCCCGAACATGCTCGGCGCCATGGCCCTGGAAGCAAGCCTGTCGTTATTGGAAGAAGTGGGCATGGAACACGTGGCGACCTTGATCGCCGAACGGGTCCAGTGGCTCCAGGATGGCCTGAATGCTATCCCCGGCGTACGCCTGCACACCCCGCTCAACCCTGCCCGACGCGGCGGAATTTTCTCGTTCAGTATCGATGGCATCGATAATCAGGTGGTTCATGAGGCGCTGCAACAGCAGCAGGTGGTGTGTATTCCCCGTGGTCCCGGGGTTAGATTTTCACCGCATTTCTATACCGAAAAGCGCGTAATCGACGAAACTCTCGCCATCGTGGCTGATATCGCCCGGCAATGAGAACTCAAGCGAAGCGCTCGTATTCCAAATTTGTTTAAAAAACGAGCAAGGCCAACTGGACTGAATTCAATAGTGATCAATACTTGAAATGTCGGCGTGACATCTCCCCCAAGTGAAGCGCCGATGAAGGTACCAAGGGATGGTGTGCCTTTGTTTTACTCCTAATGGTCTTAACCCGGATTCACCCCCCAGAACCCGGGTTTTTTTTGCCTGCGATTCAGCCCTTGACGTGCGCCAGCGGGAACAGACGCTTGAAGTTCTCGGTGGTCTGTTCGGCAAAACGCTCGTAGGGCTCCCCACGCAGCATGGCCAGGAACTCGGCGACTTCACGCACATACTGCGGCAGGTTGGGCTTGCCGCGATAAGGAATCGGCGCCAGGTACGGCGAATCGGTTTCCACCAGCAAACGGTCGGCCGGCACCTGGCGCGCCACGTCCCGCAGTGCATCGGCATTGCGGAAGGTGACAATCCCGGACAGGGAAATGTAGAAACCCAGGTCCAGCGCGGCCTTGGCCATGTCCCAGTCTTCGGTGAAGCAGTGCAGGACCCCGGCTTGCGGCAACGCCGCTTCACGCAGCAGGGTCAGGGTATCGGCGCGCGCGCCACGGGTGTGGACGATCACCGGCTTGCCGGTCTGCTGGGCGGCTTGCAGGTGCAGACGGAAGGATTCCTGCTGCAACTGCGCGGCTTCCGGTTCGTAGTGGTAATCCAGGCCGGTCTCGCCGATGGCCACCACCCGCGGATGGTTCAGTTCCTGTAGCAGCCAGTCGAGGGCTGGTGCGGCGCCAGGCTGGACATCCAGGGGATGGACACCCACCGAGCAATCGACGTCGTCATAACGCTCAGCCAAAGCCTTGACGTCGGCCGCATTGTCGGCGCTGACGCCAATGCACAGGAAATGCCCGACACCGCGCTGACGAGCCGCGTCCAGGGCGGCGTCAAGCGAGCCGTCGTGGGCGGCGAGGTCGAGGCGATCGAGGTGACAATGGGAATCTACAAGCATAAGAAGCGACAACCACATTCGGTCAATGAACAGGCCGGCCCGAGCGGCAGCCGGCGATTCGGTTTGTTTCCAGGCGCCGCCGTCAGTTGCGCGCGGGCAGTGCGGCCCACTGCACCAGCAAGGCTTCGAGCAACAGCACCCGATTGAGGTTGGCCTTGTTCAACACCTTCTGGCGCTGCGCAAGAATCCAGTCCTGGATCTCCAGAACCTTGGCCTGGGAGGACTTCTGCGCGAGGTACTGCACCACTTTGCGCATATCGGCCAATCCCAGCCCCTCCTCGTCCTGCGTCAGCTGATAGCGCAGGATCAGGCTCGACCAGTCGCAGAACCAGTCGAATAGCAGTAGCAAGGGTATCGCATTCCAGCCTTCGGCCAGCTGGGTCGGCGATTGCTGCTGCTTGAGCAACTTCTTCACCCCGTCGACCACCTGCGCCCGCTGCTCCCGCGCGCCCTGGGCTTGCAAGCTGACAGCCGCCAGGGGCGAACCGGCCGCCAGGGTCAACAGCTCGACCCGCTCCTCTTCCGAGCAGTCCGGCAGGGCCTTGCTCAGCCATTGCAGGCTCATGGCCTCACTGGGCAGAGGACAGGCCTGCTGCACGCAGCGACTCTTGATGGTCGGCAACAAGCGGCTCGGCTGGTGGCTGACCAGCAGCAACACCGTATCGCCGGACGGCTCTTCGAGGCTTTTCAGCAGCGCGTTGGAAGCGTTGATGTTCATCGACTCCACCGGCTCGATCAGCACCACCTTGCGCCCGCCCAGTTGCGCGGTCTGCACCACGAAGCTGACCAGCTCGCGCACCTGGTCGACCTTGATCGCCTTGTCCGCCTCCTCCGGCTCCAGCACGTAGTTGTCCGGATGGCTGCCGGCCTGCAGCAGCAAGCACGACTTGCATTGCCCACAGGCATCCAGCCCGGCCGGACGCTGGCACAGCAGGCGCGCCATCAGGCGCTCGGCCAGCGCACGCTTGCCGATGCCCGCCGGGCCATGGAGCAGATAGGCGTGGGCATGCTGCGCTCGGCCCGCCAACTGCTGCCAAAGTTCGTCCTGCCAGGGAAAGGCCTCAGCCACGGTGCAGCTCCAGCAATTTCGGCAACAGGGCGTCCAGTGCTTGCTGGACCTGGGACAGCGGCTGCGCCGCATCCACCAACAGGTAACGTGCCGGATCGGCCGCCGCGCGCTTCAGGTACGCCTGGCGTACCGCATCGAAGAACACCCGGCCTTCCAGCTCGAAACGGTCCAGGCGGCCACGGGCGCTGGCGCGGGCCAGCCCCACTTCGACCGGCAGGTCGAACACCAGGGTCAGGTCGGGTCGCAGCTCACCCTGAACGAACTGCTCCAGGGTCGCGATACGCTCCACGGACAAACCACGACCACCGCCCTGATAGGCGTAGGTGGAATCGGTAAAACGGTCGCACAACACCACCGCGCCACGGGCCAGCGCCGGACGAATCACCTCGGCCAGATGCTGGGCGCGCGCGGCGAACACCAGCAACAGCTCGGTATCGGGATTCATGACCTCGTCGCCGGGGGTCAGCAGCACCTCGCGGATCCGCTCGGCCAAGGGCGTACCGCCCGGCTCGCGAGTCAGCAACACCTCGATGCCAGCGGCGCGCAGGCGCTCGGCCAGGTATTCGCGGTTGGTGCTCTTACCCGCGCCTTCCGGGCCTTCCAGAGTAATAAACAAGCCAGTCACAGGCAGTCCTTAATCAAAGTCATTGCGGGCTTTTCGGCTCGGGCTCGACGGGAGTTTCGAGCGGTGCTTGCGGCGGTACTTCCGGACTCACTTGGGGAGCCTCCTGAGAAGGCTCTTCAGGGGACGCCTGCGGAACCGCCTCGGGCGCCGTATCGGGTGACGCCGCCGGAGTCGACTCCGGAGTTTCGGAAGCCGCCGGGCTGCCCGCCGGTGCCGGGCTGGAACGATAATCGGCGCGACGCTTGAGCTGGAACTCGCGCACGGCATTGTTATGTGCATCCAGATCGTCGGAGAACACATGGCTGCCATCGCCACGCGCCACGAAATACAGACTGCTGCCCGGCACCGGGTTGAGCGCGGCATGGATCGCCTCGCGACCGACCATGGCGATCGGCGTCGGCGGCAAGCCACTGATCACGTAGGTGTTGTAGGGGGTCGCTTCCTTCAGCAGGGCGCGGGTCAACTTACCGTTGTAACGCTCGCCCAGACCATAGATCACCGTCGGATCGGTTTGCAGCAACATACCCACCTGCATGCGGCGCACGAATACCCCGGCAATCTGTCCGCGCTCCTGGGGCACGCCGGTTTCCTTCTCCACCAGCGAGGCCATGATCAGCGCCTGATAAGGCTCGGTATAAGGCACATCGGCAGAGCGCTTGTTCCATTCCTTGGCCAGCACCTCGTCCAGGCGGCTGTAGGCTTTTTCCAGCAGCTCGACATCGGTCATCCCACGTACGAAACGGTAGGTATCGGGAAAGAACCGGCCTTCGGGGAAAACTCCGCCGTGACCGAGTTTTTCCATGACCTCACTGTCACTCAACCCATTCAGGGTCTGCTCGAGCTTGTCATGCTTGGCCAACGCCGCGCGCACCTGACGGAAGGTCCAGCCTTCCACCAGGGTCAGGCTGTACTGCACCACTTCACCACGCTGCCAGACCCCGATCAGGCCATGCGCGGTCATCCCTGGGGTCATGCGGTATTCGCCGCTGTGCAGTGGCTGTCCTTCCATGTTGAAGCGCCAGTACAGGCGCAGCCAGAACGCGTCCTTGAGAACGCCATTGGCTTCCATACGGTTGAAGGTACCGCCTGGCGTCGAGCCAGCCGGCACGTCGAGCAATTGCTCTTGGGTCAGGTTGAGAGGCTGCTCCAGCGCCGAGTTCAACTTCCAGGCCGAGGCGCCCAGCGCCAGACCTGCCAGAACCAGTCCGGTCTCCAGCAGAAGCAATAGTTTACGTCTCACAAATCAGGCATCCAGTAGCGTGCGGGCAATGCGTTGCAGTTTACGGGTGAGCGGTCCGGCCGACCAGCGCAGCGCGCCACAGGCAAGCACCGGCCAAATGCCATAGACACTGTTGCAGACAAAGACTTCGTCGGCCTGTTGCAACTGTTCGAGACTGATGTCGGCGATTTCCGTGGGAATAGCCAACGACGCGGCCTGAAACAATATTTCAGCGCGCATCACTCCGGCGACCCCGCAACGGCTCAGATCGGCCGTGAACAAGGCACCGTCGCGCACCAGGAACAGATTGCTGAACACGCCCTCGATCACCCGCCCGGAAACGTCGAGCATCAAGCCTTCGGCATGCTCGCTGTCCTGCCACTCGGAACGGGCAAGAACCTGCTCCAGTCGGTTGAGGTGTTTGAGGCCGGCGAGCAAGGGCTGCTCGGACAGGCGGGTGGTGCAAGGGAACAGTCGAACCCCCTGCTCGGCATGCGCCGCCGGATAAGCAGCCGGCGCATTGCCCTGGAGGATTCGCCGCGGCCGCGCCCGCGGGTCGGCGGCATAACCGCGCTGACTGTCACCCCGGGTGAGGATCAGCTTGAGCACGCCCTCCCCCAACAGCGAGGCGTAGGCGGTGAGTTCGCTGCGGATCAACGCCTGATCGGCAACGATGGCCAGGCGCGAACAGCCCTCGGCCAGGCGCAGCAGGTGCCGCTCCAGCAACAAGGGCTGGCCCGCCCTTACCGCGATGGTCTCGAACAGGCCATCGCCATAAGCCAGGCCGCGGTCCTTGAGCGACAGAACGTCAGCCGGCTGACCGTCGACCCAGCTGTCCATCAGCCGGCGAACCGGCGGAACACCAGGGAGCCGTTGGTACCGCCGAACCCGAAGGAGTTGGACAGCACCACGTCGATGTCCATGTTGCGTGCGGTGTGTGGCACGAAATCCAGGTCGCAACCTTCATCCGGCTCATCGAGGTTGATGGTCGGTGGCGCTGCCTGGCTGTTGATCGCCAGCACGCTGAAGATGGCCTCGATGGCACCCGCGGCACCCAGCAGATGGCCGGTCATGGACTTGGTGGAGCTGATCGCCAGCTTGTAGGCGTGATCGCCGAACACACTCTTGATCGCCTCGGCTTCCGCCAGGTCACCGGCAGGTGTCGAAGTACCGTGGGCATTGATGTACTGCACCTGCTCGACGTTCAGCTTGGCGTCACGCAGCGCATTGGCGATGCAACGCGCCGCGCCGGCGCCATCGGCGGGTGGCGAAGTCATGTGGTAGGCATCGCCGCTCATGCCAAAACCGATCAGTTCGGCATAGATGGTCGCGCCACGGGCCTTGGCATGCTCCAGCTCTTCGAGCACCAGCGCGCCGGCACCGTCGGACAGCACGAAGCCATCACGGCCTTTGTCCCAAGGACGGCTGGCACGGGTTGGCTCGTCATTGCGGGTCGACAGCGCGCGGGATGCGCCAAAGCCACCCATGCCCAGGCCGCAGGCAGCCATTTCAGCGCCACCGGCGATCATCACGTCGGCTTCGCCGAAGGCAATATTGCGGGCCGCCATGCCAATGCAGTGGGTACCTGTGGTACAGGCCGTGGAAATGGCGTAGTTCGGCCCCTGGGCACCCAGATGGATGGACAGGAATCCGGAAATCATATTGATGATCGAGCCAGGCACGAAGAACGGAGAGATTCGACGCGGGCCGGAATCATGCAGCGTGCGGCTGGTTTCCTCGATATTGGTCAAACCGCCAATACCCGACCCCATGGCAACGCCGATTCGCTCGCGGTTGGCATCGGTCACTTCCAGGCCGGCATTACGCACTGCCTGAAAACCGGCCGCCAAGCCGTATTGAATGAACAGGTCGAGCTTGCGAGCCTCTTTGACCGACAGGTATTCCTCGACATTGAAGCCCTTTACCGAGCCGCCAAAACGGGTGGAATAGGCAGAAAGGTCGGTGTGTTCGATCAGACCAATGCCACTGCGGCCAGCCAGAATGCCCTGCCAACTGCTCGGAACATCCGTACCCAGTGGCGACAACATACCCATACCGGTGACTACGACGCGTCTACGCGACACAGCACTCTCCTTTTTTCTAATGACGACACTTTGCATCAGGCCTAAAGAAAAAACCGCACGCCGTAACGGCAGTGCGGTTTTTCCATGACAGCAAAAGACGACTAAATACGATTAAGCCTGGTGGCTGGTAACGTAGTCGATAGCTGCTTGAACGGTAGTGATCTTTTCAGCTTCTTCGTCAGGGATTTCGGTCTCGAATTCCTCTTCCAGAGCCATCACCAGCTCAACGGTGTCAAGGGAGTCGGCACCCAGGTCTTCAACGAAGGAAGCGGTGTTAACAACTTCTTCTTCTTTAACGCCCAGTTGCTCAGCAACGATTTTCTTGACGCGCTCTTCGATGGTGCTCATACCTTGTTTTCACTCCTAATGGACAAATTCAGGCAGCTGGCCAGTGGGTAAGTGTATAGAAAGGCTTTTCAGCTTTTCAACTGAAAGCTTCACTCCTCAAACCCTTTGGCCACCTGCCTATAAATTGATTGCAGCTTTATAACGGATTTTAGACAGCTCGTATGACATTTTTTTGAAGCAATCCGTCACATTTAACTCACATGTACATCCCGCCGTTCACCGGGATTGTAGCCCCGGTCACGTATGCCGCACCGTCGGATGCAAGAAAAGCGACCACTTGCGCGATCTCTTGAGCCTGCCCCAGACGACCCAGCGGAATTTGTGTTTGCAGCGCTTCACGCTGCGCTTCAGGCAAGTCGCGGGTCATGTCGGTATCGATAAAACCCGGAGTCACCGAGTTCACGGTAACCGACCGCGAGCCAACCTCACGCGCCAGAGCACGACTGAAACCTTCCAGGCCCGCCTTGGCGGTGGCGTAGTTTACTTGGCCAGCGTTGCCCATGGCACCCACCACCGAACCAATACTGATGATTCGACCCCAGCGAGCCTTGGTCATGCCGCGCAGAACGCCCTTGGACAGGCGATAGAGACTGTTCAGGTTGGTATCGATCACGTCGTACCACTCGTCGTCTTTCATGCGCATCATCAGGTTGTCACGGGTAATACCGGCGTTGTTCACCAGGATCGCCGGCGCGCCGAACTGCTCCTGAATACTGGCCAGCACGGCAGCAACGGACTCGTCGCTGGTGACATTGAGTTCAAGGCCAGTGCCTTGAATGCCGTTTTCCTTCAACGTGGCAGCAATAGCCTCGGCGCCCGAAGCGGAGGTTGCGGTACCCACAACGATCGCGCCCAGGCGACCCAGCTCAAGCGCGATGGCCTGGCCAATACCGCGGCTGGCGCCGGTAACCAATGCAACTTTACCTTGCAGACTCATGCAGGCTTCTCCTAATTCAGACCAACGCTGCGCGAGCGGCAGCGAAGGCATCTGGGGTGTTCAGGTTAGAGGTCGATACGCCTTCGGCGCAGCGCTTGTTGAGACCCGCCAGGACCTTGCCCGGACCGCACTCGACCAGCTGGGTAGCGCCCTTGGCGGCCAGGGTCTGCACCGACTCCACCCAACGCACCGGCTTGTACAGCTGCTCCAGCAGGTCGCGCTTGAGGGTTTCGAGATCCGGCGCCACATCGGCGCTGACATTCTGTACCAACGGAATCTGTGGCGCCTGCCAGTTAATGGCGGCAATCGACTCGGCGAAACGCTCGGCAGCCGGACGCATCAGCTCGCAGTGTGATGGCACGCTGACGGGCAATGGCATGGCGCGCTTGGCGCCACGTGCCTTGCAACCCTCGATGGCGCGCTCGACAGCGGCCTTGGCGCCGGCGATCACCACCTGGCCCGGGGAGTTGAAATTGACCGCGCTGACCACTTCGCCTTGTGCGGCTTCGGCACAAGCGGCCAGCACATCGGCATCTTCCAGGCCGAGAATCGCCGCCATGCCGCCCTGCCCTGCAGGAACGGCTTCTTGCATCAACTGGCCGCGACGCTCTACCAGCTTCACGGCTTCGCCCAGAGTCAGGCTGCCAGCGGCAACCAGAGCGCTGTATTCACCCAGGCTATGGCCGGCAACGAATGCCGGGCGCGCCCCGCCCTCCGCCAGCCACAGACGCCACAGGGCGATAGAGGCGGTCAGAATGGCCGGCTGGGTTTTGTCGGTTTGATTGAGCAGCTCTTCGGGACCCTCTTGGGTCAAGGCCCAGAGATCGTAGCCCAGAGCATCGGAAGCTTCTTTGAAGGTTTCGAGGATCAACGGGTACTGCGCGCCCAACTCGGCCAACATGCCGAGGGACTGCGAGCCCTGTCCTGGAAAGACGAATGCAAGGGATGCAGACATGTAACAAGCCCCTAATGATCTTGTCGTCGGAGAATTGACGCCGCACCGTGGTGGACGCAAGAAACTGAGAGTTGGATGGCAAATTGAACTGAGCGGTCACATTTAAGCATTTCCGAGTGCAAACGCCTAAAGCAACATATCTTCGAGCCGCCCATGCAGGCGCTCAGGGAGGTTTTCCTGGATCTCGATCAACGCCCGTTGAATCGCACTCTGGAAGCCCTGAACCCCTGCCGAACCGTGGCTTTTCACGACTATTCCCTGCAAGCCGAGAAAGCTCGCACCATTATGCCGCGCCGGCGCCAGATCAGCCTGCAGGCGCCGCATCAGCGGCAATGCCAGGGCGCCGACCACACGGGAAACCGCGTTTTGCTTGAACAGGGATTCGATGCGCGCGGCAATCATGGTCGCCAGCCCCTCGCTGGACTTGAGCAGGATGTTGCCGACAAAACCGTCGCACACCACCACGTCCGCCTCGCCGCGATACAACCCGTCGCCCTCGACAAAACCGATGTAATTCAGACCCCGGGCATTCTGCAGCAGGCTAGCTGCCAGCTTGACCTGCTGATTGCCCTTGATGTCTTCAGTACCGATATTGAGCAACGCCACTCGCGGACGAACGACCCCCAGCGTCTCGGCTGCCACCGACCCCATGACCGCAAACTGGAACAGATGCTCGGCGCTGCAATCGACGTTTGCCCCCAGATCCAGCAGCTGGCAATAGCCGCGCTGGGTTGGGATGGCTGCCACCATCGCCGGACGATCGATGCCCGGAAGGGTTTTCAACACATAACGCGACAACGCCATCAGCGCGCCGGTATTGCCGGCACTGACACAGGCCTGAGCCTTGCCATCACGCAGCAGCTCTAACGCCACCCGCATGGAGGAGTCCGGCTTGCCACGCAGAGCCTGGGAAGGCTTTTCATCCATGCCAATGACTTCTGCGGCGGGCACAACCGTCAGGCGCGCGCGATCCACAGCCGAATGACCGGAAATCAGTTCTTCTAGAAGGAAAGGTTGGCCGACAAGGGCCAGGTGCAGCGAGGGGGTGGCAGACAGGCAAGCAAGGCTGGCCTGAACAATGCTGCGGGGACCGAAGTCCCCGCCCATTGCGTCAATCGCGATGACTTGAGCGGACAAGGATTACTCGTCAGCGCCCTTGTCGATCACTTTACGACCACGGTATACGCCTTCTGGCGATACGTGGTGACGCAGGTGAACTTCACCAGTGGTCTTTTCTACGGACAGGGTGCTAGCCTCGAGAGCGTCGTGCGAACGACGCATGTCACGGGCAGAGCGGGATTTTTTGTTCTGCTGAACAGCCATAATTGATTAACTCCTAAACGTTTGGGTCACGCTTTAACTGCGCCAATACACTGAACGGGTTGGACCGCGTTACCTCGTCCTCGCTCGGTTCGGGCTCATCGAGACCCGCCGGCTGCTGGCATTCTTCCGGATGATGAGCAGGCACGATGGGCAAGGCGAGCAAAAGCTCCTCCTCGATCAAAGCCTGCAGATCCAAAGGATCTTCGCCCAGTTCCAGCACGTCATAACCTTTCGGCAACGACTGGGTATTCGCACCCTCCTTCACCACAGCGTAACTGCATTCGCTGTGGATCGGCAGGGTGACCAGCTCAAGACAACGCTGGCAAACCATTTTGACTTCAGTGTCGATAAAGCTGTGGATCACCACAGATTTACGTTCATCTCGTTCAAAAACGAATTTAGCCTGCACCGTACCGACATCGTCGGAAAGCGGGTCGCAGAGTCTCTTCAAATCGGCCAGCAGCAGTTCACCTTGAAGGGTGGTGCCACGGTCAGCCAATTTGCGCGGGTCAACGTGAGGTGGAATCGGGTCATTCAACATAGGCGCAGCATTATAGGGATGCCCCCGGCCATGTCAAAGGAAATTCAGCCCTGTCCGTCACTTGCAAGCCCCGCTAGAATTCGCGGCCAGCCTCAGGAGATGCGCATGCTGCCTTTATTACTTGCCTCAAGCTCGGCCTACCGGCGCGAATTGCTCACCCGCCTGCGCCTGCCATTCACCTGCAACTCACCGGATATCGACGAAAGCCATCGCCCCGGCGAATCCGCCAGCGACCTGGTCAAGCGCCTCGCCGAAGAGAAAGCCCGAGCGCTGGCCGCCACCCACCCAGGACACTTGATCATTGGCTCGGACCAGGTCGCGGTGCTCGGCGAGCGCATCATCGGCAAGCCCCACACTTTCGAAAAGGCGCGCGAGCAATTGCTCGCCGCCAGCGGCGCCAGCGTGACCTTTCTCACCGGCCTGGCCCTGCTCAACAGCAAGAGCGGCCACTGCCAGGTCGACTGCGTACCCTTCACCGTACATATGCGCGAGCTGAGCCCTGCCCGCATCGAACGCTACCTGCACGCCGAACAACCTTATGACTGTGCCGGCAGCTTCAAGGCCGAGGGCCTGGGCATCAGCCTGTTCCGCAGCACCGAGGGCAGCGACGCCAGCAGCCTGATCGGCCTGCCGCTGATCCGCCTGGTAGACATGCTGCTCGCCGAAAGCGTGGAAATCCCCTGACCACCCACACTAAAAAAGCCGGCCCATAGGGCCGGCTCTTTTTTAAAACAGCGCAATCAACGCAGTGTCGGCCCCTGAAAGCCCATCCACATGGCCAGATGCTCGGCAACACTGGCGCCCAGCTTTTTCGAGAAGCGATCGAAAGGCGACTCCTGCACGGTGAAATCCACCAACTCCTTCTCGCCGACCACATCCCGGGCAACCGAGCTGGCACTCCCCAACCCATCGATCAAGCCCAGTTGCAGTGCCTGCTCGCCGGACCAGACCAGACCAGAGAACAGCTCCGGATGATCCTTGTCCTTGAGACGCTCGCCACGCCCCTGCTTGACGCTGGCGATGAACTGGCGATGAGTGGTATCCAGCACGCCCTGCCAGAACTGGGTTTCCTCGGGCTTCTGCGGCTGGAATGGGTCCAGGAACGACTTGTGCTCACCCGAGGTGTAGGTACGACGCTCCACACCCAGCTTCTCCATGGTACCGACGAAACCATAACCGGCCGCCGTGACCCCGATGGAACCGACCAGGCTCGCCTTGTCGGCATAGATCTGATCGGCGGCACTGGCAATGTAGTAGGCGCCGGAAGCTCCCAGGTCGGAAATCACTGCATACACCTTGATATCCGGATGCAAGCCACGCAGGCGACGGATTTCGTCATAGACATAACCCGACTGCACCGGGCTACCGCCAGGACTGTTGATACGCAGCACAATGCCTTTGACCTTCGAGTCCTCGAAAGCCGCACGCAAGCCGGTCACGATGTTGTCGGCGCTCGCCGACTCCTTGTCCGCGATCACGCCCGTCACCTCGATCAATGCCGTGTAACCAGCCCCGCGGGTGGCGGTTTTTTCCATATCCATCAATGGCGTAAACAGCGCCAGGGCCACAAGCAGATAAACAAAGGTCAGGAGTTTGAAGAAAATCCCCCAACGCCGCGAACGCCGCTGCTCTTGCACACCGGCCAGCAGGGTCTTTTCCAGCAGTTTCCAACTCTTGTCGTCAGCACTGTCGGCAGCCGATTTACTCGGCGCTTTCCATTCGTCGCTCATGCTTTTACCCCAAAAGACTCAATTGCCCCGCTGGCCGAGCCAGGCATGCAATTGAGGAAAACTATCGATAGACAGGCGCGGCTCGTAAGCCTGCAAGGCTTCCAGCGATTGCGCGCCATAACCGACCGCAACCGATGCCATGCCCGCGTTACGCGCCATCAGCAGGTCGAAAGAGGAATCCCCCACCATCAACGCCTGCTCGGGGCGCACCTCGCAATACGCCAGGATCTGCTCGAGCATCAGCGGATGAGGCTTGCTCGCGGTTTCGTCAGCAGCGCGAGTGATGTCGAAATAATCTTCCCAGCCATGCGCCTTCAACACCCGATCCAGGCCACGCCGTGCCTTGCCGGTCGCTACCGCCAGATGATATCCCTCGCTCCGGAAAGCTTCGAGAGACTGCACCACCCCGGCGAACAACGGAGAAGGCTCGGCCTCGAGAGCGATGTAGTGATCGGCATAGTGCTGGCGAAAATCTACCAGCTCGGCATCGCTGATGTGCGGATACAGTGTGCGGATCGCCTCCGGCAATCCCAGACCGATAATGCCCTTGACCGCAAAATCGTCGCACCGGGCAAACCCCGAGCGATCGGAGGCCACATGCATGGCCTCGACTATCCGACCAATGGAGTCTGCCAGGGTGCCGTCCCAATCAAAGATCAGCAGCTTGTAATCAGGGTGCACTCAGGCGCTCCACGGTCTTGGCCCACATTTCATCTACCGGCGCCTGCAATTTCAGCTCGCCGCCATCGGGCAACGGCACGGTCAGCATGTAGGCATGCAGAAACAGGCGCTTACCGCCCAGGTCACGGATTTCCTTGGTGAAATCGTCATCGCCATACTTGCTGTCGCCGGCAATGCAATGCCCGGCATGCAGGGTATGCACACGGATCTGGTGAGTACGACCGGTCACCGGCTTGGCTTCGACCATGGTGGCAAAGCCACCGAAGCGGCGCAGCACCTTGAACACGGTCAAGGCCTCCTTGCCCTCTTCGTTCACTTCGACCATGCGCTCGCCGGAACGCAGGTTGCTCTTGAGCAGCGGCGCACGGACCTGCTTGATCGAGGTCGCCCAGTTGCCGCGCACCAGCGCCATGTAGCGCTTGTCGACACCATCGCCGCGCAAGGCTTCATGCAAATGACGCAGCATGCTGCGCTTCTTGGCGATCATCAGCAGGCCGGAAGTGTCGCGGTCGAGACGGTGAACCAGCTCCAGCTCCTTGGCGTCCGGGCGCAACTGACGAAAGGCTTCGATCACCCCGAAATTCAGACCGCTGCCACCATGCACAGCGATGCCGGCGGGCTTGTTGATCACGATCAGGGCTTTGTCTTCATAGACAATCGAAGCCTCCAGGCGCTGCAACAAACCCTGCGCCACGGGCACGGGCTCGTCACGCTCCGGCACGCGCACCGGCGGCACGCGCACGATATCGCCCGCCTGCAGCTTGTATTCGGGCTTGATCCGGCCCTTGTTCACCCGCACTTCGCCTTTGCGCAAAATGCGGTAAATCAAGGTCTTGGGCACGCCTTTGAGCCGAGCGAGGAGGAAATTGTCGATTCGTTGGCCGGCATATTCCGGCGAGACCTCAAGCAGTTGAACGCCTGGGGTCGAGGGGGCAGTAGTCGTCATGGCGCAAATGATAACAATTTTTTATGGAATTGAAGCACTTAATGATTACTGCTATAGTCGCGAACGCCGCCAAAAGCGGCCTGGACAGCGGACCAACGGCCAACAGCCGGCCCTGACCAACGCAATTCACCAGGATGCGAGGCCGTCCTACGGGGCTTTCGCTACGAACGGTGGAGTTTTGCAGTTGTAACAAGCGCAGGTGACATGAGGCCTGAAGCACGCCGAAAAGCAGAGTTTCCACTCGCCTTTCGAGCAAATATTCACGGCCAGTTCACAAAGTGCAGTCAGCTACGAACGAACCCGAGCGAGCGCTTCGGAAACACCGCCTAAATTAGCCATGATGCGTGAGCTCCCCTTTCGGAGCTCACGGTAAATGCCAACCCGCTGCGGATTCTGCGCGCGGCAGCACCCGAATTATCAGGGATACGTGTAGGGTGGAGATGCACAACCGTCGGACTGTGTAGCATTAGGCTTTATCAAGACGCTTCATCTCGTCCACAGTCGCCGGTTGATTCCTCCTCCTGATTGAGCTTTTGCTTAAGAGGTGCCTTTTGTCACCCCAGCAAGCAGGACGCGTGAGTCGCGAGTTCGCCCCAACTGGCCGGATTTCGCTAGACACTGGAGCGGCCAACCGCTCCTGACGCACCTGACACCGACCGTGAGAAGTCGTGTGTGCCGAACGCCGTTTCCGGCAGCCCGGAAACCGACGGTACTACATGAAAAGAATGCTGATTAACGCAACTCAACCCGAAGAGTTGCGTGTTGCACTGGTAGATGGCCAACGCCTCTACGACCTGGACATCGAATCCGGTGCACGCGAGCAGAAGAAGGCCAACATCTATAAAGGCCGTATCACTCGCATCGAACCAAGCCTCGAGGCTGCCTTTGTCGATTTCGGCTCTGAGCGCCACGGTTTCCTGCCCCTCAAAGAAATCTCCCGCGAATACTTCAAGAAAGCTCCCGAAGGCCGCGTCAATATCAAGGACGTCCTGAGCGAAGGCCAGGAAGTCATCGTTCAGGTCGAAAAAGAAGAACGTGGCAACAAGGGCGCAGCCCTGACCACCTTCATCAGCCTGGCCGGTCGTTACCTGGTGCTGATGCCGAACAACCCGCGTGCCGGTGGCATCTCCCGTCGCATCGAAGGCGAAGAGCGCAACGAACTGCGCGAAGCCTTGAACGGCCTGGTCGCCCCTGCCGACATGGGTCTGATCGTTCGCACTGCCGGCCTGGGCCGTAGCAGCGAAGAAATGCAGTGGGACCTCGACTACCTGCTGCAACTCTGGACCGCCATCAAAGAAGCCTCGCTGGACCGCGCAGCGCCTTTCCTGATCTACCAGGAAAGCAACGTGATCATCCGCGCCATCCGCGACTACCTGCGCCAGGACATCGGCGAAGTGCTGATCGACAGCGTTGAAGCCCAGGACGAAGCCCTGACCTTCATCCGCCAGGTGATGCCGCAGTACGCCAGCAAGATCAAGCTGTATGAAGACAGCGTTCCGCTGTTCAACCGTTTCCAGATCGAAAGCCAGATCGAAACCGCCTTCCAGCGCGTCGTCGAACTGCCTTCCGGCGGCTCCATCGTTATCGATCCGACCGAAGCCCTGGTGTCCATCGACATCAACTCGGCGCGCGCCACCAAAGGCAGCGACATCGAAGAAACCGCCCTGCAGACCAACCTGGAAGCAGCGGAAGAAATCGCTCGCCAGTTGCGCCTGCGTGACATCGGCGGCCTGATCGTCATCGACTTCATCGACATGACGCCGGCCAAGAACCAGCGCGCCGTGGAAGAGAAAGTCCGCGAATGCCTGGAAGCCGACCGCGCTCGCGTCCAGGTCGGTCGCATCTCGCGCTTCGGCCTGCTGGAAATGTCCCGCCAGCGCCTGCGTCCATCCCTCGGTGAAAGCAGCGGCATCGTCTGCCCACGCTGCAACGGCACCGGCATCATCCGCGACGTCGAATCGCTGTCGCTGGCGATCCTGCGCCTGATCGAAGAAGAAGCCCTGAAAGACCGCACCGCCGAAGTTCGCGCCCAAGTGCCGATTCCGGTTGCTGCCTTCCTGCTCAACGAAAAACGTAATTCGATCACCAAGATCGAACTGCGCACCCGTGCTCGTATCGTCATTCTGCCGAACGACCATCTCGAAACGCCGCACTTCGAAGTCCAGCGTCTGCGTGATGACAGCCCGGAAGCCGGCATCAACCAGTCCAGCTACGAAATCGCCGCTGCCGCTGCCGAAGCCGAAGAAGTCCAGCCAGCCGCCGCGACCCGCACCCTGGTTCGCCAGGAAGCCGCCGTCAAGACCGCTCCAGCCCGCGCCAACGCACCGGTCCCAACCGAAGTGGCCGCCGCCCCGGTTGCCGCTCCGGCCGCCGTTGCCGAGCCAAGCCTGTTCAAGGGCCTGGTGAAATCCCTGGTCAGCCTGTTCGCCACCAAGGAAGAGCCAGCCGCTCCGGTCGTGGTTGAAAAACCGGCCACCGAGCGTCCTGCACGCAACGAAGAACGCCGCAACGGTCGTCAGCAGAGCCGCAATCGCAACGGTCGCCGCGACGAAGAGCGCAAGCCACGCGAAGAACGCGCCCCTCGTGAAGAGCGCGCACCGCGCGAAGCCCGCGAAGAGCGTCAGCCACGCGAAGTCCGCGAGGCTCGCGAGGAAGTCCAGGCCACCGCTCGCGAAGAGCGCGCGCCACGTCCGCCACGTGAAGAGCGTCAACCACGCCCACCACGTGAGGACCGCAAGCCACGCGGCGAGCGCGAAGAGCGCGTGCGTGAACTGCGCGAACCGCTGGACGCTGCTCCTGCCGCTGCCGCCGAAGAGCGTCCGGCTCGTCAGCCACGCGAAGAGCGTCAACCGCGTCCACCGCGTGAAGAACGCCAACCTCGCGCCGAACAGGCCGCTGCCGTAGCTGAAGAAGAGCTGCTGCCGAACGAAGAGCAACTGCAGGAAGACGGTCAGGAGAACGCCGAGGGCGATCGTCCACGCCGCCGCTCCCGTGGCCAGCGTCGTCGCAGCAACCGTCGTGAGCGTCAGCGTGACGCCAACGGCAATGTGATCGAAGGTTCGGAAGAAAACAGCGAAGAGCCAAGCAGCGCCGATCTGGCCGCAGGCCTGGCGGTAACCGCTGCCGTTGCCAGCACCGTGATCAGCGCCCCGGCCGAAGCCCAGGCTCACGAGCAGGCCGAACGTGCCACTGCTGCCGTCCAGGAAGCCGCACCGACCGTCGAAGCACCGGTCGTCGAGGCCACCACTGCGGTAGAGATTCCAGCAGCACCTGCTGTTGAAGTCGCCCAGGTTCGTGAAGAACAGCACGAAGAACAGGCTGTGCAACCTGCAATTTTTGCAGAACAACCTGCAGTCGTTGCCGAGCCAGTGGTCGAAGCGCCAGTCGCCGAAGCACCAGCGGCAGAGCCAGCCCAGGAAGCGCCTCGTGCCTTCGAGCGTGCCGCCGAGGCGATCGTTGCCGAAGCGCCTGCACCAGTCGCAGAAGTTGTGGCTGAAGCAGTCGTGGCTGCTGAACCTGTAGTTGCCGAGCCTGTGGCTGCCGCACCGGCAGCGCCGGTTGAGGCACCTGCCGCCGAAGTGGCTGCACCGGTTGTCGAGGCCGCTCCGGTCAGCGCCCTGACCAGCACCGGTCGCGCGCCAAACGACCCACGTGAAGTGCGTCGTCGCAAGCGCGAAGCCGAGCGTCTGCAGAAGGAAGCCGAACTGGCTGCCGCTGCTGCCGCTGAAGCTCCGGCAGAAGCCGTAGTGGCCGCCGAGCCTGCGCCGGTGGTTGCCGAGGCGGTCGAGGCAGCTCCTGCTGCCGAACCGGTCATCGAGCAACCTGCCCCTGCCGCCGACGAAGCCCCGCGCTCCGTCGAAGAAGTGGTAGAGCACAAGCCCAAGGCCCAGGAAGAAGAGCACGAGCCTAAACCCCTCGTCTGATTCCTAGCCCGATAAAAAGCCCCGCCTGGTCACCCAGGCGGGGCTTTTTTATGCCTGCAATTCTTCGATCAACATCTTCGCCGCGAAAGCGAGCCCAGCGATCTCAACCGGTAAAAACCAACGCCTGCGGCGTATCCACATCCCACAACACGCCTGCATCCGCCAGTTCCACCTCGACGACCTGCCCCACGGCAAACAGCGGCCTGGCTCCTCGATCCCCGGTCAGGCTCTGCAACGCCTGACCAAAGGCCGCGCCAAAAGCCACCGGGTGACCATAGGCCCCCTTATAAACAGGCACCCGGACCATTTGCTCGCTCAGTTCCCGCACCACGCTCTCGATACTCGACGGCAGGATAAAGGGCATGTCCCCCAGCACCACCAGCCAGCCACTGGCATCGGCGCAGGCTGCGACGGCGGCCGCGAGGCTGTCGCCCATGCCCGGCGAATCCAGAAGCACCACCTGGCAGCCATAGGCTTCAGCCAAGGCAATCACCTCGGTACGGTCCGGCGTTGTCACCAGGACTCTACGGGCCAGCAGTGCGGGCAAGCTCCTCAGGACCTGCTCGACTACCGGCCTGATCACCGCGTCTCGTCCCAGGCATGGAGCCAGCAACTTGTCTTGCCCGCCCCCCGCCGCCTGCCGATAACGGCTGCCCTGCCCTGCGGCCAGGATGACCGCGCACAGCGACTCGCTCACGCGCTCACCTGCGCAGCCACTTGGGGCGGCTTTTTCTGCAACAGGTCGATGCCGTTCTTGGTGGCGACGATCTCCGACATCACCGACAGGGCAATCTCCGCCGGTGTATGGCTGCCGATATGCAGGCCGATGGGCCCGTGCAAGCGTTCGATGGCCTGCGGCTCCAGCCCCAGCTGGGCCAGATTCTCCCGACGCTTCTGACTATTGACCCGAGAGCCCAGCGCCCCGACGTAAAACGCCCGGGAATTGAGCGCGGTCAACAGCGCCATGTCATCCAGCCGGGGGTCATGGGTCAGCGCGACAATGGCCGTACGCTCGTCGGTCTCGATATTCAGCACCGCATCGTCCGGCATTCCCGGCACAAAACGCCCGTGCTGCTCTTCCCAACCGTAGACAAACTCCTTGCGCGGATCGCAGATCAGTACTTCGAAGTCCAGCAGCCGCGCCATTTCCGCCACATACCGCGACAACTGCCCGGCGCCGATCAGCAACAGCCGCCAGCGCGGGCCATAGATCGCCCGCAAGGTGGTGTCATCGAAGCTCAGCACGTCGATCTTGCTGGCCGGCTTTAGCAACACTTCACCGCTGCTCAGGTTCAACTCCCGGGCGACGATTTCATGCGCCTCGCAACGAGCCAGCAGTTCCGCGACCCAGCCCGGATCGCCAACCCGCTCCTCGGTCAGGCGCAAGGTGCCGCCGCACGGCAGGCCAAAACGCGCGGCCTCCTCGCGGGTCACGCCATAAGTCACCAGTTGCACCGGCGGCCCGTCCAGAGGCAGGCGTCCATCGTGCAAACGGGCGATCAGGTCGTCCTCGATGCAACCGCCCGAGACCGAGCCGATCACCATGCCGTCTTCGCGCAAGGCCAGCATCGCGCCCGGTGGCCGCGGCGCGCTACCCCAGGTCTGGACCACGCTGTACAAGGTCACGCGCTGACCCGCGCGGCGCCATTCCAGCACGCTGCGCAGGACATTCAGGTCGACGCTGTCCATCAAGCCTTGCCCGCCTGTTGCCAGCCCTGCAGCTGGTAACGCACTGGCAGGTTGCGAATGCGCTTGCCGGTGGCGGCAAAGATCGCGTTACACAGGGCCGGCGCGATCGGCGGCACGCCCGGCTCACCGACACCACCCAACGGCACATCGCCTGGTGGCGTCACCAGATGCACGGCCACTTCCTTCGGTGCCAGGGACATGCGCGCCACTTCATACATATGGAAGTTGTCTTGCTGGACCTTGCCGTCCTTGAAGCTGATCTCGCCCACCACCGCATTGCCCAGGCCCATCACACAGGCGCCCTCGAACTGCGAGCGGATACGCTCGGGATTGATCTGCGGACCGCAGTCCACGGCGATATCGGCCTTGTGCACGATCAAGGTGCCATCATCCTTGACCTCGACCTCGATCACCGCCGCCACATAGGTGACGAAGCTGTAGTGCACCGCCAGCCCCAGGCCGCGGCCCTTGGGCAGGCTGCGGCCCCAGCCCGCCGCCTTGGCCGCCGTCTCCAGCACGCCACGCATACGGGCGGTGTCGATCGGGTAACGCTCCGGCGACTCACCGTAGTTCCACTCTTCGCTCAAGGTCCGCGGATCGATCCGGCGATCCGGCCCGAGCAGTTTGAGCTGGTACTTCAACGGGTCCTGGCCCGCCTTATGGGCCAGTTCGTCGACAAAGCTCTGGATGGCGAAACCGTGCGGGATGTTCGACACCGAGCGATACCAGCCAACCCGGGTATGCGCAGCGGCCTCGGGGTTTTCCAGGCGCACGTTGGGAATCGCATAGGCCAGGTTGGTGAAGCCCATGCCCAGCTCGAAGGCGGCCTCATGGTTCATGCCCGGGGCGAACAGCGCGGTGATGCTCGGCGCCACGGTGCGGTGCAGCCAGCCGGACGGCATGCCGTCCTTGTTCAGGCTGGCCTTGAGGTATTCCGCCGACACGGTGTGGAAGTAGGAATTGTGAATGTCGTCTTCGCGGGTCCATTGCACCCGTACCGCCTTGCCCGGCACTTCCTTGGCGAGAATCGCCGCCTCGAGGATGAAGTCGGGCTTGGATTTACGCCCGAAGCCACCGCCGAGCAAGGTGATGTTGACCGTCACCTTGTCGAAGGGAATACCCAGACGCTCGGCAATACGTTCGCGGGTCACCTGTGGCGCCTGGCTCGGAGCCCAGGCTTCGCACTGGCCGTCCTTGAAGCGCGCCACGGCGACCATCGGTTCCATCGGCGCCTGCGCCAGGTGCGGCAGGTAGTAGGAGGCCTCCAGGCTGCTGTCGGCGCTGCCCATGGCGTCGTCGATATTGCCGGTGCTGCGTACTACCTTGCCGGGCTTGAGCGCCGCGGCTTCCAGTTCCTTGCGGTAGGCAATCGAGTCGTAGCCGGCGTTGACGCCATCGTCCCACTCGATCTTCAACACATCGCGGCCCTTGATCGCCGCCCAGGTATTGCTGGCGATCACCGCCACGCCGCCCAGCGACTGAAACTCGGAAGGCAGCGGGCGACTTTCGATCGGCACCACCTTGATCACGCCCGGCACCTTCAGCGCCGCGCTGCCATCGAAGGATTTGACCTTGCCGCCATAGACCCGTGGGCGCGCAACCGTCGCGAAGAGCATGCCGTCGAAATGCACGTCGGCGCCGTAGACCGCCTGGCCATTGACGATGTCCGCACCGTCGATGGCGCGGGTGCCCTCCTTGCCGATGTAACGGAATTCGCCCGGCTGCTTCAGGCGCAGGCTGTCGCGCGCCGGCACCGCCAGGGCGCTCGCCGCGGCGGCCAGGGCGCCGTAGCCCAGTTCACGGCCGCTCGGCTGGTGGACCACTTTATGCAACTGTGCCCGGCACTCAGCCAGCGGGACTTTCCATTGTTCGGCCGCTGCCTGCTCGAGCATGGTCCGCGCCGCCGCACCGCAGCGCCGCATCGGCTCGTACCAATGGCGCATGCTGCGCGAACCGTCGGTGTCCTGGTTACCGAACAGCGCCTCGTCGCCCGGCGCCTGCTTGACCTTCACCAGCGCCCAATCGGCCTCCAGTTCGTCAGCGACCACCATGCTCAGGCTGGTACGCACGCCCTGGCCCATTTCCGAACGGTTGCAGAGCACGGTCACGCTGCCGTCGGCGGCGATACTCACGTACACCTTGGGGTCATCGACCCAGCCGTTGGGCATGCCGTCGGCACCGAACTTCTTCTCTTCGGCGAAGGCGTCCTGCCAGCCCCAGCTGGCCGCCAGCACCAGTGCGCCGGTGGCACCGACGCCTTTGAGAAAACCGCGGCGGCTGAGGTTGCTCAAGGCAAAATCATTCGGCAGCTGGCTCATGCCTTGGCCTCCTTCAGGTGGGTGGAGGCCTGGCGGATCGCCGTCTTGATCCGGTTGTAGGTGCCGCAGCGGCAGATGTTGCCGACCATGGCGGCTTCGATCTGTTCGTCGCTGGGGTTGGGGTTGACCTTGAGCAAGGCAGTGGCCGACATGATCTGCCCGCCCTGGCAGTAGCCGCACTGGGCCACCGCGCTGTCCAGCCAGGCCTGCTGCACGACTTTGCCGACCGGGTCGCTGTGCAGGTTGTCGATGGTGCTGACATTCTGCCCGACCACCGAGCCAATCGGCGTGATGCAACTGCGCGCCGGGGAGCCGTCGATATGGATGGTGCATGCGCCGCACAGGCCCATGCCGCAACCGAACTTGGTGCCGTTGTAGCCCGCCACGTCGCGGATAGCCCAGAGCAGCGGCATGTCCTCGGTGACATCCAGTGGGTGATCTTGACCGTTGAGTTTCAGGGTAATCATGGGCACGCCCGCATATTTTCCGTTTATGGGGTCGAGCAATCTGCCGTTGAGTACAACGACTTGCAGGAGCAGATCGACTCAGGCTAATGGGCTCTCTTATGAAGACGGGGAGTCTTCACCGGGCCTTTGGGGGTACAAATAGTTGCATTGTTAGCAGGCTAAGTTAAGCCGCAATTAACAAAAAAGCCTTGCAGGGTGTGAACCCGTGCAAGGCTTTGCTGGCGCGTCTTGAGCTTAGCTCAACAAGCTCAGTAGAGATTGGGCTCCATCTCCAGCTGAACATGGAAGCGCTCGGCAATATCCTGCTGGATCCTTCGCGCCAGGCTCAGCAGCTGCAAGCCCGTGGCACCGCCATAGTTGACCAGCACCAGCGACTGCAAGCGATGCACCCCGGCATCGCCATCGCGAAACCCTTTCCAGCCCGCCTGCTCGATCAACCAGCCAGCGGCCAGCTTCACCTGCCCGTCCGCCTGTGGATAACCTACCAGCCCCACATGCCGCTGCCTGATCTCCGCCGCCAGCGCAGCGGACACCACCGGGTTCTTGAAGAAACTGCCGGCATTGCCCAGTACCGCCGGGTCCGGCAGTTTTTCGCTGCGGATGCTGCAAATGGCGCGACTGACATCGCTGGCCGTCGGCTGCTCGATGCCCTGCTCGCTCAAGCGCTGGCGCACCGGGCCATATTCCAGATGCAGATGCTCGCTGCGGGCCAGGGCAAAACGCACCCGCAGAATCAGCCAGCGGCCGGCCTCTTGCTTGAACAGGCTGTCGCGGTAGGCGAACTGACATTCTTCCAGGCTGAAATCGCGCAACTCGCCGCTCTGCCGATCCAGTGCGGTGAGGCCGGCGAACACATCCTTGATCTCAACCCCGTAGGCACCGATGTTCTGCATCGGTGCGGCGCCCACAGTCCCCGGAATCAGGCTGAGGTTTTCCAGGCCGGACAAGCCCTGTTGCAAGGTCCACTGCACGAAGGGATGCCAGGTTTCACCCGCTTCGGCTTCGACTACTACCTGCTGGCCATCGTCGCTCAGCAGACGAATACCGCGGGTACTCATGCGCAAGACCAGCGCTGGAATATCCGCGGTCAGCAGCAGGTTGCTGCCGCCGCCAATCACCAGCAGCGGCAGTCGATGCTGCGCCGAACAGGCCAACGCCTCACGCACGTCGGCGTCGCTGTGGGCCTCGGCGAACAGCTGCGCGCGCACATCGACGCCGAAGGTGTTGAAAGGCTTGAGGGAAACCTGGGACTGCAGATGCAAGCTCATAGCCGCCCCTTCAGCTCGATCACCAGCCGGTCGCTGGCGTACTCGATCAGGTCCAGCACCTGTTCGAAACCTTGCTCACCGTCGTAGTAAGGATCCGGTACCTCGTCCACCGCCGCCTCGTAGCGGCGCAGGAACAGGTCCAGCTCGGCCTTGCCCTGGGCCGGCTGCAACGCCTTGAGGTTGCGCAGGTTGCTCTCGTCCATGGCCAGGATCAGGTCGTAGCGAGCAAAGTCCGCGCTGCTGACTTGCTGCGCGCGCTGGGCCGACAGGTCGTAGCCGCGCAACAGCGCCGCGCGCTGGCTGCGCTTGTCCGGCGCCTTGCCGATGTGCCATTCGCCGGTCCCCGCGGACGCGACTTCGACCCGATCGGCCAGCCCCGCTTCGCGCAACTTGTGGCGCAATACGCCCTCCGCCGTCGGCGAACGGCAGATATTGCCCAGGCAGACAAACAGAACCCGCATCAGGCCTCCAGCAGGCGACGAACGCGCTCAAGGTCTTCGGCAGTATCGACACCACCAGGCGGCGCTTCCAGGGCATCGGCGACATGGATACGCACGCCGTGCCACAAGGCCCGCAACTGCTCCAGCGACTCGGTGTTCTCCAGCCAGCACGGGCCCCAGTTGACGAAGTCATGCAGGAAACCGGCGCGGTAGGCATAGATGCCGATATGGCGGCGATAAGGCACGCCTTCCGGCAGCAGGTCGCGATTCTTCGCAAAGGCGTCGCGCGCCCACGGCAAGGTGGCGCGGCTGAAGGTCAGGGCCAGACCATTGATGTCGCTGACCACCTTGACCACGTTCGGGTTGAACAGGGTCTCGACGTCCTCGATCGGCTCGGCCAGGGTGGCCATGCTCGCTTCGGTGTGGGCAGCCAGGTTGGCGGCCACCTGGTCGATCACCGCCGGCGGGATCAACGGCTCGTCGCCCTGGACATTGACCACGATGGCATCCGCGGCCAGACCCAGCTGGCTGGCGACTTCCGCCAGGCGATCGGTCCCGGAGTTGTGGTCCTCGCGGGTCAACACCGCTTCGGCGCCGAAGCCCTGGCAGGCTTCGACGATTCGCGCGTCGTCAGTCGCTACCACCACACGCTGGGCGGCGCTCTTGCAGGCCTGTTCCCAGACGTGCTGGATCATCGGCTTGCCGGCGATCATCTGCAGCGGTTTACCCGGCAGGCGGGTGGAGGCGAATCGAGCTGGAATGACAACGGTAAAGGCTGTGGTCATTTATCCAGGCGCTCGTCGGTGCTGAGGGTGCGGGCTTCGCTTTCCAGCATGACTGGGATGCCATCGCGAATCGGATAGGCCAGGCCGGCGCCCTTGCTGATCAGCTCGGTCTTGTCGGCGCTAAGCTTGAGCGGTCCCTTGCAGATCGGGCAAGCGAGGATATCGAGCAATTTGGTGTCCATGAGAATTCCCTGGATAGAAGCGTTAAGGCAGAAGACGAGCGGGCAACAGGCGCATCAGCTGCGTATCGAACCAGGCCACGAAGGCCGGGGATGGCACAGCATCCACCGCCAGGTACCACCAGTCGGGAGCCGCGAAGGCACGGCACTTCACCGCATCCTTTTCGGTCATGACCAGCGGCAGCGCCGGGGTGAAACTCAGCGCCTGCGCGCTGTATTCGGCGTGGTCGGCGAAAGCATGCGGGACAGGCTGCCAGTGTAGCGTTTCAAGGGTAGTGAAGAAACGTTGCGGATTGCCGATACCGGCCACCGCGTGCAATGCCTGCCCCGGCGCGAAGTGCTCAAGCCCGCGGCGCTCGCCGCTTTGCAGATTGACCAGGGCGGTGGGCACCAGGCGAAAGGCGAAGCCATCCTCGCGATCGTCGCTGGCGCCGTTGTAGAGCACTGCGTCGACGCTTTGCAGGCGCTCGACCGGCTCGCGCAGCGGCCCGGCCGGCAGGCAACGCCAGTTGCCCAGCCCGCGCGCGGCGTCGATCAGCACCAGTTCGAGGTCGCGGGCCATGCGGTAATGCTGCATGCCGTCGTCGGAGAGAATCAGGTCCAGCGGCTCGGCGGCCAGCAGGGCTCGCACGGCACGACTGCGATCGGGGTCGATCATCAGCGGCACGCCGCTGCGCTGGACGATCAGTAAAGGCTCGTCGCCGGCGACAGCGGCGCTCTGCTCGGCGGCGACCCGCCATGGCCACTGCGGCGGCTTGGCGCCGTAACCACGGCTGACCACGCCGACCCGCAGCCCGCTGCGCTGGCAATGCTCGATCAGCCACAGGATCAGCGGCGTCTTGCCGGTACCGCCCACGGTGATATTGCCGACCACCACCAGCGGCACCGGCGGCTGGTAAACATTGCCCTCACCGGCCAGGAAGCGTTCGCGCTTGCGCACCACCACCCGGCGATAGAGCCACTCCAGGGGCTGCAGCAGTTTCAGCGCGGGATGGCCGTTGTACCAGGCAGCGAGCAAGCGATCGGACATGGCCATCAGGGTGCTGGCGCCGCCTCGACGGTGGTCATGCGCAGATGGCTGAAACCGAGCTTGCCGGCGGCGTCCATCGCGGTAATGACGGCCTGGTGCTGGGCCTTGCCGTCGGCACTGATGGACAGCGGCAGGTTGGTGTCGCCCGCCGACTCCTTCTGCAAGGCTTCGATCAGGCTGGCCAGGTCGCTCTTGGGCAGCACCTGGTTGTTCACCGAAAACACCCCGTCGGCGCTGATAGCGATATCCAGTTGCTTGGTCTGCTGGTCTTCGGCCGGCGAGCCGCTGACGGCCTCCGGCAACTCGACGCGCAACTGGGTTTCCCGGGTAAAGGTGGTGGTCACGACGAAAAACAGCAGCAGGATAAACACCACGTCGATCAACGACGCGAGGTTGATATCGATGGTTTCCCGTGGCTTGCGGCGGAATTTCACGCTTTGCCCTCGGCCAGATCGACGTCGCGGTCACCCTGCACCACTTCGACCAGTTTGATGGCTTCCTGCTCCATGCCAACCACCAGCTCATCGACCCGGCGTTGCAGGAAACGGTGGAAGAACACTGCCGGAATACCGACCATCAGGCCGGACGCGGTGGTGATCAACGCCTTGGAAATACCACCGGCCAGCACCGCGGCATTGGTGGTCATCCCCGAGCCCATGAACGAGCTGAAAATATCGATCATGCCCAGCACCGTACCCAGCAAGCCCAGCAGCGGGGCCATGGCGGCGATGGTGCCGAGGGCATTGAGGTAGCGCTCCAGTTCGTGGATGACCCGGGCGGCGGCTTCCTCGATGCACTCTTTCATGACCTCGCGGCCATGCTTGGAGTTAGCCAGGCCGGCGGCCAGGATCTCGCCCAAGGGCGAATGGGCGCGCAGTTCCTTGAGCTTGTCCTTGTTCAGCTGTTTGTCCTTGATCCAGCGCCACACCTGGCCCAGCAGATGAGGCGGGGTGACGCGGCTGGCCCGCAGGGTCCACAGACGCTCGGCAATGATGCCGACCGCGACAATGGAACTCAGAATGATCGGCAACATCATCCAGCCGCCGGATTTGACCAATTCCCACACAGTGACAGTCCCCTCGAAAAAGTGCGCCACTCTAACATAGGGGCCGAATGCACCGAAGAACCTGATGTCGCATGCCTTCAGGCTTTAATAACTCTCGGTTATTTAAGGAGATAGTGGCCATTTGCGCCAAAAGCGCCGCTGCGCCCGCAGGCTCGTCGGTTCGGTGTAAGTGCCCAGCATCAGCCGCAGCGCTCCCTGCTCCGCACTGTCGTAAATGGCAGTCCCTTGCTGGCGATAACGTTCGACGACCTGCGGGTGCGGATGCCCAAACCCATTGCCGTGCCCACGGGAGATCAGCACCGCCGAAGGTGCAAGGGCCTTGAGCAGGGCCGCGGACGACGAGCTGCGGCTGCCGTGGTGCGGCGCCTGCAACCAGTGGGTCTCGACGGCCAGCGGGGTATCCAGCAAGGCGCGTTCGGCCTGGGCATCGATATCCCCCGTCAGCAGCAAACGCTCGCCCTGGGCCTCGACCTGCATCACACAGGACTTCTGGTTACCGTTCTGCGCACCTGCCCATTGCCACAGGGAAAAACGCACCCCGTCCCATTGCCACTGCTCGCCGCTGGCGCAAGGCTCTGCCGGCAAATATGCCGGCAAACCCTCGGGATCGCCGCTGACCAGCCTGGCCACCGGCAAGCCGCGCTGAATGGCCTCGGCGCCACCGGCATGATCGGCATCGGCGTGGCTGAGCAGCATCAGGTCGAGGTGCGCGACGCCCAGCTTGCGCAAGGACGGCAGCACCACCCGCGCGCCCAGGTCGGAGTCCCCCAAACGCGGACCGGCGTCATACAGCATCGCGTGCTCGCGAGTCCGTACCAGCACCGCCAGGCCCTGCCCGACATCCAGCTGCCAGACTTCCGCCTCGCCATATGGCAGCGTGTTTTTCGGCGGGAACACCACCAACAGCAGCATCGGCCAGCCCAAGGGACGCAGCGGCACGCCCGCAGGCAGCAACAACAGCAAGGCTCCCAGCGCGCTGATGCTCCAGGCCCAGAGCGGTATGGCCGGCGCTATCCACGCCGGCCACTGGGCAGCCAGCAGGGTCAGGCCGCGGAACAGCAGGTCCAGCAAACCACCGGCCAGCCAGAGCAAGCCTTCGCCCAGGTAAGGCACCGCCAGCAACAAGGTGCCGAGCAACGCCGGCGGCAGCACCAGCAGGCTGATCCAGGGTTCCGCCAGCAGATTGGCCAGCGGCCCGCTGAGACTGATGGGCAACCCCAGCGCCAGCAGCACCGGGCACAGGCCGATGGCGATCAACCATTGAATACGGGTCCAGGACTGCCACCAGCGCCAGCCTCCCAGGCGCCCGCCAAAGATCAGGATCAATACCGCCACCGCGGTAAAGGACAGCCAGAACCCCGGCTGCAGACTGGCCAGCGGCTCGAACAACAACACCGCATTCAATGCCAGCAGGAACGGCCACCAGGCGCCCAGGTGGCGAAAGCGCAGGCGCCAGATCAGCACCAGGGCCACCATCACACAGGCACGGCGCACCGGCACATCGAACCCCGCCAGCAACCCGTACCCCAGGGCCGAGGCGAATGCCAGCCCGCAGGCCCAGGGCAGCCAGGGCCAGCGTCCGGGCCACAGGCCGTAACGGGCCAGCCCCGCCACCAGGGCGTACATCACCGCGGCCAGCAAGCTGATGTGCTGCCCGGAAATCACCATCAGGTGCACGGTCCCGGTGTCTTGCAAGACACGCCAGTCTTCCTGGCTCAAGCCCGAACCATCGCCCAGCACCAGGGCCGCCAGGCCGCCGGCGCGCCCGTGGGCATCGACTTGCAGCAAGCGCTGGCGAATGCGCGCGCGCCAGCCACCCTCCGCGGCAACCAGCAGTTGCCCATCCTTGACCATGCCCGTGGCGCCGATGCGCTGGGCCAGCAGCCAGGCCTCGTGATCGAAGGCTTGCAGATTGACCAGGCCGGCAGGTCGCTTGAGCTTCACCGCCAGGCGCCAGCGTTCGCCGCTGTGCACCGGCGGCCCGCCATACCAGGCCAGGCGCAGGCGTTGCGGGATCCGGCCGCGCCGCGCCCGCCCGTCTTCCAGCTCGAAACGCACCAGCCCCTCGGCCTGCTGCGGCAACCCCACCACTCGACCTTCGAGCCAGCGAGTCTGCCCGTCGAGCGGTTCCGCCAAACGATCATCCAGCGCCCATTGCGCGCTGATGCAGGCCCACGCCAGGCCCAACAGAAAAAGGGCCAATGGATAGGTGCGAAACGGCAACAGCATCAAGGCCACTACCGGCAGCACTGCCAGCCATCCGATCGCTGGTAGCGCCGGCAAAAAGCGCAGGCATAAAAGCCCCGCCGCCAACGCCAGCATCCCTGTGCGCATAAGCCCGTCCTTGAGCAGTTTTTGAGTGTTGCCACTCCTTGGCTTAGCTCAGCGGACCGGGGGCCGGCTTTATCATTTGTCACAAAGTCTGAATGGGCGCCTTCTAGAATCCGGGCATACTTGCCGCTTGAACTGACCGAGAAGCCTTATGCCCCGGCGCCTATTCAAACGTTACATGCCAGATCCGACCAGCATCAGGGAACACAAGTCCTTACGCTTTCTTGGCACGTTGCTGCATGACCCCAACCTCTGGCACCTCAACCGGCACTCCGTGGCGCGCGCCATGGCGGTCGGTTTGTTCGCGGCCTTTATGCCGATCCCGGCGCAAATGCTGCTGGCAGCCGTGCTGGCCATTTCCGTGCGCGGCAACATGCCAATTGCCGTGAGCCTGGTCTGGCTGACCAATCCGATCACCATGCCACCGGTGTTCTTCTGCACCTATCAGATCGGTGCCTGGTTGATGAACGTACCCGCCCGGACCCTGCCCGACGAACTGACCTGGGAATGGATCAGCGGCGAACTCTCGACCCTCTGGCAACCCTTCCTGCTGGGCTCGCTGGTGGCCGGCCTGGTGCTGGGCGCCCTCGCCTATTGCCTGACCATGCTGTACTGGCGCTGGTGGGTCAGCCGGCAATGGCGCCGCCGCAAGCAGAGCCGGCTGTAGAAACGCAAACGGCCTCCCGAGGGAGGCCGTTGTCGTTTCTGCGCAGGCTTACTGGCGCATGCCGCGACCGCTGACCAGCAGACGGGCACAACCGAAGTACAGGACCACGGTCGCCACCAGCATGAAGGTAATGGCCACGCTGATCTGGATGTCGGAAACCCCAAGGATGCCGAAACGGAAGGCGTTGACCATATGCAGCACAGGGTTGGCCAGCGACACCGTCTGCCAGAACGGTGGCAGCAGGGTGATGGAGTAGAACACCCCGCCCAGGTAGGTCAGCGGGGTCAGCACGAAGGTCGGGATGATCGAGATATCGTCGAAATTGCGCGCGAACACTGCGTTGATAAAGCCCAACAGGGAAAAGATCGTCGCGGTGAGGACCACCACCAGCAAGGTGATGCCCAGGTGATGCACCTGCAGGTGGGTGAAGAACAGCGACAGCAGGGTCACGATCACTCCCACCGCCAGCCCCCGCAGGACACCGCCCAGGGTGTAGCCGATGAGGATGGTGTGCGGCGACACCGGCGACACCATCAACTCCTCGATGGAGCGCTGGAACTTGCTGCCGAAGAAACTCGAGACCACGTTGCCGTAGGAGTTGGTGATCACCGACATCATGATCAGGCCCGGCACGATGTACTCCATGTAGGTGAAACCACCCATGTCGCCGATCTGCCGACCGATCAGGTTACCGAAGATCACGAAGTACAGAACCATGGTGATCGCCGGCGGCAGCAGGGTCTGCGGCCAGATCCGGGTAAAACGCCGGACTTCGCGATAGACGATAGTGTTGAGCGCGACAAGGTTGGGCCGTAGCTCGGAACTCATACCGCCACCTTCGACAGGTTTTTCTCCACCAGGGACACGAACAGCTCCTCAAGGCGATTGGTTTTGTTACGCAGGCTCAGCACTTCGATGTTCTGCTGGGCCAACTGGCTGAACAGCGCGGTGATGCCCACGGCTTTGTCGACCTGGACTTCCAGGGTGTGGCTGTCCAGCAGTTTGCTTGGATAACCGATCAGTTGCGGCGCCACCTTCAGGTCGGTCTTCAGGTCGAGCAGGAAGGTTTCCACATGCAGCTGGCTGAGCAACTGACGCATGCTGGTGTTCTCGACGATGGTGCCGTGGTCGATGATGCCGATATTGCGGCACAGCTGCTCAGCCTCCTCCAGGTAATGGGTGGTGAGGATGATGGTGATGCCTTTCTGGTTCAGCTCGGTGAGGAAGGTCCACATCGAACGCCGCAGCTCGATGTCCACGCCGGCAGTCGGTTCGTCGAGGATCAACAGGCGCGGCTCGTGCACCAGGGCGCGGGCAATCATCAGGCGGCGCTTCATGCCGCCGGACAGCGAGCGCGACGGCACATCGCGCTTGTCCCACAAGCCGAGCTGGGTCAGGTACTGCTCGGCCCGCTCCTTGGCGACCTTGGTCGGGATACCGTAGTAACCGGCCTGGGTCACCACGATGTCGAAGGTCTTCTCGAACTGGTTGAAATTGAATTCCTGTGGCACCACGCCGATGCAGCGCTTGAGCGCGGCGGGCTCGCGGTCCAGGTCATGGCCGAAGACATTCACCGTGCCGCTGGTCTTGTTGACCAGGGTCGAGAGGATGCCGATGGTGGTGGATTTGCCGGCACCGTTAGGGCCGAGCAAGGCGAAGAAGTCACCTTCGGCGACATCCAGATCGATACCACTCAGGGCCTGGAAACCGTTGCCGTAGGTTTTGGTTAGCTGCCGGATGGACAGAGCGGAACTCATATCGGATTTACGCACCAAGAAGGGAGAACATTATAGGTAAGGGCGGACCGCCTGCATTGCAACGGCGCCGGATACACCCAATGGTGCTTGCCGACGCCGCACAAGTACAGTCACCCGTATTGATAGTCAGTATTAAGTCAACGCGGTCATCACCGCCTTGCGGTAGGCCGGACGCTGTTGCAGGCGAGCGTACCAGGCTTGCAGATTAGACAATTGCGGGCGTTCGATAGGCATTTCGAACCAGGCATAAATGAAGCTGCCCAGAGGGATATCGCCGATGCCGATTTCCTCGCCGGACAGGTAGGGATGTTCGGCCAGGGCCTGGTCGACCACGGCCAGCAGTTCGCCGCAGCTGTTCAGCGCGGCATTGATCTTGTCCCAGTCCTGCTGGTGGGCCGGCGTGCGCAGCACACCCCAGAACAGGTGCCGGAAGGGTTCGGCGAAGGTCGAGGTGGTCCAGTCCATCCACTTCTCGGCCGAAGCCCGCACCTGTACATCGCTCGGGTACCAGGCCGTGCCGGCGGCATGGCGCGCGGCGAGATAACGCACGATGGCGTTGGACTCCCACAGCACAAAGCCGTCGTCCTCGATCAGCGGAATCCGCCCATTGGGATTCATCGCCCGATATTCCGGGGTATCCACCACACCGAAGGCACCACCGGCATCCACCGCCTCGTAGGTCAGCCCGAGCTCTTCGGCGCACCACAATGCTTTCCTGACATTCGACGAGTTTTTCCGACCCCAGATCTTCAGCATGACCGCTCCTCAGTGATGAATGCCGAGGCAGTCTACGCCGGATCAGACCTGACTCAAATCACTCTGCATGTCGCCCAGCAGCAACGGCATCTGCTCGGCGAACAGATGCGGATAACACTTTTCCAGGTGTTTGAAGAAGAAGGTCTCGGGGACGTCGGCGAATTGTCCGTGGTCCAGCACGTATTCCATCATCTGCTCGCCCTGGCGGTTGAAGGGGTGGAATACGCTGTCGTGGCGGCCATCGAACTCCAGGGGCGCCACATCGTACATCTCGCAGAGTTTCCGGTTGAACGCCGGCGTGGCCTTGACCCAGCGTCCTTGCAAGTACAGCTCGGTATAGCCGTGCATGGCAAACACATCACTGCGCAGCAACTCCAGCAAACGCGGGGTCGACAAGTGATTGCGCACGTCCGCCAGGCCGATCCGCGCGGCGATCCCGCAATGCCGCGCGCAGCCGGCAAGCAGGGTGGCCTTGGGCACGCAGTAACTTTCGCCGGTAGCCAGGGCATGGCTGCCACGCAGGGTCTCGGGGTCGCGACTGAAGGTGTAGGGGTTGTAGCGCACGGCCTCGCGCACCGCGTAATAGAGGTTCACCGCCTGCTCCAGCGGATCGCTGCTGGCGCCACGATGAGTTTCCGCGAACTCCACCACCGCGGGGTGGTCACTATCGATGAAGCGGCTGGGACTCAGGTACTCGTGCATGGGGATGATCTCCGAGTGAAGTCCCGAGTCTAACGACGGCCTCCTCCCAGCGATAACGACGTTTCGGCCAAATATCAGAGGCTGCCGCTTCGAGCCTGACAAGATCGACACGTTGCTGACCCGATGCCTGACGCACTGCGTCCGCTTCTTCTTACCGCTGCAAGCGCACTGCCCTGTCACCCCTTTTGTCGGATGCCGACTAAGCTCTGTGGGTGATTTTGCCCCTGGTTTCACGGAGGATTAAATATGCTGTTGTTGTGGATACTGGTTCTGCTGGTCGGTATTGCCTACCTGGCCCACCGCCGCATTGCGCCCCTGCCCGCCCTGGGTGTGGTGGCCGTCTACCTGCTGGCCATGGGCGCCTTCAGCCGTGCACCGGGCTGGCTGCTGCTGATCTTCTGGGTATTGCTGGCCGCGGTGGCAGCGCCCTTGCTACTGCCCGACCTGCGCCGCAAGTACTTCAGCGCCCCGCTGTTCAGTTGGTTCCAGAAAGTCCTGCCACCGATGTCGCAAACCGAACGCGACGCCATCGATGCCGGCACGGTCTGGTGGGACGGTGAACTGTTCAGCGGCCGTCCGGACTGGGACAAGCTGCTGGCCTACCCGAAAGCGCAACTGAGCGAAGAGGAACAGGCCTTCATCGACGGCCCCACCGAAGAGCTGTGCGCCATGGTCAGCGACTGGCAGATCGGCCAGTCCATGGACCTGCCGCCTGCGGCCTGGGAGCACATCAAGCAACACGGTTTCTTTGCCCTGATCATCCCCAAGGAGTTCGGTGGCAAGGGCTTCTCCGCCTATGCCCACTCACAGGTGGCGATGAAACTGGCGACCCGCAGCGGCGACCTGGCGTCCACCGTGATGGTCCCCAACTCCCTCGGCCCGGCCGAGCTGCTGCTGCATTACGGTACTGACGAACAGCGTAACCACTACCTGCCGCGGCTGGCCCGTGGCGACGATATTCCCTGTTTCGCCCTCACCGGCCCGCTGGCCGGTTCCGACGCCGGCGCCATGCCCGATACCGGGGTGATCTGCAAAGGCCAATGGCAAGGCGAGGAAACCCTCGGCCTGCGCCTGAACTGGGAAAAGCGCTACATCACCCTGGGCCCGGTCGCCACGCTCCTCGGCCTGGCCTTCAAGGCCTACGACCCGGACCATCTGCTGGGTGACGATGAAGACCTGGGGATCAGCCTGGCGCTGATTCCGACCGACACCCCCGGCGTGGAGATCGGCCGTCGCCACCTGCCGCTCGGCGCTGCCTTCATGAACGGTCCGAACTCCGGCAAGGACGTGTTCATTCCCCTGGACTTCCTTATCGGCGGCCAGGAAATGCTCGGCAAAGGCTGGATGATGCTGATGAACTGCCTGTCGGTCGGCCGCTCCATTTCCCTGCCGGCCGTCGGCACTGGCGCGGCCAAGTTCACCAGCCTGGTGACCGGCCAGTATGCCCAGGTGCGTGAGCAGTTCAACGTCCCGCTCAATGCCTTCGAAGGCATCCAGGAAGCCCTGGCCCGCATCGGCGGCAACGCCTGGCTGATGGACAGCGCGCGCATGCTCACGGCCAATGCGGTCGATCTGGGGGAAAAGCCTTCGGTGCTGTCGGCGATTCTCAAGTACCACCTGACCGAACGCGGTCGCGAATGCATCGGCCACGCCATGGACGTGCACGGCGGCAAGGCCATCATCATGGGCCCGAACAACTACCTGGGCCGCAGCTGGCAAGGCGCGCCGATCTTCATCACCGTGGAAGGCGCGAACATACTCTCGCGCAACCTGATGATCTTCGGCCAGGGCGCCATTCGCTGCCATCCGTTCGTGCTCAAGGAAATGGCCCTGGCCGGTCGCGAAGACCACGATCAGGCGCTGGTCGAATTCGACGGCCTGCTGCTCAAGCACATCGGTTTTGCCGTGGGCAACGCGGCCAGCACCCTGGTGCTGAACCTGGGCCTGGGGCACTTCGAACAGGCGCCGGGGGACAAGCTCAGCCAAGGTTATTTCCGCGCGCTCAACCGCCAGGCCGCGGCCTTCGCCATGCTGGCCGACCTGAGCATGATGTTGCTGGGCGGCGAGCTGAAGCGTCGCGAACGCCTGTCAGCACGCCTCGGCGATGTGCTCAGCCATATGTACCTCGCTTCCGCCGCACTCAAGCGCTACCACGACCTGGACTCGCCGGAGCATCTGCGGCCGTTGTTCACCTGGGCCATGGAAGAAAGCCTCGGCCAGTCGGAACGAGCCCTGGACGAACTGCTCGAGAACTTCCCGAACCGGGTGCTGGGTTGCCTGCTGCGGGTGGTGGTATTCCCGTTCGGCCGCCGTCACAAAGGTCCGTCCGACCAGCTGGACGCCGAGGTCGCCGCAATCATCGGCCGGGCCAAGGGCGACCCGACCCTGGAAGAGCTGCTGGCCGGCTGCTACCGCCCACAATCGACGCAGGACCCGGTCGGCGCCCTGCAACACGCCTTCGACTTGTTGAGCGCCAGTCACCCGCTGCAGAAAAAACTGCACGAGGCGCTGAAAAGTGGCCAGGTCAAACCGGTGGCCGGTGAACATGCCATCGACGCCGCGCTGGAGGCCGGCGTGTTGCAACCGGTGGAAGCCCAGACCCTGCGCGAGGCTGAAGCCGCCCGCCGCAAAGTCATCGATGTCGATGATTTTGCCAAGGAAGAGCTGACCCTGAGCGAAGGGAAAACCCGCTAAGGCGCAGGACCGTCAGGCGGATTATGAAACCGGGCGCGGGAGCTATATACTCCCGCGCCCGTTTTGCTGTTGAGGACTCATGTCATGTCCAACGTCGTCGCCGATCATCTCGTCCTGCTCGACCATTTGCGCAGTATCCTGGTCGCCGTGGGTGAAGCCGAGCAGGTTCCCGAAGAAAGCCATGCCTTGTTCCTGGAACGCTTCGACGAACTGCGCGCCTCGCTGCCGATCGACCCGATCGAAAGCCAGTACCTGGGCCAGGATCTGCTGTGCCAGGTGATGCAGCGTTATCCACAGGTCGCCCATCTGGTACCGCGCGACCTGCTGTGGTTCTTTGCTGGGGATTGCCTGCACTACATGCCCGACGAGGAAATCGACCTGTACCAGGCGCTCGAAGAGCGTCGCTACGAGGCCGAGCAGAATGATGAACCGTTCGACTGGAACCAGGAAAAGCAACTGCTGGCGCTCTCCGCCCAGGACAGCAAGCACTGAGTCCGGCCCGGACACTACAAAGGCCCGCACGGTTGAACCGGCGGGCCTTTTTTTCTACCCATGAGTGGCTGGCTCAACCCGCGCCATCGCCTTCGGGCTGTTCGTAGCCTTTCGCCTCCTGCTTGCCCTGCCGGCTCAAGGTCGGCTCCTTGGCCAGGCACTCCACCAGGTAATCGATGAATACCCGCAGCTTCGGCGGCAGGTAACGGGTTGGCGAATGCAACAGCCAGGCACCGCCATGGTAGGAAGCGAGAAACGTCCAGTCCGGTAGAACCTGCACCAGCAAGCCCTGCTCCAGGGCATGCCGCGCGGTGAAGTACGGCAAGCTGCCGATGCCGATATGCTCCAGCACCGCCCCCAGCCGTACCCCGGTGTGATTGGCCGCATAACGCCCACGCACACCAACCGTCACCGACTTGCTGCCCTTCTTGAACTTCCAGCGCGCATCGCTGGGGGTTTCACCCAGGTAAATGCAACTGTGGTTGAGCAGATCGTGGGGATGGCTCGGCGTCCCGTGCTCGGCCAGGTACTGCGGTGTGGCGCACAGCATGTGATCGATGGTCAACAACTGGCGCCCGACCAGCCCCGCCGGCGGCCGATCGGTGATGCGGATGGCCAGGTCCACGTTGTCGTCGATCAGGTCGATGTTGCGATCTTCCAATAACAACTCGACATCGACCTTGGGGTAACGCCGCAGAAACTCGGGCATGTACGGATGCACGACAAAACGCCCCACGGCCTTGGGCACGCTAACCCGCACCAGCCCTTCGGCCTCGTGGGTGAACTGACCGCTGATTTCCATCACCGACTTGGCGGCGCTGACCATCTCGCTGCAGCGCTTGAACACCTCCTCGCCCCCTTCGCTCAAGCGCAACTTGCGCGTGGTGCGTTGCAGCAAGCGAGTCGCCAGCGCCTTCTCCAGACGGGAAATGCTGCGACTCACCGCCGAGGGTGACGAACCCAACTGGCGGGCGGCTTCGGAGAAGCTGCCGACCTCGACGACCTTGACGAAAATCGCCATTTCGCCCAGCAGCGGAAGGGGAAGATTTATGCTCACAGCACAACAGTCCTTTGAGGTTTGAACGGATTATCACGCAATTCCGCCGCGCCATATAATTAAAAAAGGTATTTTAATAA
This sequence comes from Pseudomonas sp. GW456-L12, assembly GCF_059424045.1. Lineage (NCBI taxonomy): Bacteria > Pseudomonadati > Pseudomonadota > Gammaproteobacteria > Pseudomonadales > Pseudomonadaceae > Pseudomonas > Pseudomonas sp. GW456-L12. The sequence goes on from NZ_JBWKZA010000001.1 coordinate 396,441, forward strand.
GGGCACGGAATATGACGCTTCGCCTCTTTTTTCATAATGATGAACTCAAGGCCAACGTTGAAGTGCTCGAATGCACCCCGCAGGACAACGAATTCGCGGTGATCCTGCGTGCCACGATCTTTCATCCCCAAGGCGGCGGCCAACCCTGCGACACCGGCTGGATCGGCGAAAGCCAGGTGTTGCGCGTGGTCCAGGAGCCCGAGCGAATCATTCATTACGTCAGCCAGCCGGTGCAACCGGGCATGGTCCAGGTCCAGGTCGATGAACAGCGCCGCCAGTTCAATACCCGCATGCACTCGGCCGGGCACCTGATCGGTCATTTCGGCGAAACCCGCGGCTGGGTCCCGGTCAAGGCCCATCACTGGCCTGGTGAGGGCCGCGTGTCTTTCAAGCCCGGGGACAGCCCGCAGGAACTCGACGTCGACAGCCTGCAGAGTGGCATCGATCACTGGATTGCCGCCGACCTGCCGCGCCTGGTCTCGCTGCGTGAAGGCTCGCGGGAAATCGGTTTCGGCGAGCTTCCCGCCTATGGCTGCGGGGGGACCCATGTGAAGCGCCTGAAGGAATTGGGCAACGTCACTATCGCCTCCCTCTCGCAGAAGAAAGGAATGCTTTCGGTTCACTACCACGTGGACTGATTCATCGGCGGTGTCGCCTTGCACATCACGCGACGCATCGCCTGACACAGGGGAAACCCGCGTGCGCGGGTTCGACGATTATCGGATAGAGGGATCTGCAGATGATGCTTGACGTCGAGCGTCTCGATGAGACGTGCATAAAGAAACTGGCCCAGGAACAAGTGCTCGCCCTGCGCATCAAGAATTTCCTGCCGCACACCCAGGCGATCCAGCTGGGTGACAAGATTCTCGCTCCCGGCTTCGAGGGCTACATCAACGCCCCCAGCATCGGGCGGATCGGCATGGCGTTTTATGAGGCGGAAAACCAGCCGCTGCTGATCGAAGACTATTTCGAACGCGCCACCGCCAACATCGCCGAACTGCGCACGCGTTGCGCACCCTATGCGTCTCCCGTCGACACCCTGCGCTGCATGCTCGACGAGTCCTGGCCGGCCGGCGCCCACCTGGAAAACCTGTACGGGCGCAAGATGTACGTTGGCCTGTCGCGGGTGGTGAAACCCGGGGTGTGCTTCCTTGCCCATCACGACATTTTCGCCAAGGACGCCCCCGACAGCTTCCAGGCCCACAGCCTGGAGGCGCAGTTCGCCTGCAACCTCTACCTGAACATGCCTGACGCGGGTGGCGCCCTGCAGATGTGGAATCACGATATTTCCCCGGACCAGTTCGACGACATGCGCGGCGACAGCTACGGCATCGAGCCCGCCCTGCTCGGCACACCCTCGCTGGAGATCCGCCCGGAGCCCGGGGATTTCATCATGTTCAACTCAAGGCGCATGCACGCAGTCACCCCGGGGGTGGCCAACCCGCGCCTGAGCCTTTCCTTTTTTGTCGGCTATCGCGGCAGCTCGTCCCCCCTGACCTTCTGGAGTTGAAATGCTTTCCAACTATCTAGGCGAATTCCTGGCCCTGGCGACCATCCACTTTCTCGCCGTGGTGGCTCCCGGGCCTGACTTTGCCGTGACCATCCGCCAGAGCGTGCGCTTTGGCCGGGTGGTCGGGCTGTGCACGGCCATCGGCATCGGTGCGGGGATTTCCGTGCATGTGCTGTACACCCTGCTGGGGGTCGGTGCGCTGATGCATACCACGCCATGGCTGCTGAACGTGGCCAAGGTGGTGGGCGGTGCCTACATTCTTTATCTCGGGGTCAGCCTGTTGCGCAGCAAACCCAAGACATCGATCGAGGGCAGCGACACGAACAACGATCAGGTGCAACGGCAGACCTTGCCCAAGGCCTTCATGACCGGTTTCCTGACCAACGCCACCAACCCCAAGGCCACGCTGTTCTTCCTGGCGATTTTCACCACGGTGATCAGCGCCACCACGCCCCTCAAGGTGCAGGCGCTCTACGGTGTATGGATGTGTTGTGTGAACGCGCTGTGGTTCGTGATCGTCGCGCTGTTCTTTTCCAGCCCGCGGGTGCGCTTGCTGTTCATGCGTATGGGCCACTGGTTCGAGCGAACCATGGGAGTGATCCTGATTCTGTTCGCCGGACGCCTGATCCTGTCGATGTAAGCCCCTGCTCAAGCGAGCCGCCAGCAACTGACGGCTCGACACAGGCTTGCTCAGTTCCGATCCACGATCAGCTGACGGATGACAAGGCCTGAAGCAAGATTCCCTGCGGTTTTGCCATTTCGTCCAGGACTGAAAAGTGCGTGCAGCCCGGCACGTGAATCAGCTGCACAGACTCTCCTCGGGCCAACGCTTGCTTGGCGTATTCATCAGACTGGCGGACCAGTTCCGACAGTTCGTCGGCACCTACCGCCACCCATGTATGGGCGCCCTTGCCGATATGGTGCAGCGGGCTATAGGCATTGATCTCCGCTTCCGAGAGACTCAGTTTCTGGTTGAGCCACGACAGGCTTATGGGCTCCAGGTCGACCAATGCGCTGATCGCCAGGACATCGGTCACCCATGGGTGCGAACGGAACTGGATCGCCAGGTGGCCTCCTGCCGAGTGCCCGCTCAGGACCACCTTGTGCCCCGCAATACCCAGGTGATCAACGTCGGCCTGGAGATGCTCGAGCAGGCTGCCAATTTCACTGACGATCTGTGTCATCGAGGCTTGCGGCGCGAGCGTATATTCGGCCAGGACGACGTTGAACCCCGCAGCCAGGGGACCGGCGGCGATGAAGGCGAAATCTTCCTTGCTGCAATTCTGCCAATACCCGCCATGGATGAAGATGAACGTCGGGGCGTCGGCTTTGCCACAGGGCAACCAGTCATAACGCTGCCTGGAGCCGGTGCCGTAAGGCAGATCGAGCCGGCCGGCCACAGAGGCGTAGAAACTGGCGCTGCGCGCCTGCAAATCCGCGTAGATACCGGGGAAATCCGGCACTGCCTCGGTGTTGTTATACGCCGCGTCGAGCTGGGCTTGATTCATGTCGCGATAGAGAGTGGTCATGGTCATCTCCGATGGAAGGAATGTTTAAAAGGGCTTGGTCAGCGGCCTGCGATTGGTGCGGACGTGTCCGTCATCGGGCAGGAAGGTTTCAGGGGAGCGGCTTCGCTGTCCACGGCTGCTCTCTGTGAGAGGAATGCCACGCGTGATTGGGGACTGTAGGCAGGGTGGTGTGCGGAACGCGGCTCGAATGCGCTAAAGAGTGAGTGGAGCCCAGGTCAGACGTAAATCAGCCGAATCTTAAATTTCTCTAGGATTTATCTTGCCATGGCCACCCTGGAGGAACGGCGCAACGGCATATCAACGTGAAGCGGGGAGATATTCAGGCGGGGGCCATGCAGGCCAGAGCGATGCAGGGAAAGCCGGCGCTGAATGCGTCCGGCCCGCTCAGTCAGCACCGCGATTATCCGGGATGGGATCTGTCCTGGTGACCGGTTCGTCGTGCTCAAGCCCGCGCAGGGGCTCGTTGAGTATTCTCCAGGGCCTGCCTCAGCACCTGCTGGGTCAGGGGCTTGAACACCACCTCATCCATGCCGGCGGCCAGGCAGCGCTGGATTTCCGCGTCCTCGGCACTGGCGGTCGCCCCCAGGATCCAGCAGCGCCGGCGCCCCTCCTCGCGCTCCATCTGGCGGATGCGCACGGTCAAGTCATAGCCGCCCAGGCGTGGCATCTGGCTGTCGGTGATCAACACATCGTACTCGGCGGCCAGCCAGGCTTCCCACGCCGCCTGCCCATCCTCGACCAGCGTCACGCGATGCCCCAGGACCAGCAATTGCTCTTCCAGCGTCAGCCGGCTGAACGCATTGTCCTCAGCAACGAGGATATTCAGCGAAAGCGGCTCCGTGCTCGCCTGCGGTACTTCTGCCGCGGCTTCGGCAGGCGCCTCGGCCAGAGGCAGTTGCAGGGTCACGCTGAAGCAGGAGCCTATATCCGGTTCGCTGCTCAGGACGATAGTGCCGCCCATGAGTTCGACCAGCCGCCGGGTGATGTTCAGCCCCAGCCCACTGCCAAAGGTTTGCCCGGCCTGAGCCGAACTGACCTGGGAGAATGGCTGGAACAATCTGGCCTGGTCCTGCTCCGAGATGCCGATACCGCTGTCGATGACCTCCAGCAACAGGTGCAGATGTTCTGCCTCCCGGCTGCCCGAGGCATGCAGCGTCACCCGGCCCCGCTCGGTGAACTTGATGGCATTGCTCAGCAGGTTGAACAGCACCTGTTTCAAATGCAGCGGGTCGATCAGCACCCATTGCTCCATGTCGCCGGTGAACCGCATCTCGAACGCCAGCTGCTTCTGTCGCGCCATGCCGACCACCAGGGGCGCGATCGCTTCGATCTGGGCCTTGATCAGCACCGCCTCGGGCGCCGAGTCGATCATCCCCGACTCGATCCGGTTCAGGTCGAGCACATTGCCGAGCAACAGCAGCAGCCCCTGTGCCGCCTCCTGCGCGACGGCCAGCGACGCCAGGTCCAGCTCGCCCCGTTCGGCCTTCTGCTGCACCACTTCCTGCAGGCCGATGATGGCGTTCAGCGGGGTACGGATCTCATGGCTCATGGTGGACAAAAAGATGCTCTTGGCCTCGTTGGCCGCTTCGGCCTTCTCCCGCGCCAGCGCCAGCTCGCCTTCGGCCTGGCGGGTCTTGCGCACCTGCCGGGTCAGGTAGAAACCCCAGATCAGCGACAACAGGACCAGCAAGCCGAAGACACCGCCAAGCCGGAGGATATTGCTGCGATGATCCCGCCAGAAATGGCTGCCCAAGGTAGAAATACGCGGCTCCCACTGCTCCACGATGTCCGCCACTTCCTCCGGGGTGATCGCCACCTGGGCCTTCTCCAGGATGCTGCGCAGCTCTTCCTGCCCCTTCAGCACCCCAAGGCTGACCGGTCGGGAGAACTCGTCGAGAATGCCGATTACGCGCAAGCGGTTGTTGAAACGCTGGGCGGACAGGAAACGACCGGTGTAGTCACTGCCGATGAACGCGTCGCTACGCCCGTCGTCGACACTACGCATGGCCTCCAGAAAGTTGGGATAGATCTGTAAACGGATATCCGGATAGTTCTGCTGGATGATCTGATTGACGAAATAACCCGGGACACTGGCCAGGCGCTTGCCTTGCAGGTCATTCAGGCTATGGAAAGGACTGCCCTGGGTACGGGCTGCCTTAGGTCCGGCCATCAGTACCACCGAGCTCCTCAGATAAGGAAGAAGGATATCCATATAGGCCTCGGTGTCGGTGTCGGCAGACGTAACCGAGGTCATCAGGGTCTTGCCCTCGGTTACCTGCGCGTTCATCTCGGCATAATTCTGCGCGCGGACAGGGCGGAACGTCAGGCCGCTGCGCTGGCTGAGCAACTTGAGATAGTCGGGGCCGATACCCCGCACCTGCCCACCGTTGTCCAATTGTCCCAGGGCGCCGAGAGAGTCATGGACAGTCACTGGGATTTCCGGATGGGCGTCCAGCCAACGGTTCTCGGCGGGCGTCAGCGTCACGCGCTGCTGAGTCAGGCGCAGGCTGCTCCCCGCACTCCAATTGCGCAGAATACTTTCGCTATGGCGTGAGCGAATGGTCGGAATGGCTCGCTCGATCACGGCATGCAGGCGAGTATCGGAGGCGCGCACCAGGAAGCCGAAACCACGGCTTTCCACCGGCGCGAAGTTTTCGATGTGCAGGTCCAGCAGGTAGTTGATGTTGAGCAGATAGTGGGCGGACACCGCATCATCGATCACCCCATCGACCTCTCCCAGGCTCAACGCCTCGAGCGCGCGCAGCGGCGAGGCGAATGGCAGGATCTGGCTGTTCGGATAAACCGCGGAGACCTTTTCCTCGACACGGTAGCCGGCAAACACCCCCAGCCGGGTGCCGGTTGCTTGTGGGTCGAAAGGACGGCCTTCGGCGGTTACCAGCACCGATTGGTTCGGTTCATAGGCCTGGGTCAGGAGCAGACCGTTATCCTCGGCATCCATCGCGGAGCCACCGCCGACCAGGTCAATCTCACCCTTGTGCAGGGCGATCAATGCCGCCTGCCGGGAAGGGAACTGACGGACTCTGGGGGGGATCTCGAACAGCAAGGCGAGGTAATCCGCGGTAACGCCCTGGAAACGATTGACGTCGAGCATGCCCAGCGGCGGATAGTCGGGCAATGCCACCCCGATCGTGAGTGGGCCTCTGCTTGCCAGCCACTGTCGATCCACTTCACTCAGCCATGGCCGGCTGGTCACTGCCACCCTTGCGACGAGGGAGATGTCAGGCTCCTGTGCGACCAGGGCGGGTGACAGAACAAGTAACAGGCAGAGAGCGACCATCCGACAACACGCTGGAATCATGGAATACCTTCCTGTGAATCGAACCCCGGCAACCTGCGCAAATGGGCCGTTGTCCCACGAGCAATAGCGTCACCCTCTTATGGAGAGTGCCGCTTTGATCTGTGGCAATGGGGGATGGATCAAGAGTGATCCGTCGGTATTCTAGCCGGGCGCCGGCGGTTGTGAAATCGAGCGGCGAGAGCCTTTCTCGACTGTGCGCGCCCTTGTGCTCTGGGGGCTCGGGAAGGCTGGACAGCAACTGGCTCGCGATAGCCATCCGATCGGGACAGGAAACAGGTCGGCGAGCAGAAGAATATGTGCCCGCCACCGATGACGATCAGTTGTAGTTGAGAACGAAGCTCATGGTTGCATCGCCCTTGCCCGGTTTTATCTCGCCACCTGTTGGAACGTATTTGGCGCTGCCGGAGAACCGGTAAATGGAGCCCTCCACCACCTCTCTATTCCAATCGAGGGCGATGGACCTGGCAATATTGAACGGCAACTTGACGCCCTTGTTATTGACCAGGGAAATACCAACTCCCGATGCAACGCCGGGCTGGCCCAGATTGACAAGTTTGAGCAGGCCGTCGGCCTGGGAGTTGCCTTCGAAGTAGACTTTTACCGGAACTTTCGTGTCAGGCTTCAAGCCGTCGCAGCGGACATCGAAGTTGAACGGCACCTCCCTGACGCTGCCCTTGGTAATATGTTCGATGGTCTGTTTACCCATTGGCACATTGACCGCCGCGCCCACCGATTCGCATCCGGCGAAAAACACATCGTTGACCAGTTCGGTAGTGCCTTGTCCTCTGACCTGGAAGGCAGCGCCTCCGATTAGCCAATCTATGGTGAATGCCATCGGCACACTTTTTCCTGACCCTACATTGCGATCGGTGCGAATGATCCTCATCACTAGAGAGTCAGGGAGAGGCCACTCCCCAACGCCATGAATTCCCTGTGAATAGAAAGGACACACCAAACCGTCAGTAAACCAGATCACACAGAATTGAACGCCGAGGCCCTTGACACCTGTTTCATACACATTAGGCACCCCCGATGGCTTCAGTGCAGTCTTGATTTTGGCAGTGAGACTATCCCCGGCCTCACACTTAGAAGAACCCTTCCAGAGCTTCACCTCACGCCTAGCAAGCTCCCCTCCAATAGGAGCGGCCTTAATGGTGGCCTGAGCGGGTAAAACAATGTCCAGTGTTTGCGGAACATTCGGAAGCGTGCAAATTGCAAACGCTTCCCGAGCAAACAGACCGGATAAAAATATCAAGATGAAGATCAGTTTACGCATATATAGAGAGCCCTTCCCCAAGCCCCATTTAGAGCCCAGATACAAGTCAATGATGACCAAAGAAAAGTAGCAAAAACGCTCTCGTCGCCACCAGATGACGCCAGGCCTCAGCCGGAAATGGCGCCGTCATATTTGAGGATTCCACCGAAATCGCCGATGACTTCGAATTCAACCTTGAGGTCGTTAGCCTGGACGCCGTTCGGCAGGTCCGCCATCTCGACCCGGGAAGTCGCAGTCGGCGCGACCATATCGATCGGCGCGGTGAAACTCTTGCTTCCCATCCGCAACGTGATCCCGGCAAAAGACAGGTGGAAAGCCGACGGGTTGGCCACTTCCAGATAGGGTTTGCCGTCTTTGGCAAGCAGGCGCCACTTCAGCTGTTGCGGGGCCTCCGTGACCTTGCCCGGTAGCCCGGCCGGCCGGTAGAACAGCTTGAGGCGCTGCTGCACGGCGATTTGCAGGGTATTTTCCTCCCGGGACTTTTGCGGAACCTCCCGCACGTTCAGCCAGTACACCGACTCCTTGTCGGTCGGCAGGCCCTTGCCGCTGTAGAGGATGCGCAACACCTGCTGCTGTTCGCCAGCCAGGCGCTTGAGCACCGGGGTGATGGCGAAAGGCACATCCTCGCTCTTATCGGCCGACTCGACCCAGGCCTGGAACATCAGGTCCTCGGCCGCGCTGTTCTTGATCACCAGGGACGCTTCCTTGCTCGGCGCCGCAAGCACCACACGGGTGTTTTCCAGGTTGATGCCGGCCTGGGAGAACGCAGGAAAAAACAGGGCGAAACTGGCCAGAATCAGTCCGGCGATAGCTGGAGTCTTCACGGTAAATTCTCTACCTCGGTATGCGTCGAAGGGCAGCCCCCCCGTTGTTACGCGCCATGCAAAAACATCGATGGACTCGACGAAGCGAACCGTGCGGGTATTCGTGACGTTCGAGAAAGGCAGGAGGCAGGAAAACTACAGTAGATAGGCGTCGTAATCAGTAGGACGATTCCTAAAAGGAACAACATGCTCACTCATATGCGAAAGCCGAAAAGAGCGAACAGAATAAGCAATCTCCCGCAGAGTCCATATCGCTAGATATCTAGCCTGCGCATCAGTACTTTCTAGAAACAAGTACTTTCGATCCAGAAACTCCAGACCGAGGGTATTTCTATTACCCCCTGACATTCGAAATATCATGCCGTCATGGATCTGATATTTCCAGACATGCATGAAGTATCAACCCTGTCGGCTTACATCCAGGTTTTAACTTAGACAACCCTCTCTCAGAACAAAAGCACCGCAGCCCGAAACCGCCCAGATTCGACCATCGAGAAGGCCTGCCAGGCAGGCCCAAGGCCCTGGCCCGCTGTTTTTGCGATGCCTCCCAAAGCGGAGAAAGCGGTGGTTTCCCCAGAAAATCGCGCTTCTGATTCTGCCACGCCATCGGTCGCCAGGCTGCAAGGACTTCAATATGACGAGCGCAATGGCTAGCTGCCTTACTTCAACTAGGAAAGCGCCGTATACCAGTTAAGAAAGTTCTGGTTTTTTATTTTATTTCCTTTTGTTAATTAATATAGCCCTCTGAGCAACCAGGCATTTACATGCAAATAACGCCAGCCTCAACGCTGGCACGCACAGGCTCGCAATCAATTCGATCGTGAATTCGGATAGTCACTCGAAACACTCGAACAGCCATTTTCTAGACGTTATGTAGCAGGTCTTATCTGACAAAAAACCCATGAATCTCCCTTGCCTGGAGGCCCATGAAATCAAGCACGGATTGAGACAAACAACTTCCCTCCCACATGGAGGGAAGGCGCCCCGGCTTTGCGTGATCGCCTCGGCGCCTGCCCCGCATTCGTTGTACCCGTTCTGCTGGGGGGATCAGCAGAGTATTCATATAGAGGAAGCATCATGAACAAAAGCTATGCACTGATCTGGAACCAGGCCACTGGTTGCTGGAACGTCGCCAGCGAAGGAACCCGACGCCGTGGCAAATCCAGCCGCCTCAAGGTCGTGATCGCCGCCGGCTTCTCGCTGCTGGGCCTGCTGGCCCAGGCCCCGGCCTTCGCCCTGCCGAACGGAGCGGCGATAGTCTCGGGCGACGCTGGCATCCATACCACGGTCGACGGCAAACATATGAGCGTCGATCAACAGAGCAACAAACTGATCACCAACTGGAACGACTTCAGCGTCGCTGGCGACGAAAGCGTCAGCTTCCACCAGCCCGGTAGCCAATCGATCGCCCTCAACCGGGTAGTGGGCACCAATGGCAGCGATATCCAGGGCCGCATCAATGCCAACGGCAAGGTGTTCCTGATCAACCCCAATGGCGTGGTCTTCGGCAAGTCCGCCCAGGTCAACGTCGGCGGCCTGGTGGCCTCCACCCAGAACATCAGCGACAAGGATTTCCTCGACGGCACTTACCGCTTTACCGGGAATTCCAGCTCTGCCGTGAGCAACGCCGGCCAGATCACCGCCAGCGAGGGCGGCAGCGTCGCGTTGCTAGGCGCCCAGGTCAGCAACAGCGGGGTGATCCAGGCGCAGATGGGCAGTGTCGCGCTGGGCGCGGGCAAGGACTTCAGCGTCAACTTCGACGGCAACGGCCTGCTCAACCTGCAGGTGAACGGTGCCGCGGTGGATGCCCTGGTGCAGAACGGTGGCCTGCTCAAGGCCGACGGCGGCCAGGTGTTGATGACCGCCAGCAGCGCCAGCAGCCTGCTGAAAAACGTGGTGAGCAACCAGGGCGTGATCGAGGCCAAGACCTTGCAGAACAAGGCCGGCAAGATTGTCCTGGACGGCGGCGACAACGGCATCGTCCAGGTGGCTGGGCGCCAGGACGCCAGCGCCCTGGGTGGCCAGGGTAACGGTGGCGTGGTGGAAAACCGCGGCGCCCGGGTCGAGGTCCAACTGGCTGCGCAAGTGGATACGCACGCCGACCAGGGCACGACCGGCACCTGGAAGATCAGCGCGGACGAGGTGAGCGTTTCCAAGGCAGAGAACGGCACGCGTAACGGCAATGCCGGCCCTACCCTGCACGCCGATACCCTGGCCCAGAACCTGGCCCGGACCAACGTCGAATTGAGCAGCAAGGGCAACCTGTCGGTCAACAAGGCGGTGTCCTGGAACAGCGGCAACAAGCTCGGCCTGACCGCCGAACGCGGCGACGTCCAGGTGAACGCAGCATTGAGCGCCACCGGCGACGGCGCGGCCCTGGCCCTGAATGCCGCGCAGGGTGGCATTCGCCTGAATGACGATGTCGCGCTGACCGGAACGGGAGCGAGCCTGGAGCTGAACTCCAAAAACGGCCACAGCCTCAAGGATGACAAGAGCGTCACCCTCTCCGGTGCGGATGCCCGCTTCAGCGCCAACGGCGAGTCCTACCAGGTGGTGCAGAACCTGAAGCAGTTGCGCGATATCGAAAAAAACATGAATGGCCGCTATGTACTGGGTAACCAGATTACCGGCCAAGGCAGCTTCAGGACACTTGGCGAAGATCGCTCCTTCACCGGCAAGCTTGATGGCCTGGGCAATACCATCAGCGACCTGTCGCTCTATAGCAGCACCGCCTTTGTCGGACTGTTCGGTACCAACGCGGGGCAGATCAGCAACCTGAACCTCGAACGCATTTCAGCCAGTGGTGCTTATTCCACCTACTACAACACCCAGGTCGGCACCCTGGCCGCGGTGAACATGGGTAGCATCCGCAACGTCAAGGCCAAGGACGTGCGGGTGACCGGAGCCTCTCATCTGAACTCGCTGGGCGGCCTGGTCGCGCTCAACCTGAACGGCGACATCGCCAACTCCTCGGCCAGCGGCCTGGTGATCGGCAACCAGTACACCTTTGCAATGGGTGGCCTGGTAGGCGAAAACGTTTCCAGCTCCGGTGGCGTGGCAAAAATCACCAATAGCCATGCCGATATCACCCTCCGGGGGCAGATGAATGCTGGCTCCAGAGGCGCGGGTGGATTGGTGGGTTCGAACCGCGGAGTCATCGCCAACGCCTCCAGCACCGGCACGATCGACCTCGCCGGCGCAAACCTGAACATCGGTGGCCTGGCCGGCGAAAATACTGGCGATGGCAGCATCAGCAACTCCCGCTCCAGCACCAATGTCTCGGGTAGCCGGGCTGGTCGGATCGGTGGCCTGGTCGGCTCCAACCAGGGTTCGCTGGTCAACTCTCACGCCAGCGGCGACGTAACCGGCAATGGCACGGAAGCGATCGGCGGCCTGGTAGGCAAGAATCAGGGTGGTTCGATTGCCAACAGCTCTGCCAGCAACAACGTGTCCGACCTGTACAGCAAAAATGTGGGCGGTCTGGTTGGCCATAACCAGGGCGGCCGCATCGATAACGCGTTGTTCTCCGGCGCGGTGAAAGGCGGCAGGAATGCCAATATCGGCGGCCTGATCGGCACGAACCAGAATGGCTCGATCAGCAACAGCTCGGCCAAAGGCAATGTGTCCGGTCTGTACGGTAGCAATGTGGGTGGCCTGATTGGCTACAACCAGAACAGCCGTATCGATAATGTAACGGTGGCCGGCACGGTGAAAGGCGATAGCAAGGCCAATATCGGCGGGCTGATCGGCTACAACGAAAAGTCCTCCATCGCCAACGCGTCCTCCACCTCCCTGTCCGTTACCGGCGGCAATGACGCCCTTATCGGTGGCCTCGTCGGCTATAGCCTGAATAGCAATATCGCCAACTCATCGGTATCTGCCACAGTGACCGCCGGCAACGGCAGCCAGAGCGGTGGTCTGGTCGGCTACAGCAAAAATACCGATATCACCAACGCCTCGGCAGCCGTCCTGGTGACCGCCGGCGACAATAGCCAGGTCGGCGGCCTGGTGGGCCACAGCCAGGATAGCCGTATCATCAACGCCTCCGCATCCGGCACGGTGAGCAGCGGTAACAATAGCCAGGTCGGCGGCCTGGTCGGTTACAACCAAAACAGCGACATCAGCAACGCCACGGCATCCGCCATGGTGAACGGTGGCGACGATAGCCAGGTCGGCGGCCTGGTTGGCAGACAGCAGGGCAAGGTCGCCAACTCCTCCGCCAAAGGTTCGGTCAACGGCGGTCGCTATAGCAGTGTGGGTGGCTTGGCCGGGATGAATGAAGGGGAGATCAGCAACTCCAAAACCACCAGTAACGTCAGCGGCGGTTACGGCGCGCGTCTGGGCGGGCTGGCGGGGATGAACTTCGGTACGCTGCGCCTGTCATCGGCAGGCGGCAAGATCGATGGTTCGCATGCCTCCGGACAGCTCTACGGTGGCCTGGTCGGCATCGACTTCAATTCGGACCAGCAATCCAGCAACAGCGTCTTTGGTGAAGCGACCAAGGTGCCGCAGGTTGGCCTGCAGTTCTGAGAACTGAAACCCTGCCCCCCGTCATAGGGAGGCAGGGCTTGTTGTCTGATTGAAAAGAGGGGCAATGATTCAGCCGAATCATTGCCCCCTCTTTTTTCCTGGCGCCTCTCGGCGCCCTGCTCCAGAGCTCTACTTCTCTGTCGCGACCTCAGCCCCGTCGGCGCCCGAAACGCTGGACCGGGTCAGGCGGTAGATGGATGCGCAGTAGAGTAGCAGCGCCAAGGTCGCCAGCAAGCCGCCGGCCAAGCCGATATAGGCGAACCCGAGTTGGCCCCCTACCCAGCTGCCAAGCAGCGCGCCGCCGCCGATGCCGATATTGTAGATCCCCGAAAACAGCGCCATTGCCACATCGGTAGCGTCCGGAGCGAGCACCAGGACCCTGGACTGCAGCGCCAGCCCGAAGCCCATGATCGCCATCCCCCAGATCAGGCTGAGCCCGCCCAGGTACGAGACCTCCCCGCTCAACGGCAACAGCAATGCCAGGCACAGAATAAGCAACGCCACCGTCACCAGCAGAAAGCGCTGCGGGCTGTAGCGGTGAAACCTGCTGAACAACAGCGAGCCGAAGATACCGGCGCCACCGAACAGCAGCAGGATGAGGGTCACCACATCGCCACTCAAGCCGGCCACCACCTTGATGAAAGGCTCGATATAGCTATAAGCCGTGAACTGCGCGGTGACCACCAGGGCCGTCAGCACATAGAGCGCTATCAGCGCAGGGCGCTTGAACAGCACCGGCAGGCTTCTGAGAGAACCCGAGTTCTGGCTGGGCAACAACGGCAGGCTCCTGGCCAGCCAGAAGACCAGCGCGGTAGCCAGGCCAGCAATCACGATAAAGGTGGTCCGCCAGCCCATGGCCTCGCCCAGCAACCTGCCGAGGGGAATACCCAGCACCATTGCCAAGGAAGTACCGGTGGCCAGCAAACCCAGGGCCTGGACCTGTTTTCCCGGTGGTGCCAGACGCACCGCCAGGGACGCGGTAATGGACCAGAACAGCGCATGGGACAAGGCCACACCGACCCGGCTCAGCAACAGCATGCCGAAACTCGTGGCCAGCCCCGACAGGATGTGACTGGCGATAAACATCCCGAACAGCACGAGCAACAGCTTGCGTCGCTCGACGTTGCGCGTCAGCAACATGACCGGCAGCGAAGTCAGGGACACTATCCAGGCATAGAGAGTGAGCATCAGACCGACCCGGGCCGTCGACAGGTCGAAGCTGCTGCCGATCGAGCTCAATAGCCCGACGGGAACGAACTCCGTGGTGTTGAACACAAAGGCCGCCAACGTCAGTGCGATGACCGCCCGCCAATTACCCTTAGTTGTCGCCACGGAGATACTCATTTAAAGGTGCACCACTCTATCGATGGTCAATCAGGCCCAGACCTTCGCAAACCCTGTGCCAAACGCCTACTCACAAAGGTTGGGCGCACGGTCAGGAGCATGCAGGCGCCGAACAGGATCTGCGCCAGCGTACAGGACAAGGGGAAAGCAGCGTCATCCCGCACTACAGAGGAGCAACGGACCGAAACGCGGCCACTGCCGACGGAAACGAAAAAAGGGTCCCGAATGGGACCCTTTTTCGATGAGCTACAGACCTTTGAGAATCTGTAGCTCTATGTTTGGAGCGGGAAACGAGACTCGAACTCGCGACCCCGACCTTGGCAAGGTCGTGCTCTACCAACTGAGCTATTCCCGCAAATGGCGTCCCCTAGGGGACTCGAACCCCTGTTACCGCCGTGAAAGGGCGGTGTCCTAGGCCACTAGACGAAGGGGACACGCTACCCGGAACACATGGTGTGTGTTTCGGTGTCCAGATCCGCCTCCGAAGATTTGGTTCTGGTTTCACTCAGCCCCGCCCGAAAGCAGTGCCGTTTAAAATTGGAGCGGGAAACGAGACTCGAACTCGCGACCCCGACCTTGGCAAGGTCGTGCTCTACCAACTGAGCTATTCCCGCATTGGCGTCCCCTAGGGGACTCGAACCCCTGTTACCGCCGTGAAAGGGCGGTGTCCTAGGCCACTAGACGAAGGGGACACGCTACAACATTCACTCCCTGCCGCGTTTCGCTGTGTGCTTTACGCTGCAAGTGGCGCGCATTCTATGGATGGATTGGAGGGTCGTCAACCCCCTGATATAAATTTATTTAAATCAATGACTTCGGGGTGGTTTGCGAGCCCTTTCGGGCATTTGTGCAGCCTGTGCCTTGACGCCTATATTCTGACACTCGACAAGACGCTATAGTCCACATCCTTAGGTGATGGCAATATGAAACCAGCCAGACATTTCCTATATAAGCAGAGAATCGGCCTGTTTCTGCTCGTCGACCTGCGCTAGGCGCCCCAAGGCTAAGTCACTACACTCGCCACTCGTACGCGAACCCCAGAAAGAGGTCTTACACGGTGACACCACTCATGATCACCCTGCTAGTAGTAGCCGGGATCGTAATATTGATCGCCATTGGCTACATGAACCATGTGGTGGAAAACAATAAACTGGAAAAGGCCCGTACCAAGGTCGAACTCAATGACCGCCTGCGCCGCTGCGGCGAAATCACCGAGACCTTCCCCGGCCAGTTCATGTCGCCAGGGCTCAAGTTGCTGATGACCCGCCTGGAACTCAACGTCGTTCAGCGTCTGTTGAACCTGAACAAGTCAGATGCCGCGCTCAAGGCGCGTATCGCCGAGTTGAACGCGCTGGTCGGCCAGGGCGAATCGATTCCAGTCAACAACCCGCCCTGCCCGATCCAGACCGAAGCCAAGGCCAAGGACGTGCGCTTTCTTCTGGAAGCCCTGCATGGCCAGGTGACTCGCGCCGCCCAGGACGGCTTCCTGCCGACCAACGAAGCCAAGCACTGGATCCGGGAAATCCGCCACATCCTGGTGCTGCTGCACATCGAGTTCTTCAACAACCTCGGCCAGTACGCCCTGCAGCAGGAACAACCCGGCCAGGCGCGCCTGGCGTTCGAGCGCGGTGTGCAATACCTGCGCAAGCAGCCGGACCCGGCGGTCTATCGGGAACAGCTGGAGTACCTGGAAAAACTCCTGGCCCGCTCCAACGCGATGGTGTTGACCAACACCCAGCCGGTCGAAGGCGAGGTCAACCAATTGACCGAAGGCCTGAAGGTCGTCGAAGCCGACGCCGACTGGAAGAAGAAAGCCATTTACGACTGACCGGCAACAGCCGCGCGAGCAATACGCGCGGCACGGCCTAAAGGCTGCGCCCCTGGCGGCGCAGCCTTTAGCAAGCACCTGCGGCATTACAACCGGAAATGCCCGACCATCCCCTTCAACTCCGCCCCCAACTGCGCCAGCTCGATGCTCGACGCCGCATTGCCCTGCATGGCCAGTGACGACTGATCGGCGCTGGCGCGGATACTGGTGACGCTGCGGTTGATCTCTTCGGCGACCGAGCTTTGTTGCTCGGCGGCCGCGGCGATCTGCTGGTTCATCTGCTGAATCAGCGACACCGCCGTGGCGATGCTGCCCAGCGCGCTTTCGGTCTGCAGCGCATCGCTGACCGCCAGCTTGACCAGTTCGCCGCTGCTCTGGATCTGCTGCACCGAGGACTGCGCCGCCGAACGCAAGGCACTGACCAGGCGCTCGATCTCTTCAGTGGATTGCTGGGTGCGCTTGGCCAGGGCCCGCACTTCGTCGGCCACCACCGCGAAGCCCCTGCCCTGCTCGCCGGCACGCGCCGCTTCGATGGCCGCGTTCAGCGCCAGCAGGTTGGTCTGCTCGGCGACACTCTTGATCACGCTGAGCACGGTGCCGATGTTCTGGATCTCGGCGCTGAGGCTTTCAATGCTGGAGCTGGCGCTGGTGGCCGAATCCGCCAGCTGTTCGATGCGCTGCATGCTCTGGCGCACCACCTGCTGGCCGCTTTCGACCTTGTCGTCGGCGGTCTGCGCCGCCTGCGCGGCTTCTTCGGCGTTGCGCGCGACATCGTGCACGGTGGCGGTCATCTGGTTCATCGCCGTCGCCACCTGCTCGGTTTCTTCCTTCTGGCTGCTGACTTCCAGATTGGTCTGTTCGGTCACCGCCGACAGCGACTGGGCCGAGCTGGCCAACTGTTCGATGCCTGCCTGCAGGCCGCTGACAATACCGCTCAGGCCGCTGCCCATCTGTTGCATTGCCAGCATCAGCTGGCCGATTTCGTCCCGGCGCGTCACCTCCACCGTCGCGCTCAGGTCACCGGCGGCGATCTGCTGCGCCACGCGCATCACGCTGCGCAGCGGAGTGACGATCAAGCGGGTAATGATCCAGGCCGCCAACACGCCCACCAGCAACGCCAGGGCCGAAGACGCGACGATCAACAGCGAGTTCTTTTTCAGCTCCGCCTGCATCGACTGATCCTGCGCACCGTACGCCTGGTCGACCCGCTCCATCACCTGCGCGGCGCGCTCGTGCAGTTGCTGATAGACCTTTTTCTCCTGCGCCAGCAAGCCGGTGTATTCGGCGAGCTTCTCGCTGAAACCACCGATATGCCCGACCACTTCGTTGAGCACCGTCTGATAACCGGCGTCTTTGACCAGGGTCTTGAGCTGCTCGGCCTGGGCCAAGGCCTGGTCGGCCTGTTCGATCTTGCCCTGCTCGACCTCTTCCTCGCCCTTGCGGCTCTGGTCCAGGCGCACCCGGGCTTCGTTCATGGCTTGCAGCATCAAGCGCGAAACCTGACTGACCTGATTGGCCTGCTCGACGAACTCGCTGCCCTCCTTGCCGGCGGACTCCTTGAGGCTATAGGTACCGTCGTCGGCCAGGCCGGCCTGCAGCACGTCGAGGTTGTTGGCCACGCTGGACACTGACCAACTGGCCATTTCCAGCGCCAGGTCCTTGGCCTGGGTCAGCTCGACGAACTCGTCGAAGGCCTTGCGGTAAGCCCCCAGCGCCTGCTCGACATCGGTCATCACCGGCACATTCGCCGCCGAACGTTCCTTGAGCTGCGCCGCCAGGGCCAGCAAGGCGTCGACGCCCTCGTGCAAGGCGTCCGCAGTTTTGGCGTCGCCGTGCAAGGCATAGTTCTGTTCGAGCAGGCGGACCTTGAGCAAGCCGCTGTTGAGTGACGACATCTGCTTGAGGCCATCGAAACGCTGGCTGATGGTCTGCAGGGACCAGACGCCGATGGCAGCCACCAGCGCCGTCAGCAGCAGCACCAGGGTGAAGCCGACACCCAGTTTTTTCGCCATGCCGAGGTTGGCAAAACGTCCGTTCGTGGCCGAATTCATTGCGCTCAGTCCCCTTCCAGTCCCCAATGGCAACAGGGCCATTGTCCAGTTTTGCAGGTTCGCAACGGGCTGCACTGGAGCACAAGTCTCTGGCGTCGGAATAATGGCAAAAAGCTACGTTCAGGTCGTTTTCAGAATGGTCGAGGTCGATCCGGTACAACCCAGGCAACGCTTGGTCACCAGGGCCGCCCCTAAGACTGGCGAGCGTCAGATGGCGGTGGCGCCACCGTCGACCGCCAGCGCATGGCCGGTGGTGAAGGCCGCGCCGTCGCTGCACAGATACAGCACCGCGCTGGCGATTTCCTCGACCTTGCCGATCCGCCCGACCGGGTGCATGGCCGCGGCGAATTCGGCTTTCTTCGGATCGGCCTCGTAGGCGCGGCGGAACATATCGGTGTCGATCACCGCCGGGCACACCGCGTTAACCCGGATTTTCTTCTTCGCATATTCGATGGCCGCCGACTTGGTCAGGCCGATCACCGCATGCTTGGAGGCGGCATAGATGCTCATCTTCGGCGCCGCGCCGAGGCCGGCCACCGACGCCGTGTTGACGATGGCCCCGCCGCCCTGGGCGAGCATCAGCGGCAACTGGTGCTTCATGCACAGCCAGACGCCCTTGACGTTGACTCCCATGATCGCGTCGAACTCGTCCAGGGTGCCGTCCGCCAGCTTGCCCTTCTCGATTTCGATCCCGGCATTGTTGAAGGCATAGTCGAGGCGGCCGTAGCTGCTTACCACCTGGGCCATCAGGTTCTGCACATCCACCTCGTCGGTAACGTTGCAGCGCACGAACAGTGCTTCGCCACCGGCGGCGCGAATCAATTGCACCGTACCCTCGCCACCGGCGACGTCGAGGTCGGCCGCCACCACTTTCAGCCCCTGCGTGGCGAACGCCAGGGCCGTGGCCCGGCCAATACCCGCCGCTGCGCCGGTGACCAAAACGACCTGGCCGGAAAACGTCATGCTCATGGTGATGCCCTCGATGGAATGCATGGATCGGATTCGCCCAGTCTAGGCACAGGCAACGGGCACGCGGCAGCACTATCAGAGGGCCGGTTGCCGACTTATCCGCGATGGTGATGAAGGCGGCCATACGACCATCACGCCTCTGGATCGCCCCCTATTCGCTACAGCGGCAAACCTTGCGGCATCAGGGCTGAAGGTCTATCAACTAGGGTTCCATCGATCCTTGAGTGCCTGCCATGACCACCCAGACCAATCGCCAGTTTCTGCTCGCCAAACGCCCGGTGGGCGCGGCGACCCGCGAAACCTTCACCTACCAGCAGGTTCCCGTCGGCGAACCGGCGGCCGGGCAGATCCTGGTGAAGAATGAGTACCTGTCCCTCGACCCGGCCATGCGCGGCTGGATGAACGAAGGCAAGTCCTACATCCCGCCAGTGGGCATCGGTGAAGTGATGCGCGCCCTGGGCGTGGGCCAGGTGATCGCCTCGAACAACCCCGGCTTCGCCGTCGGCGACTACGTTAATGGCGCCCTGGGCGTGCAGGACTATTTCCTCGGCGAGCCGCGCGGCTTCTATAAGGTCGATCCGAAGCTGGCGCCGCTGCCGCGCTACCTGTCGGCCCTGGGCATGACCGGCATGACCGCCTATTTCGCCCTGCTGGACGTCGGTGCGCCGAAAGCCGGTGAAACCGTGGTGCTGTCGGGCGCGGCCGGCGCGGTGGGCAGCATTGCCGGGCAGATCGCCAAGATCAAAGGCTGCCGGGTGGTCGGCATCGCCGGCGGCCAGGACAAATGCAAGTTCCTGATCGACGAACTGGGCTTCGACGGGGCCATCGACTACAAGAGCGAAGACATCCATGCCGGCCTCAAGCGCGAATGCCCGAAAGGCGTCGATGTGTACTTCGACAACGTCGGCGGCGACATTCTCGATGCCGTGCTCAGCCGCCTGAACTTCAAGGCCCGGGTGGTGATCTGCGGCGCCATCAGCCAGTACAACAACAAGGAGGCGGTCAAGGGCCCGGCCAACTACCTGTCGTTGCTGGTCAATCGCGCGCGCATGGAAGGTTTTGTGGTGATGGACTATGCGCCCCAGTTCGCCGCCGCCGGGCAGGAAATGGCCGGCTGGATGGCCAAGGGGCAGCTCAAGAGCAAGGAGGATATCGTCGAGGGGCTGGAAACCTTCCCGGAAACGCTGATGAAGCTGTTCAGCGGCGAGAACTTCGGCAAGCTGGTGCTGAAGGTTTGAACGTGGCTCTTTGAATCGGGTTGTCTGTCCGATCGTTTCGCGAGCAAGCTCGCTCCTACAAGGGCCTAGGCACTCTCTGTAGGAGCGAGCTTGCTCGCGATAGCGCGAAGCGCGCTTGCACTATCGCCGACAGCCAGCACTGCGCTGCCGGATTCAGGCCAGCTCGGCCACCACGGCCGCCAGAGCCTTGGCCGGGTCCGCCGCCTGGCTGATCGGACGGCCGATCACCAGGTAATCGGAACCGGCATCCAGCGCCTGGCGCGGGGTGAGGATGCGCCGCTGGTCGTCCTGGGCGCTGCCCGCAGGACGGATCCCCGGGGTCACCAGTTGCAGCGACGGGTGCGCGGCCTTCAGCGCCTGGGCTTCCAGGGCCGAACAGACCAGGCCATCCATGCCGGCCTTTTCCGCCAGGGCAGCGAGGCGCAGCACCTGCTCCTGCGGCTCGATATCCAGGCCGATGCCGGCCAGGTCTTCACGCTCCATGCTGGTGAGCACGGTCACGCCGATCAGCAGCGGTTTCGGGCCACTGCGCTGGTCCAGCACTTCGCGGCAGGCCGCCATCATGCGCAAGCCGCCGGAGCAGTGCACATTGACCATCCATACGCCCATCTCCGCGGCGGCCTTGACGGCCATCGCGGTGGTGTTGGGGATGTCATGGAATTTCAGGTCGAGAAAGACTTCAAAACCCTTGTCGCGCAGGGTGCCGACGATTTCCGAAGCGCAACTGGTGAACAGTTCCTTGCCGACTTTGACCCGGCACAGCTTGGGGTCCAGCTGATCAGCCAGTTTCAGTGCGGCGTCACGGGTGGGAAAGTCCAGGGCGACGATGATAGGAGTCTGGCAAGCGGACATGAAGGGGCTCTCAGGCAAGTCGAAATCGGCGCGGATTGTAGCGCAAGCGACGACGCTCCGGGACCCGATGATCGGTAATTCATCGCCAACGGCAGCTTGCGTATCGATAAAACCGTGCAAATGCCCGACCCTGGCGGTAATTGTGTCGAGCCCGATACACTCCCGACACGCCGGCAACAACCCGCCCGGCTACCCTCGCCAGCCGCAACACTCCCGAACAGCACTTCCAGCCCCAGGGCCGGACGCCTATGCTGAAGCCACCACCTCGCCGCCCATCTTTGTGGTTGGCAGCCTACCTGGCAGACGATCGCACGCATGCACAACATTCCAGCTCCCCTCAATGACGATCAGAAAGCACCTGGCACGGGTGACGACAAGCGCTGGAACACCCGGGCGCTGATCGTCGACGACGATGTACCGATCCGCGAACTGCTGATCGACTACCTGGCCCGCTTCAATATCCACGCCACCGGCGTGACCGACGGCGCGGCGATGCGCCAGGCCTTGCAGGCGGAACACTTCGACGTGGTGGTGCTCGACCTGATGCTGCCCGGCGAAGACGGCCTGTCCCTGTGCCGCTGGCTGCGCACCGAGTCGGACATCCCGATCCTGATGCTCACCGCCCGCTGCGAACCCACCGACCGGATCATCGGCCTGGAACTGGGGGCCGACGACTACATGGCCAAGCCCTTCGAGCCTCGGGAACTGGTGGCGCGGATCCAGACCATCCTGCGCCGGGTCCGCGACGACCGCACCGAGCAGCGGGCCAATATCCGCTTCGACAACTGGCGCCTGAACAGCGTGCTGCGCCAGTTGATCTCCGCCGACGGTCTTGTCGTACCGCTGTCCAACGCCGAATTCCGCCTGCTCTGGGTGTTCATCGAACGCCCGCGCCGGGTCCTGAGCCGCGAACAATTGCTGGACGCCGCCCGTGGGCGCTCCATCGAAGCCTTCGATCGCAGTATCGACCTGCTGGTCTCGCGCCTGCGGCAGAAGCTTGGCGACGACCCGAAATCGCCGCAGTTGATCAAGACCGTGCGCGGCGAAGGCTACCTGTTCGACGCCCGAGACATCGGCTGATGCGTGGGCGCTTCGATACGCTGTTCGGCCGCCTGTTCGGGGTGCTGCTGATCGCGATCGTGCTCGCCCACCTGCTCGCCTTCTTCTGGTTCCGTCTCTACGGCCCGCCTCCGCGCCCGCCGGCCAGCGAATTCAGCGGCCAGACACAGCCCGGCGGCGGGCGTTTCGAGCCGCGGCCACCACGTCCCTGGTTCGGCGGCCCGATCGTGCCGCTGACCTTCCAGTTCATCTCGCTGATCATCGCCGCCTGGTACGGCGCCAAGCTGTTGACCCGGCCGATCCAGCGCCTGAGCGATGCCGCCGAGCGCCTCAGCGAAGACCTCGACAGCCCGCCGCTGGACGAGTCCGGCCCACGGGAAGCGCGGCAGGCGGCCCACACCTTCAACCTGATGCAACGGCGCATCCAGGAGCAGGTCAAGCAACGCGGGCGCATGCTCGGCGCGGTCTCCCACGACCTGCGCACGCCGCTGTCGCGCCTCAAGTTGCGCCTGGAACAGATCGCAGACAACAAGCTGCAGGGCCAGATGCGCCAGGACCTCGACGACATGATCAGCATGCTCGACGCGACCCTGAGCTACCTGCGCGAACAGCGCACCAGCGAAGCTGTGCAGTGGATGGATGTGCAAGCGCTGGTGGAATCGCTCTGTGAAAACGCCCAGGACCAGGGCGCCGACGTGCAGACCAACGGCCATTGCGCGCCCCTGCAGGTGCAGCCGATGGCGTTGCGTTCCTGCCTGAACAACCTGCTGGACAACGCCCTGCGCTATGCCGGGCATGCCCGCATCAGCCTGCAGGACAGCCGCGAGCAGGTGCTGATCCGGGTCATCGACCATGGCCCGGGCATCGCCGAAGACCAGCGCGAAGCAGTGTTCGAACCCTTCTACCGGCTGGAAGGCTCGCGCAACCGCAATTCCGGCGGCGTCGGCCTGGGCATGACCATCGCCCGCGAGGCCGCCGAACGCCTGGGCGGGCAACTGCACCTGGAAGAAACCCCTGGTGGCGGCCTGACCACCGTGGTGCGCCTGCCCCGCGTCTGAGTCGCCCGTGTGCCGGGCGGTACCCGGCTCCCGTCCACGAACCTTGCCCCCGGCGGCGTTGACGTCGCCGCCTGATCATCCGCCACCACCGTACCGCTGTAGCCGCTGTCGAGCAGCGGCTACAGGCGCTTGTCTTCGCCCCGCGCTTGGCTCGCGCTCCAGTCGGTCAACAGGCTGTAGGCCACGGCCAACAGGGTCGGGCCGATGAACAGGCCGATGAAACCGAACGCGATCAGCCCGCCGAAGACCCCGAGCAGCACGATCACCAGCGGCAGGTTGCCGCCGCGGCTGATCAGGTAGGGTTTGAGCACGTTGTCGACACCACTGATGATGAAGGTGCCCCAGATACCGAGGAACACCGCCATCCCGTATTCGCCCTTCCAGGCCAGCCAGGCGGTGGCCGGAATCCACACCAGCGGTGGGCCCATGGGAATCAGGCTGAGCAGGAAGGTGACGATCCCCAGCACCAGCGCACCCGGCACGCCGGCGATCAGGAACCCGATCAGGGCCAGGACTGCCTGGGCCGCGGCGGTGCCGATCACACCGTTGACCACCCGCTGCACCGTACCGGCCACCAGCTCGATGTAGTAGCCGGCGCGGTCGCCGATCAGGCGCTCCAGCAACCCGTGGACGAACGCCGCCAGGCGCGGCCCGTCGCGATAGAAGAAAAATACGAAGACGATGCTCAGGGTCAGCTCGAGGATCCCGCCACCGATCTGTGCGCTGCGGGCCAGCAGCCAGTTGCCGACCTGCCCCAGGTAGGGCTTGATCGCCAGCATCATCGCCGCGCCCTGCTGGTCGATGCTGTTCCACAGCCCCACCAGCCGTTCACCGACGAAGGGCACGCCGGCCAGCCAGCTCGGCGCTGCGGGCAGGCCATCGACCTGCACATCCTTGATAAAGGCGGTGGCGTCACGCACATGGTCGGCCAGGTTGAAGCCGAGCCAGACCAGCGGCGCCGCCACCAGCAGCATCCAGCCCAGGGTCAGCACGGCCGCGGCCAGGGCCTCGCGGCCATTGAGCCAGCGGGTCAGCAGGCGCATCAGCGGCCAGCTGGCAAACGCCAGGACCGCCCCCCAGAACAACGCGGACCAGAACGGCGCCATGACCCAGAAGCTGGCGCCGAACAGCACCAGAAGCAGGATCTGCACCAACAGGCGATCATTATTGAGCATTTGGAATCTCGAGAAAGGTCAACTCACCAAGCGTAGGCGAACGGTGGATGCCCGTTCGCCCAAGCCCGTTCAATGCAGCGGTTCAGCGCAGCAGCTCAAGACGCAGGCCAGGGGCCTCGCGGCTGCCGCTTTCCATGCGTGCCGCCCGCACGCCCTGGCCGATCAGGGCCTGGCGCCAGGCTTCGGCATTCGGCCCGGAAACACTGACCCGCAAGGTGGTATCGAGGTTCAACCCGCGCGACAGCAAGGTCAGCCAGGTCGGCTGGGGCTCGCCGCCGAGCTTGGGCAGGTCCAGCTCGCCGGTGTCCTTGAGCTGGCGCAACAGGGTGGCCGAGGTCGGCAACAACTCGCCCAGGGGAGTACTGGCGTCGAATTGCTCGACATGCAGGTACGCCCGGCGGTTGCCGCGGGTAATGCTGTACAGGGCCACCAGCGAATTGTCGTTGGGTGCGGCCAGGCGCAACAGCAGGTACGCCTGCTGGGCATCGGCGCCATACAGCTTGGCGTTGCCGAACACCTCGTTGGCCCACAGGCTGCTTTCCCCGCAATCGCGGGCCTGGCACCAGAACAACAGTTCGGCGCCCTGCCCCTGCAAGGCTTCGCGGGCGGCGGTAAAGGCCGCGGTCGAGGAATGCTCCGGCGGCAACTCGTAGGTCACCGAAGTCGTGGTGCCACGAGCGCCGACCTGGCCATCGAAACGCAACTGGCCGCTGATCTTGCGGATCGAGCCCATGGGGTAGATCCGCTCCATCTCGGCCGCCGGACGATAGTCGACGATCTGCGCGTCAGGCATGCGCGGCACGATCGGCAAGTCATGGCTGCCGGGCAAATCGGCGGCGAACAGCAAGGGGCTGACAGCGGACAACAGCAGGACACTGAATAAACGCATGGGTGCTCTCATCGGATCAGCATGGCCTGGGCGCCCTTGATGACACTGGCGTCATCCGTGCGTTGCGGAACCAGCAGCCCGCGCTGCACCGCCGGCCGCGCCTCGAGGGTCGCCATCCAGCGTTGCAGGGCCGCCAGGCCGTCCACCGAAACCCCGGACCATTCATGGCCTCGCACCCAGGGAAAGGTGGCGATATCGGCAATGCTGTAGTCGCCGGCAAGGAACTCGACCTCCTGCAAGCGGCTGTCGAGCACCTCGTACAGGCGCCGGGTTTCATGCTGGTAACGATCGATGGCGCCCTGGAGCTTTTCCGGAAAATAACGGAAGAACACGTTGGCCTGGCCCTGCATCGGACCGATGCCGCCCATCTGGAACATCAGCCACTGGATCACCCGGGAACGGCCCTGGGGATCGCTGGGCAGCAGTTGCCCGCTGAGTTCAGCCAGGTAGATGAGAATCGCGCCGGACTCGAACACCGCAAAATCGCCGTTGGCGCGGTCGACAATCGCCGGAATCCGGCCATTGGGATTGATCTTGAGAAAGCCTGGAGCCTTTTGTTCCTTCTTGTCGAAACTCAGGGCATGCACCGTATAGGGCAGGCCGAGTTCCTCGAGCACGATAGAGACCTTGTGGCCATTCGGGGTCGCAGCGGTATAGAGATCTATCATGGTTGTCTCCCATTTCAACCCGCCCAGCCTCGACAGTTGCCTGCTGCAAGTCAAGAAACGGCGAAAAACCTATTGAAACAGTCTGCAACAAGGATCGCGCCGTCTTCGTCGTTCAAGTGCAGGTGATGGCCACCGGGCAGCTGTTCCCGGCTGAAGGGTAGCCGCTCCAGCAACTCTGTGTGCTTGGCCAGCATGCCGTCGGCCGCCACCACCAGATGGGCCGGACAGGCCAGGCGCTGGACGAACGTCAGGGCCTGCTCCTGGGTCAGGCGCAGCGGCGAAGCCAGGGTCAGGCGGCTGTCGCTGCGCCAGGTATAGCCCTCCGGGACCGGCATCAGGCCGCGTTGCGCGAGCAGTTCGGCGGCTTCGCGGCTGACCGCGACCATGCCCTTCATCCGCGCCTCGATGGCGCGGTCCAGGGTGGCGTAGACCGGCTTGCGCTTGTCCCGCAGGTCCAGCTGGGCCTGCAGGGCC
Organism: Pseudomonas sp. GW456-L12; assembly: GCF_059424045.1. Taxonomy (NCBI): domain Bacteria; kingdom Pseudomonadati; phylum Pseudomonadota; class Gammaproteobacteria; order Pseudomonadales; family Pseudomonadaceae; genus Pseudomonas; species Pseudomonas sp. GW456-L12. The sequence goes on from NZ_JBWKZA010000001.1 coordinate 423,034, forward strand.
ATGCCCATGCGCTCGGCGGCGTTTTCCCCGCTGGCGGTCGGCGGAATCACCCCATCGATCAGCGCCAGGTGGCTCACCCGCTCGGGCAACGAGCCGGCCAACACCAGCGAGACGATCGCCCCCAGGGAATGCCCGAGCAGGCCAAAGCGTTTCCAGCCCAGTTGCTCGGCGACCTGCAAGACGTCATACACGTAATCCCAGAGCGCATAGCTGGCGCCCAGGGGGCGGTGTCCGGAATGGCCATGCCCGGCCATGTCCAGGGCGACGATGCGCAAGCCGTGCAACCTGGGCGCCAGCCGCGCGAAGCTGTTGGCGTTGTCCAGCCAGCCGTGCAAGGCGATGACCGGCAGGCCGTCCTCGGGACCGAACAGGTGCGCCGCCAGCTCGATATGCGGCAGGCTCAGGCGGACTTCTTCCACCGCGGCGCTCATGCGCAGCTCCGTTCGGCGCGGGCCTGCCAGCGGCTGAAGAGTTTTTTCAGCAGGGCCGCGGTGTCCTGCGGGCGCTCCAGCGGGAACATGTGCCCGCCCGGCATGCTCAGGGATTCGCCATGGGGCATGCGCCCGACACTGCTGGCGTGGTGCTTCATCACCACCCGGCTCTGGCGCCCGCGCACCACCGCCAGCGGCACCTTCAACTGGCGGGGGCGGCCCGGACTGGTGTGCGGCACGCCGCGATAGATACTGATCTCGGTGGCCGGGTCGAAACGCAGCCGCAAACGGCCGTCGACCTGATGCAGGCCATGTTGCAGGTAGGCGTCGAAACACTCTGGGTCGAAGCCGCGGAACAGGGTCTTGCCGGCAAAGTACTTGCGCGCCGATTCCAGGTCGCTGAACTCCTCGCGGCGGCCCAGGGTCCGGCCGGCGGGGGTCAGGCGATCGATGAAACCGAACCGCTTGGCGGCGCGAATCACCCATTGATCGGCGCGGGTCAGCACCGGCGAATCGAGCATCACCACCCCGCGATACAGCTCCGGACAACGCAGCGCCGCATGCAGGTGCAGGACGCCGCCGAAGGAATGGCCAACACCCCACACCGGCTCGACCTGCTGTTGCAGATGGTGGATCAGTTCGTCCACCAGGTTCAGCCAGTTGTCGTCCGCCGGAAAGCGCGGATCGTGGGCGTGCTGCTGCAAATGCGCCACCTGATATTCGGGTGCCAGGGCGGCGAACAACTTGCCATAGGTACCCGAGGGAAATCCGTTGGCGTGAGTGAAAAACACCTGTTGCGACATACCGGCTAACTCATGAACAAAAAACGATGGCTGATTGTCCGCATGCCATTACCCGGCGGCAATGACAGTAACGGTCAAGAATGATGACACTCCGCTTCAGCCTATGGGTAGCACTCAACGTGCCGGCGGCGTCTGCCCCAGGGGCACCACGGCCATGGTCAGGCGCGATACGCAGCTGGCCTTGCCTTCGTCGCTGCAGAGGCGAATATCCCAGACATGGGTGGTACGCCCGATATGAATCGCCCTGGCCACCGCCGTCACCCGGCCGGAACGCAGGCCGCGCAGATGGTTGGCATTGATCTCCAGACCCACGCAGTAGAACTTGCTGGCGTCGATGCACAGGTAGCTGGCCATGGAGCCGACCGTTTCCGCCAGCACCACCGAGGCGCCACCATGCAGTAGGCCATAGGGTTGATGGGTGCGATGGTCGATCACCATGCTCGCGGTCAGGGATTCGTCGTCGAAGGACTCGAAGCGGATGTCCAGCACCTCACCGATGGTGTTTTTCTGGATCGCGTTCAGTTGCTCGATGTTCGGGGTGGTACGCCATAGGCTCATCACTACATCCTTTAGGGAGGTTATCCGCGCTCAATCCTGCCACAGCACCGCTTCGGAGCGCTCGCTCCACTCTTTGAAGCGCTCGCCGTAGGTGGCTTCGATGACATTGCGCTTGATCTTCAGGGTCGGGGTCAGAAAGCCGTTTTCCACCGCCCAACTGTCCTTCACCACCACCAGGCGGTGCAAGCGTTCATGTTTGTCGAGCGCGCCATTGACCTCGTCAAGCAGGCTTTCCAGGCTCGCATGCAGGCCGCCACGGGCGTTGCCTGCGGCGTCCTGCAAACCGGCCGTGGACAACACGCACAAGCCCAGCGGCGCACTCAGGCCATCGCCGACCACGCACACCTGCTCGATCCGCGAATGCACCGCCAGGCGGTTCTCGATCGGCGCCGGGGCCACGTACTTGCCCTTGCTGGTCTTGAAGATCTCCTTGAGCCGCCCGGTCAGGCGCAGATTGCCCTCGGCGTCCTGCTCGCCCTTGTCGCCGGTACGCAGGAAACCATCCGCGGTGACGGTTTCCGCGGTCTTCTGCGGGTCCTTGAAGTAGCCGAGCATGGTCGCCCCGCTACGCACCTGGACCTCTCCGGCCTCGTCGATCCGCACCTCGACGTCCGGGCAGGGCCGGCCGATCCAGCCGGGTACATGCTGGCCGCTACGGCCAATATGGGAATAACCGCAACTTTCGGTCATGCCGTACACCTCCAGCACGTCGAGGCCCAGGCGCTGGTACCAGTCCAGCAGGGTCTGCGGCACCGGCGCGGCGCCGGACAAGGCGACCCGCAGGGCGTCCAGCCCCAGCCCGGCCAGCACCTTGTGCCCGATCCGCTTGCCGATGAAAGGCAGGCCCAGCAGGAACTCCAGGCGCTTGGCCGGGACCTTGCTGTACACGCCCATCTGGAACTTGGTCCAGATCCGCGGTACGCCGAACAGCGCCGTGGGCCGCGCCCGCTGCAAGTCGGTGAGAAAGGTCTCCAGGCTCTCGGCGAAGAACACCGTCTGCCCGGTATAGATCGCCGCCATCTCGACGAACATGCGCTCGGCCACATGGCACAGCGGCAGGTAGGACAGCAGCCGGTCCGTCGGCCCGAGGCCGAACAGCTGGGTGCCGCGTGAAGCCGCGAAACCCAGGGTGCCGAAGCTGTGCATCACGCCCTTGGGCAGGCCGGTGGTGCCCGAGGTGTAGATGATGGTCGCCAGTTGCTCGGCGGCGGGGTTGGGGTCGTCCTGGATCGGCGAGCACTGCTGCAACTCGTCCCAAGTGAAGTCGAAGCGGCCTTCGGGACAGATCGGCAGGCTGATGGTGGGCAGCCCGGGCTTCACGCCGGGGGCCATCGCCGGCCAGTCGTCGAGCTTACCGATGAACACCAGGGCCGACTCAGAATGCTCCAGCACCTGGGCCACCGAATCGGCGGTCAGGTTGGGATACAGCGGCACGGAAACGTGACCGGCCATCCAGATCGCCAGGTCGGCGATGATCCAGTGGGCGCAGTTCTTGGAAATGATCGCGACATGACTGCCCGGCGGCAGCTCGCGGGCGCGCAGCCAGTGGGCGGCGCAGCGGGCCTGGTGGCCGACGTCGGCCCAGGTCAGTTCTTCGACCCGGCCACCCCCCAGGGGCTGGACCAGGAAACGTTGGCGGGGATGACGAGCTTCGCGCTCGTAGAACACTTCCAGCGGCAAACGAAAAGCAGCAGACATGCGACTCGCTCCTTTGTTTTTGTTCTGATCGTGAGGCTAGCCAACCAAGCACTTGCTCGGGCGACTATTCCACGCACAAAGGAACGCTGCAAGTTAAGAAATGTAGCGAAAAGAACAGATCGTGGTAGGAGCGAGGCTTGCCGCGATGAAGGCGGACGCGCTGCTTCGGACAGTCCGCGCCGCTTCCTTCGCGGGCAAGCCTCGCTCCCACGAGTTCGAGGGCTCTGGCTCAGGGATTCTTGATGCTGTTGAGGGTCATCAGGCCGGCCAGCGGCCAGTCGCCTTCGAGTTCCGCCAGGCCCGCGGTGTGCATCGGCTGGGGATTGCGCAGATGACCGTGCTGCAGAAAGCCGATCAGGTTGCCCACCAGCGGCTGGTGGCTGACCAGCAGCACGTTGTCCGCCGAGTCGAGCTGGGCGACCACCGACAGGGGGTTGTTGTCCGGCGTCAGCCAGGACGCGGTGCGGATTTCCGCTTCGAAGCCCAGGGCTTCGCGCACCAGCTTCGCCGTCTGCTGCGCCCGCGCATAAGGGCTGGCGATGATCGCGCTGAGCGGCTGGCCGATCAGGTGCGCAGCGCTGCGCAGCGCCTCCTCGCGGCCATGCTCGGTCAGGTTGCGCTCGGCGTCGCTGCGCGCGTGAGGCTCGGCTTCACCGTGACGCAACACCCAGAGCTTCACAGCTTGGGCTCCTCGTCACGCACCGGATGGGGCGCCGGTGGCACCACATGCGGCGCTTCACCTTCAGGGGCCCGCGGGGCCGGCCAGTCGGCGAACGGCCAAGGCTTCTGGTCGGTATGGAAACTGCCGAAACGACCGATCTGCGCCAGGAACTGGCTCAGGCTGTCGCCGAAGTTCATCAAACTGGCGCTCGGCGAGCCGTAGATCAGCCGGTAGATCAGTTGCACCAGCACCAGCGCGCCAAGGATGAATTGCGCCACTTGCCAGACCAGCACGAACACCAGCATCCACAGCACACGCAGCAGGATGGATTCGTACTTGGCTTCGGAATTCGTATCGTTCATGTCTCGCTCCTGTCCTGCTCAGTTGAAACCACTGGTGGAGATAAAATCGACATCGGTTTTCGGCTCGCCGCGCATCAGCAGCTCGATGACCTGGTTCAGCGTGCGCCCCTCAAACAGGATGGCATGTAATCCGGCCACCAGCGGCATATATACGCCCACTTCCTGCGCCTTGACCTTGAGCACCTTGAGGGTGTTCACGCCTTCGGCCACCTCGCCGAGCCGGTCCACCGCCTCTTCCAGGCTCAGGCCTTCGCCCAGGGCAAAACCGACCTGGTAGTTGCGGCTCTTGGGCGACGAGCAGGTGACGATCAGGTCACCGACCCCCGCCAGGCCGAGGAAGGTCATCGGGTTGGCGCCCTGGCTGACGGCGAAACGGGTCATTTCCGCCAGCGCCCGGGTAATCAGCATGCTCTTGGTGTTTTCCCCCATGCCCAAGGCCACAGCCATGCCGGCAATGATCGCGTAGACGTTCTTCAACGCCCCGCCCAGCTCGACGCCGAAGCGGTCGGCGCTGGCATAGACGCGGAAGGTCCGGCCATGCAGGGCCGCCTGCACACGCTGGCAGAGTTCTTCGTCTTCACTGGCGACCACGGTGGCGGTCAAGGCGTGTTCGGCCACTTCACGGGCCAGGTTCGGCCCGGACAGCACGCCGATCCGCGCTTGCGGGGCGATGTCTTCGAGAATTTCGCTCATCAGCTTGAAGGTCTGCGCTTCGATGCCCTTGGTCAGGCTGACCAGCAGCTTGCCGGCGAGCAACTGCGCATGGGGCGCCAGCACCGAGCGCAGGGCGCTGGAGGGCAAGGCGACAAAACACAGGTCACTGTCGTTCAGGGTGGCCAACAGATCGGTCACCGGCTCCACCGCCGGATGAATCTTGATGCCTTTGAGGTAACGCGGATTTTCGCGATGAATGCGAATGGCCTCCGCCTGCTCCGGGTCACGCATCCACTGCCGCACCCGATGACCGTTCTCGGCCAGCAGATTGGCCACGGCGGTACCAAAGCTTCCGCCTCCCAGGACCGCGATAGGGCGCTGTTCAGTCATATGCAATCCGTCAATCCATACAGTGGCGATGGCGGCATTATACGGGGCGCCCCTGCGGCGGCCAGCCCTGTGAACAATTAGGCACAAATGCCGGGAAAACACCGATTAGGACGGGGAATGTCGGGGTTATCGACTGGAAAACCCGGTCATCTCGGTTAACATGCGCGGCAATTACTCGTTATCAAGGCTGTGCCGTGTATCCTGGCCCTCCCCTCTCCCGCCCATCCCTGTTGCTGGCGCTGCTTTGCAGCACCCCGGTGCTGGCCGACGATCTGTTCCTGGACAGCCAGCCGCTGCCGGAAATCCTCACCGCCACCCGTCTGAAACAGTCCCCCGCGGCCGTGCCCGGCAGCATGACCGTGCTCGACAGCGAACTGATCAACGCCAGCGGCGCCCGCGATATCAGCGAGCTGCTGCGCCTGGTGCCGGGGATGATGGTCGGCAATATCAGCGGCAACCAGGCCGCGGTGAACTATCACGGCACCAATGCCAGCGAAGCACGCCGCATGCAGGTGCTGATCGATGGGCGCTCGGTGTACCGGGCAGGCCTGGCCACCGTGGACTGGAGCGACATTCCGGTGGCCATGGAGGACATCGAGCGCATCGAGGTGTTCCGCGGCCCCAATACCGTCAGTTACGGCGCCAACGCGCTGATGGCGGTGATCAACATCATCACCCGCTCGCCCGCCAACAGCCACGGCACGCGGATCAAGGTCACCCGCGGCCAGCGCGGCATCAGCGACTGGTACGCCAGCCAGGGCACCGGCTGGGATACCGGCGACCTGCGTCTGTCGCTGTCCGGGCAGGAGGACGACGGCTTCGACAGCGATCGCAACGGCGCCGACTACCGCGACAGCCGGCGCTTGAACCGCTTCAGCCTGTCGGTCAGCCAGATGCTCGACGAGCGGCAGAGCATCGACTGGCAACTCAGCGCCAAGGAAGGCAGCAACCAGCGCCCCTATACCTACCGGCCAGTGTTCTCCGGCATCACTTCGGCCGGCTACAACTCCGACGTGATCGCCAAGGACTATGCCGGCTCGCTGCGCTGGAACCTCGACATCAACCCGGAGCACAGCCTTTATATACAAGGCTCGGCCCAGCACTGGGACCGCCAGCAGAACTGGCGCGCCTGTGACGCCGAAGTGTCGTTCAGCCCGGAACTGACCCGCCTCTGGCAGCTCAACCCGAACTACGCCGAACTGCTGGCCCGGCACATGGACAATTTCACCGGCTCCGGCGCCCCTCCAGGCACCGCGGCCGAACAGGCCCTGGCGAACCAGGTGCTGACGCAATGGAAGGACGGCGCCAAGCGCACGGTCTGCGGGGATATCGACCAGAGCGCCCGCGAATCGCGCTACGACCTCGAACTGCAGGACACCCTGAGCCTGTCCGATGGCGTGCGCCTGGTCAGCGGCCTGAACTATCGCTACGACCGCGCCGACTCGCAAACCTATTTCAACGGCACCCTCGACGACAGCACCTGGCGCGCCTTCGGCCAGCTGGAATGGCGCGCCACCGAACACTGGCTGTTGCAGGGCGGCGCCATGTTCGAGGACTCGCAACTGAGCGGCAGCTCGCTGACCCCGCGGGTGGCGGTCAACTACCTGATCAACCCGCGCCACGGCCTGCGGGCGGTATATTCGGAAGCAATCCGCTCGCCGGACATGTTCGAGAACAACGTCAACTGGAGCTACCGGGTCACCAAGCTGAGCCCGACCGCCTACGGCCAGCCCAGCGCCCAGTACTTCGTCAAGACCCGCGGCCCGGGCAACCTCGACCAGGAACGCATGCGCTCACGGGAACTGGGCTACAACGGCTTTTTCGCCGATCTCGGGCTGAACCTCGATGTGAAGCTGTTCTACGACGAAATCAGCGGGATGATCAGCGAGCCGCTGCGCAACAACCAGTACATCGCCAGTAACAGCAACAGCTCACGCTTCGCCGGCACTGAAACCCAGCTGGACTGGCGCCTGGACCCGGCGGACCGGCTGCGCCTGACGTACGCCTATGTCGACGCCGAGGCCAGCAACCCGCTGGACGAGCAATTGACCGCGCGCCACAGCGGCTCGGCGGGCTGGTTGCGCGACTGGGGCCAGGGCTGGTCCAGCGCGCTCTTCTACTATGGTTCCAGCGCGCTCAACGGGTATCGCTTCGAACGGGTCGATACCCGCGTCGCCAAGCGTATCCCCTTGGGCAAGGGCAGCCTGGAGCTGGCCGGCGTGCTCCAGCAACGGCTCGACGACGAGCCCACTACCTTTGTCGACAACAACTATGACTCGCACCACGTCCTCTACTTCAGTGCGGAGTTGACGTTCTAGCATGAGCCACCGTCAGTCAGGGATGACGCCTGCCTTGAGCCGATTCCGGGTTCGCCTGCTGCTGTTCTGTTGCCTCTGGGGTGCACTCCCCGCATGGGCGGCCCAGGTGTTGCTGACCGGCGCCGAAGACAGCGCCGGCGTGCAGGCCTTTGCCCAGGCACTGGCGCAACAGCGGCCACAGGACGACGTGCGCTTCGAGCCCCTGGCCAACCTGCCTGCCCCCGGTCAATTGCCAGCGGGCACCCGTCTGATCCTGCTCGACCCGGCCAGCCTCGAATGGCGCCAGCAGGAGGCCCAGGGCCCGGCCACGCTGGTGTTGCGCATCGGCCGGATCCAGGCTCAGCAGCGCCTGGGGACAACGTCTTCGCCCCAGCTGAGCCTGTTATGGAGCGACCCGCCGCTGGCTCGGCAATTGCGGCTGATCCGCAAGATCCTGCCCCAGGCCCGGCGGATCGGCGTGCTCTACGGCGCCGACAGCGAATTCCTGCTCAAGGAGCTGCACCAGGCCGCCCATCCCCTGGGGCTGGAAATCGTCGCCGAACGCTGGGACGACACCAATGACAGCCGTCCGCTGCAAAGCCTGCTGAAAAGCAGCGACGTCCTGCTGGGGCTGGACGATCCGCAGTTGTACAACCCGAAAACCGCGAAGAACCTGTTATTGAGCAGCTATGCCCGGCAACTGGCGCTGATCGGCCCCAATGCCGGCTTCGTCAAGGCCGGCAGCCTGGCCAGCACCTACAGCGACCAGGAAGACTGGCTGCAGGTGCTCGACGATTTGCTGGACCGGCCCACGACCCACTGGCCGCGTACCCTGTATCCACAACCGTTCAAGGTGTTGAGCAACCCGCAAGTGGCACGCTCCCTGGGTGTCGAACCGATTGACGAGCAATCGGTGGCGACCCAGCTGGCCGAAGGAGAAAAACGCCCATGACCTTCCGTCGCCGTTGGGACATCAGTACCCGCACCCAGATCATCTGCCTCGGCCCGGCGCTGCTGCTGACCCTGCTGCTGATCAGCTTCTTTACCTTCGTACGGATCCAGGATCTGCGCCAGGAGCTGAACCACACCGGCCAGTTGATCGCCAACCAGCTGGCGCCGGCCACCGAATACGGGGTGATCTCGGGCAACAGCGAAGGTCTCGAGAGCCTGCTCAAGGCCACCCTGGCCACGCCCCACGTGCGTTTTCTCGAAGTCCAGGACAGCCGCAACAAGATCCTGGTGTACGTCGAGCAGCCTTCGGAGACCCACAACCGCTCACAGCAGGTCGAAGTGTTCCAGGCCCCGGTGCGCCTGCAACGCATCCAGCTCAGCAACGATTTTTTCCAGGACGACCCGAGCGCCAGCGTGAGTCCGAGCGAGGACTACCTGGGGCGGGTGATCGTCGGCATGTCCAACGACGCCTTCAGCCAGCGCCAGCAGGAGATCCTGTTCAAGGCCGGCATCCTCGCGCTGTTCGCCCTGCTGTTCACCTTCCTCCTGGCCCGCCGCCTGGCGGCCAGCCTGTCGCAGCCGATCAGCGCCATGGGCACCGCGGTCAAGGCCATTCAACAGGGTGACTTCAAGACTCCGCTGCCGATCGTCGACGACGCCGAGCTGGGCGATCTTTCGCGGCATATCAACAACCTGGCCGCCGGCCTCGAGCAGGCCAGCCGCGAGCAGCACCAGGCCATGGCCCAGTTGATCCAGACCCGCGAAGAAGCGGAGCGGGCCAACAACGCCAAGTCGGACTTCCTGGCGATGATGAGCCATGAACTGCGCACGCCCATGAACGGCGTGCTGGGCATGCTGCAACTGCTCGAAACCACCGAAATGACCGATGAACAGCACGAATACGCGGCGCTGGCCTCCGAGTCCACCGAGCACCTGCTCAAGGTGATCAACGACATCCTCGACTTCTCGCGCATCGAGCGCTCGGCCCTGGAGCTGGAGCACATCCCGTTCAACCTCGCCGAACTGATCAGCAGTTCGGCCCAGGCCTTCCAGCACAGCGCCGCGCAACGCGGGCTGGACCTGCAACTGCGACTGCCGCCCGGCATGGAGTCGCTGCAGGTCAAAGGCGACCCGACGCGCATCCGGCAGATCCTGGTGAACCTGATCGGCAACGCCTTGAAGTTCACCGAGCAAGGCAGCGTCACCGTCGAGCCGCAATGGCAGGCCCTGGACCACGAGCTGCTGTGGTTCACCTGCAGCGTGCGCGACAGCGGGATTGGCATCAGCACCGAAAGCCTGGAACTGATGTTCAACGCCTTCCAACAGGCCGACAGTTCGATTTCCCGGCGTTATGGCGGCACCGGCCTGGGGCTGCCGATCGCCCGCACCCTGGCCGAACGCATGGGCGGCACCCTGCGCGCCCAGAGCGAGGAAGGCCGCGGCTCGGTGTTCACCCTGGAGATCCCGCTGGCGCTGTACCAGCAAAGCCTGCCGGTGCTGGCGCCGCGGGTGCACAGCGGGCATGCCCATGGCGAAGGACGCAACGTGCTGCTGGTGGAAGACAACCCGGTCAACCAGACCGTGATCCAGGCCATGCTGCGCAGCCTGGGCTTCACGGTCAGCATCGCCACCGATGGCGCCCAGGCCATTCGCAGCGCCGAGAGCCTGATCTTCGAGGCGATCCTGATGGATTGCCGGCTGCCGCTGATCGACGGCTACGAAGCCACCCGGCAGATCCGCCAACTGCCCGGATGCGCCGATCTGCCGATCATCGCCTTGACCGCCAACGCCTTGCAGGGCGACCGCGAAGCGTGTTTGTCGGCGGGGATGAACGATTACCTGGCCAAGCCGTTCAAACGCACGGATCTGCAGCAAATTCTCCAACGCTGGGTGCAGTAGCGGCCACTTATCGACCATCTGCGACTGGCGTGGCGGGCGAAAGTGCGGCAGTCTTAGGCACCCGAACAGGCCCCTCACAGGGCCTGTATAATAATTTCAGTGCACAAGTGTACATTCATGTCCCTTGTGCTGTGACTTTCACCACAACGCAATAGTCTATGAGTAGGCTGCCGGCTCGAGGCATGAACGCTTCGATCGGCCGGGAAGATTTGCCCCACCCTGCCGCATGGGACTATTGAGGAGCTCGCATGACCAAACAAAACGCCTTTACTCGGGAAGATCTGCTGCGCTGCAGTCGCGGTGAGCTGTTCGGCCCAGGTAACGCGCAACTGCCCGCCCCGAACATGCTGATGGTGGATCGCATCACTCATATCAGCCAAGAGGGCGGCAAGTACGGCAAAGGTGAATTGGTCGCCGAGCTGGATATCACCCCTGACCTGTGGTTCTTCGCCTGCCACTTCGAAGGCGATCCGGTGATGCCGGGCTGCCTGGGCCTCGACGCCATGTGGCAACTGGTCGGCTTCTTCCTGGGCTGGCAAGGCCTGCCGGGCCGCGGTCGCGCCCTGGGCTCGGGCGAAGTGAAGTTCTTTGGCCAGGTGCTGCCGACCGCCAAGAAAGTCACCTATAACATTCATATCAAGCGCGTCCTCAAGGGCAAGCTGAACATGGCCATCGCCGATGGTTCGGTCAGCGTCGACGGCCGCGAAATCTACACCGCCGAAGGCCTCCGGGTCGGCGTTTTCACCTCCACTGACAACTTCTAAGGGTTATCCGCATGCGCCGCGTCGTTATCACTGGTCTGGGCATCGTTTCGTGCCTGGGCAATGACAAAGAGACCGTCTCCGCTAACCTGCGTGCAAGTCGCCCTGGCATCCGCTTCAACCCGGAATATGCCGAAATGGGTCTGCGTAGCCAGGTTTCCGGCTCCATTGACCTCAATCTCGAAGAGCTGATCGATCGCAAGATCTATCGCTTCGTCGGCCACGCGGCGGCTTACGCCTACCTGGCCATGAAAGACGCCATCGCCGACTCCGGCCTGACCGAAGAGCAGGTTTCCAACCCGCGTACCGGCCTGATCGCCGGCTCTGGCGGCGCCTCTACCCTGAACCAGATGGAAGCGCTGGACATCCTGCGCGAGAAAGGCGTCAAGCGCGTCGGCCCATACCGCGTGACGCGGACCATGAGCAGCACCGTTTCCGCGTGCCTGGCCACTCCGTTCAAGATCAAGGGCCTGAACTACTCCATCGCTTCCGCCTGCGCCACCAGTGCTCACTGCATCGGTACCGCCATGGAACAGATCCAGATGGGCAAACAGGACATCGTGTTCGCCGGCGGCGGTGAAGAAGAACACTGGAGCCAGTCGTTCCTGTTCGACGCCATGGGCGCCCTGTCCAGCAAGCGCAATGACACCCCGGAACAAGCCTCCCGCGCCTACGATGCCGACCGTGACGGCTTCGTCATCGCCGGCGGTGGCGGCATGGTGGTGGTCGAGGAGCTGGAACACGCTCTGGCCCGTGGCGCGAAGATCTACGCCGAAATCGTTGGCTACGGCGCGACGTCCGACGGCTACGACATGGTGGCGCCAAGCGGCGAAGGTGCAATCCGTTGCATGCAGATGGCCATGTCCACTGTCGACGCACCGATCGACTACCTGAACACCCACGGCACCTCGACTCCGGTCGGCGACGTCGCGGAAATGAAAGGCGTGCGTGAAGTGTTCGGCGACAAGGCTCCAGCCATCAGCTCCACCAAGAGCCTGTCGGGTCACTCCCTGGGCGCCGCCGGCGTTCACGAAGCGATCTACTGCCTGCTGATGATGGAAGGCAACTTCATGGCAGGTTCGGCCAACATCGACGAGCTGGATCCGGAAGTGGCCGACATGCCGATCCTGACCAAGACTCGCGAAGACGCCACCATCAACACCGTGATGAGCAACAGCTTCGGCTTCGGCGGCACTAACGCCACCCTGGTCCTGAAGCGCTGGCAGGGCAAGTAAGCCCCGCCTTTGCCACATGAAAAACGCCCCGACTGGTTCGGGGCGTTTTTTATTGGGCGACTGTTTTTCCCCGCGTAAAAGCACTTACACCGAAAAACGCGCCACCAGGGTGTTCAGGTCCACCGCCAGCCGTGACAGCTCCTGGCTCGCGGCGCTGGTCTGGTTGGCCCCGGCCGAGGTCTGCATGGCCAGGTCGCGGATGTTCATCAGGTTGCGATCCACCTCCCTGGCCACCGCCGCCTGCTCCTCCGAGGCGCTGGCGATCACCGTGTTGCGCTCGTTGATCAGGGTGATCGCTCCGGCGATTTCCTCCAGCGCCGCCCCCGCCGCCTTGGCCAGCTCCAGGGTCGAGCGGGCTCGACTGTTGCTCTGCTGCATGGAGCTGACGGCCTGCTCGGTGCCCAGCTGAATGCCGCCGATCATCTGCTCGATCTCCTGGGTCGATTGCTGGGTGCGATGCGCCAGCGCCCGCACCTCGTCCGCCACCACCGCGAACCCGCGACCGGCATCCCCGGCCCGCGCCGCCTCGATGGCGGCATTCAGGGCCAGCAGATTGGTCTGTTCGGCCACCGAACGAATCACATCCAGCACCTTGCTGATGCCATACACCTTCTGCGCCAGCTCTTCGACCTGGGAGGCGTTGGCAGTCACGTCGTCGGCCAGGGACTCGATGGACTGTACCGTCTGGCGCACCTGCTCACGCCCATGCTGGGCAATCAGGTCGGACTGGCGGGAGGCTTCGGACGTTGCCACAGCATTGCTGGCCACCTCCTCCACCGCAGCGGTCATCTGGTTCACCGCGGTCGCCGCCTGTTCGATTTCCTGGCTCTGCTGGTGCAGGCCGCGGGTGGCGTCCTCGGTCACGCAACTGAGTTCCTCCGAAGCGGAAGCCAGCTGGCTGGAGGACTCGGAAATACGCCGGATGGTCTCCCGCAGGCTGTGCTGCATAGCCTTGAGCGCCTGCAGCAGGCGCGCCGGCTCATCCTTGCCGCTGATACGAATGTCCTCGGTCAGGTCGCCGCCGGCCACCACCTCGGCCACGTTCAGCGATTGCGCGAGCGGCAGCACGATGCTGCGGGTGAGCAACAGGGCCAGGACAATGGTCATCAGGCCCGCCACCACGATCATCACCGCCACCCAGACCTTGGCGTTGCTGAACACCGCCCTGGCCAGCTCGGTGGCCAGGTTGGCGTTGTGCCGGTTGAGGGCCACCAGCTCATTGAGGGTGCCCGCCAGCTCATCGGCCAGCTGGCTCATCTCGCCATTGACCACCGCAACCGCATCCTCGACCCGCCCCTGCTGCGACAGCGCCATCACCTGGTTCTGATGCTCGAGGTAGCGCTTCTCGGCGGCCTTGTAGCGATCGAACAGCACACGCTCTTCCGGTAGCACAATCAGCGCGTTATAGCGCTCCTGGGCCACCGTCATGCCGCGCTTGATCTCATTGAGTTTGCTTTCGTTCTGCGCCAGGGCCTGGGGGCTGCGGTTGATCAGCAAGCGCATGGTCAGCGCCCGGACCCGCAGCAGGTCCTGATTCATTTCGCCCACCGACATCACACTGGGTAGCCAGTTATTGTCGACCTCGTCGGACTGCGCGCGCATGTTCGACATCTGCAGCAGGGCGAACGCCCCCAGGCCGAACACCATCAACGCCAGCAGGCCGAAGCCCAGGCCCGCGCGCGGTGCAATGTTGAGACTCCTGATGCTCATTCTCCGGTTCCTTCCAAAAGCGCTGCATTCGCCATACAGCGGGCTGCTCTTGAAGGTATCGGGTCGCGGAAAATTTGCTTAAGACGAAAACGTGATATCAAAACGCCCAAGCACTCCGATGCCTGGGCGTAAACGATTCAGCGTACGGTAAAACGCTGCTGGACCAACAAACGGTCGCCCTGGAATACCATGAAACGCCACTCGCCGGGGATCACCTCATGACTCTCGGTGAACTCATAGGCCATGATGTCCTGCGGCGCGCCCGGCACCAGTTTCTGGGTCACTTCGAGCTTGTCGTGACGCTGGCCATCCGGGGTGCGGATGCCCGGCGTGAAATACAGCAGGGTCAGCGGCACATCCTCGGCCACCTTGCCGGCCAACTGATAACGCAGGCCGAACTTGGTGCCCAGCCGCGCGGGCACGATCTCGGTCTGCTCGATGTTTTCGTTGCTGCGCCGCAGCACCCGCTCACCCGACTGCAACGCGGCCTTTGGCCCCTCGAACACACCATATTCCACCGGTCCTTCGACACGGACTTCAGCACTGGCAAGGCCACTGAGCATCATCAGCGCCGCCAATGCGCTTAAACGGGTGAGGTGCATATCGCGCTCCTTGATTGAGATGGCGCGAGCCTATGACGCAGGCATGACAGGCTGATGACAAACCTGCATCGCCAGCGCCTTGGCAACGCCCACCAACCGGAGCCACCCAGGATCAACGTGCGCGCGGCAGCACGGCAAGGAAGTTGTCCCGGGCCACCTTGCGCGCCACGGCCTCCGGCAAGGCATCGAGGAAGGGATCGAAGCCGCGCATTTCCCGCCCCAGCTTGTTGAAACGCCCCACCACGTCCGAACCCAGCATGAAGCGCTCGGGAAAGCGCTCCACCAGCTTCAGCCACTGCGCCCGAGGCACGCCCTGCTCATCCAGCAGATATGGCCTGAGCACGCTCCAGGACAGGTCGATGTACAGGTTGGGGTAAGACTCGAGCATCCGCGCCAGGGTCGGCAGGAGAAAATCCAGCTGCACCTGATGCCGGTGGATCTCCATGCTGGTGCCCGCGTGGGCCCAGATAAAGCGCGTGTGGGGATGATTGCGCAGCGGCTCTTCGATTTCCGCCAGGTACAGCGGGTTCTTCTCGCGCTTGGAGGTGATGTTGGAATGCAGCATCACCGGCAGGTCGTTTTCCGCCGCCAGGTGATAGATCCGCGTCATCGCCTCGTTATTGGCCCGTGGCGTATCGCCGGAGGTCAGCGCGGTCAGGTCGTCGTGGCGAGTGAACACCTCGCCGATGCCCTGCCATAGCCCCGGATTGAGGTCGAGCATGCGCTGGATATGAGCGTCGGAGTTCTTGTCGTTGGGGTTGAAGCCGGACAGGAACGGATGAAAATGCTGGCGCTGCTCGGGCGTCAGGCGGTTCACCGCGGCAGCGACAATCACATCGGTGGCGCTGTACCAGTAGGCATCGGCGTCGTCGCCGGCGTAGTAGCGCGGTCGCTTGGGTTCGTCTTCATGCCATTTCTTGGCCACCGGGATACCGGAAATCATCACATGGTCGATGCGATTGTCGGCCATGGCCTTGAGCAGCTTGTCCATGCCTGCCGACTCCTGGAAGAAGTCGACGTAATGCAAGTGAGCATCGCTGTAGGCGTAGTCGCGGGCCTGGGCCCAGGCGCTCGGCAGCAGCAACAGCAAGGTGCTCAGGTAGATCCAGTGCATGGGCGGGCTCCCGTCGGTTGACGCTGGGTAGACCCTGCCCCGCAGGTGACGGTTCAGAAAAAGGGGAACGCACGGCAAGCGTAATGCTCTATAACTGCACCACCTTTCAACGTCTGTTCCGACTGCTCACCACTGCCCGAGGTCCGCCATGACTATCACCGTCAACACCGAGTCCAGCGAAGGTTTCCGCCACAGCATCCAGATCGATGACCATCAATTGTTCGCCGACCTGCCCAAGACCCTGGGCGGCGAAGGCTCCGCGCCGGAACCCCACGACTTTTTCGATGCCGCCCTGGGTGCCTGCAAGGCCCTGACCCTCAAGCTGTATGCGCAGAAAAAAGAGATTCCGCTCACCGGCGTCACGGTCGAGGTCAAGCACGACAATAGCCAGGAGCAGAAAGGCAAATATGCGCTGCACGTCAAGCTGACCCTCAAAGGCGTGCTCACCGACGCCCAACGTGAAGAACTGCATCGCGTCGCCGACCGCTGCCCGGTGCACAAGCTGATGACCACCGCCGAGGTGAGCATCGAGACCCACCTCTCCGAAGGCGCCTTCAGCCAATAGCGCCACGGCTCGCACAAGCGGGTTATGCTCCCGGGCATAACCCGATCAGCCTGGAATGCACCATGAACACACCGCTCGTGATTCGCCCTCGCGCCGAGGACGTCGAAGGCCAACCCATCCTGCGTCCGCTGCCCTCGGCCCAATGCCGCAGCGTGGGGCCCTTCGTGTTTTTCGATCACATGCTGCAAACCCGCTACCCCGCGGGCAAGGGCATGAATATCCGCCAGCATCCGCATATCGGCCTGTCGACCCTGACCTACCTGTTCCAGGGGCAGATCCAGCACAAGGACAGCCTCGGTTCCGATCAGGTGGTGAACCCGGGGGATGTCAGCTGGATGACCGCCGGCAGCGCCATCGCCCATGTCGAGCGCACCCCGCAGGCGCTGATCGATAGCGACTTCAGCATGCACGGCCTGCAGGTCTGGCTGGCTTCGCCCAAGGCCCATGAACAAGGCCCGGGGCACTACAGCCATCACCCGGCCGCGACCTTGCCGGTCAGCGACAACCTCGGGGTCAAGATCCGCATGATCGCCGGCAGCGGTTTCTGCCTGGAATCGCCGATCCCGGTGCTCTCCCCGACCCTGTATGCCGAAATACAGTTGCAGACCGCGACCACCCTGCTGATCCCCGCCGAACATGAAGAGCGCGCCCTGTATGTGCTCGAAGGCGACGCCCAGCTGGATGGCGAGCCCGTCGAACCGCACTCGCTGGTGATCCTGCCGGCCGGAACCACACCCACCCTGTTCGCCGACAGCGATTGCCATGCCGTACTGTTCGGCGGCGCGCCGCTGGATGGTCCACGGCGGATCAACTGGAACTTCGTCTCCAGCGATCCAGCGCGTATCGATGAAGCCCGCCAACGCTGGGCCGCTGGCGACTGGCCGACGGTGCCGGGGGAAAGCGAAAGAATCGAACTGCCCAAGGGCAAAGGCTCGCCGTCACCCCTGTAGCGCCGGGCGCTCGGTGATCCGGACAGGTCAAGCGCCGGGCCAGGCTTCCCCCGCCGCCTGGTTGCGCAACCAGGTACCGGCCGGCGCGAGCGGTTGCGGGTAGCTGGATCCCGGCCTATGGTCCAAGCGATGCATTGCCTGCGACCGGCGCGCGATGATTCGCCGTGGGTCGCCCATCCAGCGCAGCTTTGCGCAGCGAGGTGACGACATGCCGAACGACTCCCGTCCCGCCGTACTCGAACTGATTGGCAACACGCCGCTGGTGCGTGTCAGCCGTTTCGATACCGGCCCCTGTACGCTGTTTCTCAAGCTTGAATCGCAAAACCCCGGTGGCTCGATCAAGGACCGCATCGGCCTGGCGATGATCGATGCCGCCGAGCGCGATGGCCGCCTGCGACCCGGTGGCACCATAGTCGAAGCCACCGCCGGCAACACCGGCCTCGGCCTGGCCCTGGTCGGCCGCGCCAAGGGTTATCGGGTGGTCCTGGTGGTACCGGACAAGATGTCCACCGAGAAAGTCCTGCACCTCAAGGCGATGGGCGCCGAAGTGCACATCACCCGCTCCGATGTCGGCAAGGGCCACCCTGACTACTACCAGGATATGGCCGCGCGACTGACCAAGGAGATTCCCAACGCGTTCTTCGCCGATCAGTTCAACAACCCGGCCAACCCGCTGGCCCACGAATGCAGCACCGCGCCGGAAATCTGGGCGCAGACCCAGCATGACGTGGACGCCATCGTGGTCGGCGTCGGCTCGGCCGGCACCCTGACCGGCCTGACCCGGTTCTTCCGCCGGGTGCAGCCGGACCTGGCCATGGTCCTGGCCGATCCGGTCGGCTCGGTGATGGCCGAATACAGCCGCAGCGGCGCCCTCGGCACGCCCGGTTCCTGGGCGGTGGAAGGCATCGGCGAAGACTTCATTCCGTCCATCGCCGACCTTTCCAGCGTGCGCAAGGCCTATTCCATCAGCGACGAGGAAAGTTTCGAGCACGCCCGCCAGTTGCTGCGCGCCGAGGGTATTCTCGGTGGCTCTTCGACCGGTACCCTGCTGGCCGCGGCTCTGCGCTACTGCCGCGAGCAGACTGAGCCGAAGCGGGTGGTCAGCTTCGTCTGCGACACCGGCACCCGCTACCTGTCGAAGATCTACAACGACCAATGGATGAACGACCAGGGCCTGCTGCAACGCAAAGGCTACGGCGACCTGCGCGACCTGATCGCGCGGCGCTTCGAGGACGGCCGGGTAATCAGCGTGGGGCCGGACGATACCCTGCTCACCGCCTTCCAGCGCATGCGCCTGGCCGACGTCTCGCAACTGCCGGTGCTGGTGGATGGGCAGCGGCTGGTTGGGGTGATCGACGAGTCGGACATCCTGCTGGGCGTGCACGAAGATGCTTCACACTTTCGCAAGACCGTGGCCAGCGCCATGACCGATCAGCTGGAAACCCTGCCTCCCGGCGCCAGCCTGGCCGAACTGGAGGCGGAACTCGACCGTGGCTTCGTGGCGATCATCGCCGACGCTTCGGGCTTCCACGGCTTGATTACCCGGGTCGACATGCTCAACCACTTACGGAGATCACTGCCATGAGCCAACAGGATGAAAGCGGCGCGCCACGCGCCTTCGCCACCCGGGTAATCCATGCGGGGCAAACGCCGGACCCTTCCACCGGGGCGCTGATGCCGCCGATCTACGCCAACTCCACCTATGCCCAGCAAAGCCCCGGGGTGCACAAGGGGCTCGACTACGGGCGCTCGCACAACCCCACGCGCTGGGCCCTGGAACGCTGCGTGGCGGACCTCGAGGGCGGCACCCAGGCCTTCGCCTTCGCCTCCGGGCTGGCAACGATTTCCACCGTGCTCGAACTGCTCGACGCAGGCGCGCATATCGTTTCCGGCAATGACTTGTACGGCGGGACGTTCCGTCTCTTCGACAAGGTGCGCCAACGCAGCGCCGGCCATCGCTTCAGCTTCGTCGACCTGACCGATCTGTCGGCTTTCGAAGCGGCGCTGCAGGACGACACGCGGATGGTCATGGTCGAGACCCCGAGCAATCCCCTGCTGCGCCTCACCGATCTCGCCGCCATCGCGCGCATCTGCCGGGCACGGGGCATCATCTGCGTCGCCGACAACACCTTTGCCAGCCCGTGGATCCAGCGTCCGCTGGAGCTGGGCTTCGATATCGTGCTGCACTCGACGACCAAGTACCTCAACGGCCATTCCGACGTGATCGGCGGCATCGCGGTGGTCGGGCAGAACCCCGACCTGGCCGAGCGCCTGGGCTTCCTGCAGAACGCCGTGGGAGCGATCGCCGGGCCGTTCGACGCCTTCCTCACCCTGCGCGGGGTGAAGACCCTGGCGCTGCGCATGGAACGCCACTGCAGCAACGCCCTGGAGCTGGCGCAATGGCTGGAACGCCAGCCACAGGTGGCGCGGGTCTACTACCCGGGCCTGCCGTCCCACCCGCAGCACGCACTGGCACGGCGGCAGATGCACGGTTTCGGCGGGATGATTTCCCTCGACCTGGACTGCGACCTGGCCGGC
The DNA here is from genome assembly GCF_059424045.1 of Pseudomonas sp. GW456-L12. NCBI lineage: Bacteria > Pseudomonadati > Pseudomonadota > Gammaproteobacteria > Pseudomonadales > Pseudomonadaceae > Pseudomonas > Pseudomonas sp. GW456-L12. The sequence continues at coordinate 443,213 of NZ_JBWKZA010000001.1, forward strand.
GCCAGGCGTTTTCTCGAGAGCGTGCGGATCTTTGCCCTGGCCGAGAGCCTGGGCGGGGTGGAAAGCCTGATCGAGCACCCGGCGATCATGACCCACGCCAGCATTCCCGCAGACACCCGGGCGCAGCTCGGCATCGGCGACGGGCTGGTGCGTTTGTCCGTGGGCGTCGAGGATGTGGAGGACCTGCGCGCCGACCTGGCCCAGGCACTGACGCGGATCTGAATGGCCGACAGGCACAAAAAAAGCCCGCCTGGCGCACAAGGCGGCTCACTGAGAGCCGCATTGCATCGCCAAGCGGGCTTGTGGTTCCCGGGGCTCAGCCCTTGAACACTTCATCCAGCAGGTTGTGCATCGAGGTGAAGGCGCGACGGGCGGTCTTGGCGTCGTACATCATCTTGCCCGGTACATTGGCGTGCGGATCGGTGAAGGAATGCACCGCGCCGCCGTAACTCAGCAGTTGCCAATCCACCCCCGCGGCATTCATTTCCTCTTCGAAGGCCGGCAATTGCTCTTTCGGCACCAGCGGGTCGGAGGCGCCATGCAGCACCAGCACCGAACCCTTGATGTTCCGGGCGTCGGCCGGGTTCGGCGTATCCAGGCTGCCGTGGAAGGACACCGCGGCTTTCAGCGGCGCACCACTGCGCGCCAACTCCAGGGAGCAGCAGCCGCCAAAGCAGAAGCCGAAGGTGGCCAGCCGGGCCTTGTCCACCGCCGCTTCCTGCTGGCTCTGCAGCGCCTCGAAGGCCGCCTGCATGCGCTTGCGCAGCAAGGCCCGGTCATTCTTCAGCGGCATCATGGCGGCACCCGCCTCGTCGCCGTTGCTCGGGCGGACCTGTTGCCCGTACAGGTCGGCGATCAGCACCACATACCCCTCGGCGGCCACCGCCTCGGCGATCTTCTCGGCACCGGCGCCGACACCCATCCAGTTCGGCGCCATCAACAGCCCCGGACGCGGGCCCTGCTGGCTGGCATCGAACGCCAGGCGGCTTTCATAGGATTGACCATCAATCTGGTAGACCAGGGAACGAACAGTGACTTGGCTCATTTCAGACTCCTGATTCAAAAACACCGGAATGAAAAAACCCGCCGAAGCGGGTTTCTATACAACGCAGTTAAACCGACAGTTCAACCAGCAGCTTGTTCAGGCGGCGCACATAGGCGGCCGGGTCTTTCAAGCTGTCGCCGGCAGCCAGGGCCGCCTGATCGAAGAGGATGTGCGACAGGTCGCCGAAGCGCTCGTCGCTCTGCTCGCCGTCGAGTTTCTCGATCAACGGGTGAGCCGGGTTGAATTCGAAGATCGGCTTGGAATCCGGCACCTTCTGCCCGCTGGCCTCGAGGATCTGGCGCATCTGCAGGCCCAGGTCCTGCTCGCCGATCGCCAGGATCGCCGGGGAGTCGGTCAGACGGTGGGAAACCCGCACTTCGCTGACGGTATCGCCCAGGGCGGTCTTGATCCGCTCCACCAGGCCTTCCTTGCTCTTGGCGACTTCTTCCGCGGCCTTCTTGTCCTCTTCCGAGTCCAGGTTGCCCAGGTCCAGGTCACCCCGCGCCACGTCGACAAAACCCTTGCCGTCGAAGTCGCTCAGGTAGCTCATCAGCCACTCGTCGATGCGGTCGGTCAGCAGCAGCACTTCGATGCCTTTCTTGCGGAAGACTTCCAGGTGCGGGCTGTTCTTGACCTGCTCGTAGGTTTCGCCGGTGAGGTAGTAGATCTTGTCCTGGCCTTCCTTGGCGCGTGCCAGGTACTCGGCCAGGGAAACACTCTGCTCGCCGTCGTCGCCCTGGGTGGAGGCGAAGCGCAGCAGGCCGGCGATCTTTTCCTTGTTGGCGAAGTCTTCGGCCGGGCCTTCCTTCATCACCTGGCCGAAGTTTTTCCAGAAGCCCTTGTATTGCTCAGGCTCGTTCTTCGCCAGTTTTTCCAGCATGTCCAGCACGCGCTTGGTCAGCGCCGACTTCATGGAGTCGATGATCGGGTCTTTCTGCAGGATTTCCCGCGACACGTTCAGCGACAGGTCGTTGGAGTCGACCACGCCCTTGATGAAGCGCAGGTACAGCGGCAGGAAGGATTCCGCCTGGTCCATCACGAACACGCGCTGCACGTACAGCTTCAGGCCTTTCGGCGCTTCACGCTGGTACAGGTCGAATGGCGCACGGGCCGGCACGTACAACAGCGAGCTGTATTCCAGCTTGCCTTCGACCTTGTTGTGGCTCCAGCTCAGCGGGTTCTCGAAGTCGTGGGCGATGTGCTTGTAGAACTCCTGGTATTCCTCGTCCTTGATTTCGGTACGCGGACGGGTCCACAGCGCACTGGCGCGGTTGACGGTTTCCCATTCCTGCGCAGGCTTCTCCTCGCCCTCAGCGGCAGCGGCCTCTTTCGGCAGCTCGATCGGCAGGGCGATATGGTCGGAGTACTTCTTGATGATGTTGCGCAGGCGCCAGCCGTCGGCGAACTCGTCTTCGCCGGACTTCAGGTGCAGGACGATGCGGGTACCGCGGTCGGCCTTGTCGATGGTCGCGACTTCGAACTCGCCTTCGCCCTTGGAGGACCAGTGCACGCCTTCGCTGGCGTCAAGGCCGGCGCGGCGGCTGAAGACATCGACCTTGTCGGCGACGATGAAGGCGGAATAGAAGCCCACGCCGAACTGACCGATCAGGTGCGAATCCTTCTTCTGGTCGCCGGTGAGGTTTTTCATGAAATCGGCGGTGCCGGACTTGGCGATGGTCCCCAGGTGGGTGATCACATCGTCCCGGCTCATGCCGATGCCGTTGTCTTCGAGGGTGACGGTCTTGGCGTCCTTGTCGAAGCTCACACGGATTTTCAGCTCCGCGCCACCTTCCAGCAACTCAGGCTTGGACAGGGCTTCGAAGCGCAATTTGTCGACAGCGTCAGAGGCGTTCGAGATCAGTTCGCGAAGGAAGATTTCCTTGTTGGAATACAGCGAATGGATCATGAGGTGCAGCAGTTGCTTTACCTCGGTCTGGAAGCCCAGGGTTTCCTTTTGAGTTTCCACACTCATGGTCATCAAACTCCAATCAGATGGCATAAGCCGCGCCCGGAGGGCTTACGGCGGGATGTCCACAGAGTTGGGGGCTATACCTGAGATTTCAAGGCCCTGGACTTTCTTCGAGCTTGAAATGTGCGCGGGCGGTGGCAATCGGCTCCTCCGCGCTGCTCTGCCAGGCGGTGATGGCCACGTTCGCCACCCGCCGTCCCTGGCGGCAGACCTGGCATCGGGCATAGGTATCGCGAAATTGCCCGGCACGCAGGTAATCGAGGGAAAAGTCGATGATCTTCGGCACACCCGGCGAGCCGGTGCCAATCAACAGATGCAGGGCCGCGGCCAGCTCCATGAATCCGGCGATCACCCCACCGTGCAGGGCCGGCAGCAACGGGTTACCGATATTGTCGCGGTTGGCGGGCAGGCGAAACAGCAACTCATCGCCCTGCCGCGAACACTCGATGCCAATCAGCCTGGCGTAGGGAATCAATTGCAGCAGCGCGGCGTAATCGCCTTGCTGGTGGGCATGCTGCACTTGCGTCTGGAAATCGTCGCTCATGGCTGCTCACCCTTGATGACACCGGCAAAACCTTTGCTGCCCTTGATGCCCTTGCCCATGCGCATGAAGGTGCCCACCACATGGGCAACAGGGTGCTCGGGGTCGTCCTGATAGGCAAAACCACGGGTGAAAATCACATCGGTGGTCACCCGGTAGCACTGGGCAAAGCCATACACGCTCTTGCCTGGCTGCGCCGGGTGCATGTAATCGATGCGCAGGTCCAGGGTCGGGCAGACCTCGAACTCCGGCAGGACGCACAAGGTCGCCATGCCACAGGCGGTGTCCATCAACGAGGTCAGCGCACCACCGTGGATCACTCCGGTCTCGGGGTTGCCGACTATCTGCGAGCTGTAAGGCAACATCAGGGTGATGCCGTCTTTTGAGGCGCTGTGCACGCTCATGGCCAATACCTGGCAATGGCGCAACGCCGACAAAAATCGCGTCGCACGCTCAAAAACAGGGTTTTGCTCCATAAGGAAATTCTCTAGTTGGTGTCAAAACCGCTCGGTTAACGCGGCAGGTAAAAGTTCCATATTGCTGGCACTTTATATATCTTTAACTTTCAAGGAACTTAACCTGTAGAGCCATGCTCGAAAGGCCAGAAGATATCTTCAATAAGGAGAAACACCCCATGCGTAAGACTTTAGCTATTGCCCTGATGCTGACCGCTTCCCTCGGTCTCGCTGCCTGCGATAAAAAATCCGAGGACAAAGCTCAAGATGCCAACCAACATGCTGAGCAAGCTCAACAGAAAATGAATGAAGCTCAGGATAAAGTGAACGAAGCTGCAAAAGAAAACGCCGAAGCAGCCAAAGATCAGGTTGAATCGAGCAAAGCAGCGGCTGAAGAAGCTGCCAAGGAAGCCGCTCCTAAAACCAACTAATCCGGTTTTAGTGCAGCAAAAAGAAAGCCCGCCTAGTGCGGGCTTTACTTTGTCTGCAATAACGCTAAGCCAACAGGCTGCGAAAAGTCGGACTAAGCATCAGCAGCAATGAGCAGAGCAGACCGATAAACCAGACCAGACTGCGCTGCCAGGCAAGATCCGCCCAATAGCAAAGCAGATAGATAACCCGCGTAATGACGAAGACAATCGCCAGGCCGTCGATCAGCCAGCCCTGAGTCTGGGTGGTATGGGCCATCAGGACCCCGACCGCGAATAACATGAAGGCTTCGAAACTGTTCTGGTGCGCCGCCACTGCCCGGGCGCCGAACCCTGTGAGTTGTGTCTGTTGCTGGCGTGGCAGGTGATTGTCGTAGCCGCCCTGCTCTTTCATCGCCCTGGCTACCGGTACGCGCGCCACGTAAATCAACAGCGCGCTGATAAACACACACCAAAACGCAATACTCATCAGGCTATCTCCTTGTTCGCCTCGGGCAATGGCGCCTCTGTAGGGGTATAGACCATCACATCCAACACGTCGGAATGAAACTCCCGGCGGTACAGCACCAGCACCACGCCCGCGCTCATCAGCATGAACAGCCAGGGGCTGACGAACCAGGCCAGCATGCTCATGCCGAAGTAATAGGAACGCAGGCCGAAGTTGAACTGGTTGGCGGCCATGGAAATCACCCGCGCGGCCCGCATTGCAAAGGCTTTTCGCTCCTGTTCGGAAACATGCCGCTCACCGATCATCGGTGCCGAGCCCACGAGAATGGCCGCGAAGTTGTACTGGCGCATGCACCAGCTGAAGGTGAAGAAGGCGTAGACGAACACCAGAGCCAGGCACAGCAGCTTGATCTCCGACATGCCCTGGGAGGCCTGCTGCACCATGGGAATGTCGGCCAGCAGCGACACCGCACGCTCGGAAGCGCCAAGCACGGTGAGGATACCAGCGAGGATAATCAGGGTGCTGGAGGCAAAGAACGAGGCATTGCGTTCCAGGTTGCCGATCACGCTGGCGTCGGCAATGCGGTTATCGCGCAGCAGCATGCGGCGCATCCAGTCTTCCCGGTACAAGTGCAGCACGCTGGCCAGGCACGCGGTGTCGCGGCCCTTCCACGTGGCGTAGCGGGTGTAGCCGCCCCAGCAGATGACAAACCAGAGGGCGGCGATGAGATGGATCAGGTTGGCTTCGACGAACGACATGCAGGTTCCCGGATAGGCGTTGGCAGAGTGCGGATACAACTGGCACTGCTTCGACGTTGATCGAGGAAAAAAGACACCATTGGCCGCCCATAAAAAATGCCCCGTATCGCGGGATACGGGGCATTTTCATGGCTACTCGGTGCCCGCTTGTGACAGGCCCCGACAGATAGCGGTTTAGGCCAGCGCTTCGCTGCGCTTGCCCAGCAGGCGGTCGCAGGCTACCGCGACCACCAAGGTCATGACCGAAGGCACCAACCACGCCAAGCCCTGCTCGCTCAGCGGCAGGTGCATCAACTGGGTTGGCATCCAGTCCGCCAGGCCGGCGCCCTTGAGGGCGTCGATCAGGCCGAACAGGAAGGACACCAGCATCACCGGACCGACGATGCGGCCTTGCTCATGCCAGAAGTCCTTGCAGAAGCTCAGGGCCACCAGGGCGATGCACGGTGGGTAGATCGCGGTCAGCACCGGGATGGAGAAGGCGATCAGCTTGGTCAGGCCCAGATTGGACACCAGCAGCGAGAACGCCGCCAGGATGATCACCAGGGTCTTGTACGACAGCGGCAGTACGCGGCTGAAGTACTCCGCGCAAGCGCAGGTCAAACCGACCGCGGTCACCAGGCAGGCCAGGGAAATCAGCACGGCGAGGAAGCCGCTGCCCAGGGAACCGAAGGTGTGTTGCACATAAGCGTGCAGCACCGCCGCGCCATTGGTGGCACCGGCCGCGACTTCATGGCTGCCCGAACCCAGGCGGAACAGGCTGACATACACCAGCGCCAGGCCGATACCGGCAATCAGCCCGGCGATGATCGCGTAACGGGTGATCAGGCGTGGCGACTCGACACCGCGGGAACGGATGGCGTTGACGATGACGATACCGAACACCAGCGCGCCCAGGGTATCCATGGTCAGGTAACCATTGATGAAGCCCTGGGAGAACGGCGCCGCGACGTATTCGGGCGTCGCAACACCGATATCACCGGCCGGCAAGGCGAACGCGGCGATGCCCAGTACGGCCAGGGCGATGATCTTCAGCGGCGCGAGGAAACGCCCAACGGTATCCAGCAGGCGTCCCGGGTAGAGGGAGATGAAAAACACCAGCAGGAAATACACCGAGCTATAGAGGAACAGCGCCAGCGGGCTTTCGCCGGTCAGGGGCGCCAGGCCTACTTCGAAGGACACGGTCGCGGTACGCGGCGTCGCGAACAACGGGCCGACCGCCAGGTAGCAGACCGCTGCCAGCAGGCCGCCGGCGATCTTGCCGATCGGGCTGCTCAGCGCGTCCATCGCCCCACCGACCTTGGCCAGCGCAATGACAGTCACCACCGGAAGCCCCACAGCGGTGATCAGAAAGCCCAGCGCCGCGATCCAGACGTTAGGTCCGGACTGCAAGCCGACGATAGGCGGGAAGATGATATTGCCGGCCCCAACGAACAGGGCAAAGGTCATAAAACCCAGTGCCAGAATGTCCTGGCCTTTCAACACTTTCATTAAGGAAATACCACACTACTGAATCGGAATTTAGAGAGGGATTTCCCTTATGGGTGAGGGAAATGCTGTCGGTCCGTATAGGACTGACCCGTTTAGCGCGCGGCTTCCTTGTGGGACGCAGACGCAAAAGAGGCGGCTAGACTACCGAATTTGTAAGACAAACGCACTGTTAGAGGGCGAACTGTCCGATCAGCGACATTTGCGTGTCGCGTTTACGTATTAAAAGCAGCTGCAAGGTACAAGTTTCAAGCGACAAGCTTCTCTTGCAGCTTGTGGCTTGAGGCTTTGCAATTGCTCTTAACGAACAAAGGCCACCCGAAGGTGGCCTTTGTTGGTGGAGCGTCAGCTAAGCGCGAGGCTTACTTGACAGCCCAGCCAGTCAGCTCGGCCAGGGCCTTGCCGATGTCTGCCAGCGAACGCACGGTTTTCACGCCTGCGTCTTGCAGAGCAGCGAATTTCTCGTCTGCAGTGCCTTTGCCGCCAGAGATGATTGCGCCAGCATGGCCCATGCGCTTGCCCGGAGGAGCAGTCACACCAGCGATGTAGGAAACAACCGGCTTGGTCACGTTAGCCTTGATGTAGGCAGCCGCTTCTTCTTCAGCCGAACCGCCGATCTCACCGATCATCACGATCGCTTCGGTCTTCGGGTCTTCCTGGAACAGCTTCAGGATGTCGATGAAGTTGGAGCCTGGGATCGGGTCACCACCGATGCCGACGCAGGTGGACTGACCGAAACCGGCGTCAGTGGTCTGCTTCACGGCTTCGTAAGTCAGGGTGCCGGAACGGGAAACGATACCGACCTTGCCTGGCAAGTGAATGTGACCTGGCATGATGCCGATCTTGCATTCGCCTGGAGTGATCACGCCTGGGCAGTTAGGGCCGATCAGGGTAACACCCAGCTCGTCGCACTTAACTTTAGCGTCCAGCATGTCCAGGGTAGGAATGCCTTCGGTGATGCAGACGATCAGCTTGATGCCGCCGAAAGCCGCTTCCAGGATGGAGTCCTTGCAGAAAGGAGCTGGAACGTAGATCACGCTGGCGGTGGCGCCAGTGGCAGCTACAGCGTCTTTCACGGTGTTGAAGACAGGCAGGCCCAGGTGCTCGGTGCCGCCTTTGCCCGGAGTTACGCCGCCAACCATCTTGGTGCCGTATTCGATGGCTTGCTGGGTGTGGAAACTACCTTGCGAACCGGTAATACCCTGGCAGATAACTTTGGTGTCTTTATTGATCAGGACGCTCATTATTTGCCCTCCGCAGCTTTGACAACTTGTTGAGCAGCGTCGGTCAGGCTGGTAGCAGCGATGATGTTCAAGCCGCTTTCTGCCAGTACTTTAGCGCCCAGTTCAGCGTTGTTGCCTTCAAGGCGAACAACAACCGGGATTTTCACGCCGACTTCTTTCACTGCACCGATGATGCCTTCGGCAATCATGTCGCAACGAACGATGCCGCCGAAGATGTTGACCAGTACTGCAGCGACGTTGGTGTCGGACAGGATGATCTTGAAGGCTTCGGTCACGCGCTCTTTGGTAGCACCACCACCTACGTCGAGGAAGTTGGCTGGCTTGCCGCCGTGCAGGTTGACGATGTCCATGGTACCCATGGCCAGGCCGGCACCGTTGACCATGCAGCCGATGTTGCCTTCCAGCGCTACGTAGTTCAGTTCGAACTTGGCAGCGTGTGCTTCGCGCGGATCGTCCTGGGACGGATCGTGGAAAGTCTTCAGCTTAGGCTGACGGTACATGGCGTTGGCGTCGATGTTGATCTTCGCGTCCAGGCAGTGCAGATCGCCATCAGCCTTGATCACCAGCGGGTTCACTTCCAGCAGTGCCAGATCGTGGTCCTGGAACAGTTTGGCCAGGCCGACGAAGATCTTGGCGAACTGAGTGACTTGCTTGCCTTCCAGGCCCAGCTGGAAAGCCAGCTCGCGACCCTGGAATGGCTGAGCGCCAACCAGTGGATCGATAGTAGCCTTGAGGATTTTCTCAGGGGTGTCGTGAGCGATTTTCTCGATGTCCACGCCACCTTCGGTGGAAGCCATGAACACGATGCGACGGCTCGAACGGTCGACGACAGCGCCCAGGTACAGCTCTTTAGCGATATCAGTGCACGATTCAACCAGGATCTTGGTGACTGGCTGACCATTGGCGTCAGTCTGGTAAGTCACCAGACGCTTGCCCAACCACTGTTGAGCGAATGCTTTAGCGTCTTCTTTGCTGCGAACCAGCTTTACGCCGCCCGCTTTACCGCGACCACCGGCGTGAACCTGGGCTTTGACAACCCACTCGGAGCCGCCGATCTTGTCGCAAGCTTCTGCTGCTTCTTCCGGGGTGTCTACCGCGTAGCCTTTGGATACTGGCAGGCCGTATTCAGCGAACAGCTGCTTACCCTGATACTCGTGAAGATTCATGCTTTTTACCGTCTTCGTTAGGTACTGCGCATTCGGCGCTGCGCTCTTGATGAGTGCCGCGCCACCTGTGACCGCTCCTCACCGGACTCCCCTGCCCCGCATCCGCAGCCTGGGCTGCGGCACAGCGCATGAAGATTCCCGTGAGGTCGAGTCCAGCGGACGTTCCGCGGTGAGTCTTGCTCGCAAGGCTCACGACGGGCAATCCGCCGTGGTTTCTTATTGTCTTAACGCTTTTTGCGGTTGGCGATGTGGATGGCGCCGCCATTCACTGCCAGTGCTGCTTCGTGCAGGGCTTCGGACAGGGTCGGATGGGAGAAAACCATCATGCCCAGGTCTTCGGCGCTGGTGCCGAACTCCATGCCGATCGCACCTTGCTGAACCAGTTCTGCCGCGCTTGGGCCGATCACGTGAACGCCCAGTACACGGTCAGTCTTGGCATCAGCGATGACCTTTACGAAACCGCCGGTGTCGTTGGCTGCCATGGCACGGCCGCTGGCTGCGAACGGGAAGGTGCCGACGTTAACTTCAACGCCTTCAGCTTTCAAGGCCTGCTCGGTCTTGCCGACCCACGCGATTTCCGGGTGAGTATAAATAACCGAAGGGATCAGGTCATAGTTCATCTGAGCCTTGTGGCCCTTGATGCGCTCGACGACCATGATGCCCTCTTCCGAGGCCTTGTGAGCCAGCATCATGCCGCGAACCACGTCGCCGATCGCGTAAACGCCCGGTACGGTGGTAGCGCAGTGATCGTCAACGTGCACGAAACCGCGCTCGTCGAGGGTCACGCCGCAATCGGCAGCCAGCAGATCAGTGGTCACTGGACGGCGACCAACGGCTACGATCAGCTTGTCGAAAGTGATGTTCTGTTCGCCGTTGGCATCGGTGTAGGTCACGACCACTTCTTCGCCGTTGACCTTGGAGCCGGTGACGCGAGCGCCCAGCTTGATGTCCAGGCCCTGTTTGGTCAGGGTTTTCAGCGCTTCCTTGGAGACGGCGGTGTCGGCAGCCATCAGGAAGGTGTCCAGGGCTTCCAGGACGGTCACTTCAGCGCCCAGACGGGACCATACCGAACCCAGTTCCAGGCCGATCACGCCAGCGCCGATCACGCCCAGGCGTTTTGGTACGGATTGGAATTCCAGGGCGCCGGTGGAGTCGACGATCACTTTCTGATCGACCGGAGCCGGTGGAATGTCGATTGGACGGGAGCCCGGCGCCAGGATGACGTTCTCGGCTTCGATCACTTCCACCGAGCCGTCAGGCTTGGTGACTTCGACTTTCTTGCCGGCCAGCAGTTTGCCGTGGCCCTGGATGGAGGTCACGCCGTTGGCCTTGAACAGGGTGGCAACACCGCTGGTCAGGTTTTTCACGATATTGGCCTTGCGGCCGACCATCGCAGGCACGTCCATGGACACGCCAGCGTGGCTGATACCGTGGATCGCGAAACCGTCTTGGGCTTCGTGGAATTTCCAGGAGCTGTCCAGCAGCGCCTTGGAAGGGATGCAGCCGACGTTCAGGCAAGTACCACCGAGGGCCAGCTTGCCCTCCTTGTCGGTATATTTCTCGATGCAGGCAGTCGTGAGGCCGAGTTGCGCAGCTTTAATGGCAGCTACATAGCCGCCAGGGCCTGCGCCAATCACTACCACGTCGAATTTCTGAGTCATGTGTCATTCCTTCTCGAATCAAACCGGACGGCCTCTTGTGGAGGCCGTCGTGGGACGAAGCTGTTCGTTTCGGCGAAAGGCCGATCATCGCTGATCGGTCCATGCTACGAAATCAGATATCCAGCAGCAGACGAGCCGGGTCTTCCAGCAGGTTCTTGATGGTAACCAGGAAGGTCACTGCTTCTTTACCGTCGATCAAACGGTGATCGTAGGACAGAGCCAGGTACATCATCGGACGGATAACCACCTGACCGTTGATCGCCATAGGGCGCTGCAGAATGTTGTGCATGCCCAGGATCGCCGCTTGTGGCGGGTTGACGATCGGAGTCGACATCATCGAACCGAAAGTACCACCGTTGGTGATGGTGAAAGTACCGCCGGTCATCTCTTCCATCGACAGTTTGCCGTCACGGGCTTTCTTGCCGAAGGTGGCGATGCCGCCTTCGATTTCAGCCAGGCTCATCAGTTCGGCGTTACGCAGAACCGGAACCACCAGGCCGCGGTCGCTGGACACGGCAACACCGATGTCGGCGTAACCGTGGTAAACGATGTCGGAGCCGTCGATCGAGGCGTTGACCGCAGGGAAACGCTTCAGCGCTTCGGTAGCAGCCTTGACGAAGAACGACATGAAGCCAAGGCGTACGCCGTTGTGGGACTTCTCGAACAGATCCTTGTACTTCGAACGCAGGGCCATGACTTCGGTCATGTCGACTTCGTTGAAAGTGGTCAGCATCGCCATGTTCGACTGGGCTTCGACCAGACGCTCGGCAACCTTGGCACGCAGGCGGGTCATCGGAACACGCTTCTCGACGCGGTCGCCAGCAGCGAATACCGGAGCAGCGGCGGCAGGAGCAGCGGCCTTGGCAGGCGCGGCGGCCGGAGCGGCTTTCTTGGCGGCAACGGCGGCAACCACGTCTTCCTTGGTCACACGACCGCCTTTGCCGGTACCGGCAACGGAAGCGATGTTGATGCCGTTCTCTTCAGCCAGCTTGCGCGCGGCAGGAGCAGCGATTGGATCGTCTTCGCCTTCGGCGGCAGGCGCTGCGGCCTGGGCGGCAGCCGGTGCGGCAGCGGCTGGAGCAGCAGCGGCAGCGCCTTCAGCGATGGAGCCCAGGACTTCGTCGGACAGAACGGTGTCGCCTTCGTTCTTGACGATAGCGCCCAGCACGCCGTCAGCGGTGGCCAGAACTTCCAGCACGACCTTGTCGGTTTCGATGTCGACGATCAGCTCGTCGCGCTTGACGGCGTCGCCCGGTTTTTTGTGCCAGGTGGCAACGGTGCCATCGGCAACCGATTCCGGGAAAGTGGGGGCTTTGATCTCGATAGCCATTATCTGTGGTTCCTTAAATTCGGTTTCAGGTGCGCGAAGGCGTTAAACAGTGAAAGCATCTTGCAGCAGTTTTTCCTGCTGCTCGGCGTGCATCGACGCGTAACCGCATGCAGGTGCAGCAGAGGCTTCACGGCCCGCGTACTCGAGTACGAGCGACTTGTCGTGATTGCCAACGATGCGGCGCATGTGGTGCTGGCTGCAGTACCAGGCACCCTGGTTCATCGGCTCTTCCTGACACCAAACGACATGCTTGAGGTTGGTGTACGGAGCCAGGACTTCGTTCAAGTCGTCCTCAGGGAATGGGTACAGCTGCTCGATACGCACGACGGCGATGTCGTCGCGGCCTTCGGCACGGCGTTTTTCCAGCAGGTCGTAGTAGACCTTGCCGCTGCACAGAATCAGACGATTCACGTCTTTTGGATCCTGGGCATCGATTTCCGGAATAACGGTCTGGAACGAACCTTCCGCCAGATCTTCCAGGGTCGAGATGGCCAGTTTGTGACGCAGCAGCGACTTCGGAGTCAGGACCACCAGCGGCTTGCGCAGCGGGCGAATCACCTGACGACGCAGCAGGTGGTAGATCTGGGCCGGGGTGGTCGGCATGCAGACCTGGATGTTGTGCTCGGCGCACAGCTGCAGGTAACGCTCCAGGCGAGCCGAAGAGTGCTCCGGACCCTGACCTTCATAACCGTGCGGCAGCAGCATGGTCAGACCGCAGAGACGGCCCCACTTGTGCTCGCCACTGGTGATGAACTGGTCGATCACCACCTGGGCACCGTTGGCGAAGTCGCCGAACTGGGCTTCCCAGATCACCAGCGCGTTTGGCGTGGTGGTCGAGTAACCGTATTCGAACGCCAGTACGGCTTCTTCGGACAGGAACGAATCGTACAGATCGAAACGTGGCTGGCCGTCGTACAGGTGCTGCAGCGGAATGTAGGTGCTGGCGTCTTTCTGGTTGTGCAGGACCGCATGACGGTGCGAGAACGTACCGCGGCCGATGTCCTGGCCGGTCATGCGAATCGGGTGACCTTCGAACGCCAGGGTCGCGTATGCCATGGTTTCGGCATAACCCCAGTTGATCGGCAGGCCGCCGGCTTGCATCTTCTGACGGTCTTCGTAGATCTTCGCGACCTGGCGCTGGACCACGAAGCCTTCCGGCAGCTCCAGCAGCTTGGCGGACAGTTCCTGAAGGGTCTTCAGATCGAAGGTGGTGTCGTGACGTGCAGTCCAGGCGTGGCCCAGATATGGACGCCAGTCCACGAACAGCTCTTTGTTCGGCTCTTTGACCAGGCTCTTCACGACGTGCAGGCCGTTGTCCAGCGCGTTGCGGTATTCGTCGACTTTCGCCTGAACACGCTCGGCGTCGAGCACGCTTGCCTGGACCAGACGATCGGCATACAGCTCACGGGTGGTGCGCTGCTTGGCGATCTGCTGGTACATCAGAGGCTGGGTACCGCTTGGTTCGTCCGCTTCGTTGTGGCCGCGACGACGGTAGCAGACCAGGTCGATCACCACATCGCGCTTGTACTGCATGCGGTAGTCGATGGCCAGCTGGGTCACGAACAGTACGGCTTCCGGATCGTCACCATTCACATGGAGGATCGGCGCCTGGATCATTTTCGCGACGTCGGTGGCGTACTCGGTGGAACGCGAGTCCAGCGGGTTGCTGATGGTGAAACCGACCTGGTTGTTGATCACGATGTGCACGGTGCCGCCGGTCTTGAAACCGCGGGTCTGCGACATCTGGAAGGTTTCCATCACCACGCCCTGGCCTGCGAAAGCAGCGTCACCGTGGATCGAGATTGGCAGAACCTTGTCACCGGTCTGGTCGTTGCGGCGATCCTGACGGGCGCGCACCGAACCCTCGACCACTGGCGAAACGATCTCCAGGTGGGACGGGTTGAAAGCCATGGCCAGGTGAACTTCACCGCCGGTGGTCATCACGTTGGACGAGAAGCCCTGGTGGTATTTCACGTCACCGGAGCCCAGTTCGACCTTCTTCTTGCCTTCGAACTCGTCGAACAGCTCGCGCGGGTTCTTGCCGAAGGTGTTGACCAGGACGTTGAGGCGACCACGGTGGGCCATGCCGATCACGACTTCCTTGGTCCCGTAGGAACCGGAACGCTGGATCAGCTCGTCGAGCATCGGGATCAGGCTTTCGCCGCCTTCCAGGCCGAAACGCTTGGTGCCCGGGTACTTGGTGCCCAGGTATTTTTCGAGGCCTTCAGCTGCGGTGACGCGCTCGAGCAGATGACCCTTGATATCCGTGGAATAGGTCGGACGGCCGCGTACGCTTTCCAGACGCTGCTGGAACCACTGGCGCTGCTCGGAATCGGTGATGTGCGTAAATTCAGCGCCGATGGTGCGGCAATATGTCTGCTGCAACGCTTCGTGAATTTCGCGTAGGCTCGCTTCCTCTTTGCCGATGAACAGGTCGCCGGCACGGAAGGTCGTATCAAGATCGGCATTGGTCAAGCCGTAATGATTGATTGACAGGTCTGCAGGTGCAGGACGCTGCCACAGCCCCAGCGGGTCCAGCTGGGCTGCCTGGTGGCCACGCATACGGTAGGCCTGGATCAATCGCAGCACTTCAACTTGCTTCTTCTCGTGCTCGCTGCTCACGCTACCGGCGGATACCGGCTGGGCGCGGCGCTGGTTCTTTGCCAGCAACACGAAATGATCGCGGATTGTCGAGTGCGAAACATCGATGGCAGTGCTGCCGTCGGTAGGCAACTTCTGGAAGTAAGTGCGCCACTCTTCTGGCACAGCGTTAGGGTCGTGCAGGTAGAGCTCGTAGAGCTCTTCCACATAGGCAGCGTTACTACCGGATAGGTAGGCGCTGTTCCACATGCGCTGCATCACGCTTTCTTGCATGCTTGGTCACCCTCGGTTAGGGGAACACCACCGGCGAAGACACCGAGCAAACTTGCAAAAGTCCGAGTGCAGCGACCAAAACAAGCCACTTAGGATCACGCTGATAGTCCGGGTACCAGCCCGGATGCCCCTGCTTGTCTCATTTCTTCAAAATACGAGCGGCAACTTTGTGAGCTGCTGCTCAGCTTAAAACTACGGCGCCGGTTGAAGCCTGCGCCGTAGCCTCTACGGGTACAGCGGTCCTGCCTTTACAACAACTGGGTTACAGCAGCTGAATCACACGCCGCTCGAGAGCAGCATGTTACGTATGTGACCGATGGCCTTAGTCGGGTTCAGGCCTTTCGGACAAACGTTGACGCAGTTCATGATGCCGCGGCAGCGGAATACGCTGAACGGATCATCCAGCGAAGCCAGGCGCTCGGACGTCTTGGTATCGCGGCTGTCTGCCAGGAAGCGATAGGCTTGCAGCAGGGCAGCTGGACCCAGGAACTTGTCCGGGTTCCACCAGAAGGACGGGCAGGAAGTCGAGCAGCAAGCGCACAGGATGCACTCGTACAGACCATCGAGCTTTTCGCGCTCTTCAGGGGACTGCAGACGCTCGATGGCCGGAGCCGGCGTGTCGTTCTGCAGGAATGGCTTCACCTTCTCGTATTGCTTGTAGAAGATGCTCATATCGACGACCAGGTCACGGATAACCGGCAAACCTGGCAGCGGACGAACAACCAACTTGTTGTTCTTCACCACGGCAGACAGCGGCGTGATGCAGGCCAGGCCGTTCTTGCCGTTGATGTTCATGCCGTCGGAACCGCAAACGCCTTCACGGCAGGAGCGACGATAGGAGAAACCTTCGTCCTGCTCTTTGATCAGCGCCAGTACGTCCAGCACCATCAGATCCTTGCCACCGGTGTCGACCTGGAAAACCTGGGTTTTCGGCGCGGAGTCGGTGTCAGGGTTGTAACGATAAACTTCGACTTGCAACATATCGATCACCCTTTAGTAAGTCCGGACTTTTGGTTCAAAAGTCGGAACAGTCTTCGGCGAGAAGTTAACGGCACGCTTGGCAACGCGCTTCTCACCCGGGAAGTACAGGGTGTGGCACAGCCAGTTTTCGTCGTCGCGGTCTTCGAAGTCTTCACGGGCGTGGGCGCCGCGGGACTCTTTACGCACTTCGGCAGCGATGGCGGTGGCTTCGGCCACTTCCAGCAGGTTCTGCAGTTCCAGCGCTTCGATACGTGCAGTGTTGAACGCCTGCGACTTGTCGTTGATCTTGACGTTGGCGATACGGGTACGCAGTTCGGCCAGCTGGGCGATGCCCTTCTGCATGTATTCGCCGGTACGGAATACGCCGAAGTAGTTCTGCATGCAGCTTTGCAGCTCGCGACGCAGGGTAGCCACATCTTCGCCATCAGTACGCTCGTTCAGAGCGTTCAGGCGTGCCAGGGCAGCCTCGATGTTGGCGTCGGTCGCGTCATCGTATTCGATGCCGTCGGTCAGGGCTTTTTCCAAGTGCAGGCCGGCAGCGCGGCCGAATACCACCAGGTCGAGCAGCGAGTTGCCGCCCAGGCGGTTGGCACCGTGAACCGATACACAAGCCACTTCGCCCACAGCGAACAGACCATGGATGATCTCATCCACGCCTTCGGCGTTCTGGGTGATTGCCTGGCCATGAATGTTGGTCGGCACGCCGCCCATCATATAGTGGCAAGTCGGAACAACCGGAACCGGAGCAACCACCGGGTCAACGTGAGCGAAAGTCTTGGACAGTTCGCAGATGCCTGGCAGACGGCTGTGCAGCACTTCCTCGCCCAGGTGGTCGAGCTTGAGCATCACGTGGTCGCCATTCGGACCGCAACCGTTGCCGGCGATGATTTCTTTCACCATCGAACGGGCAACAACGTCACGGCCGGCAAGGTCCTTGGCGTTCGGAGCATAACGCTCCATGAAACGCTCGCCGTGCTTGTTGATCAGGTAACCGCCTTCACCACGGCAACCTTCGGTAACCAGTACACCGGCGCCGGCGATGCCGGTCGGGTGGAACTGCCACATTTCGATGTCTTGTACCGGCACGCCGGCACGCAGCGCCATGCCTACACCGTCACCGGTGTTGATCAGGGCGTTGGTGGTGGATGCGTAGATACGACCTGCACCGCCGGTCGCCAATACGGTGGCTTTCGCGCGGATGTAGGTGGTTTCGCCAGTTTCGATGCAGATCGCGATCACACCGACGAACGCGCCTTCCTGGTTCTTCACCAGGTCAACAGCGTAGTACTCGTTCAGGAAGGTGGTGCCGGCTTTCAGGTTGCCCTGATAAAGGGTGTGCAGCAGCGCGTGACCGGTACGGTCGGAAGCTGCGCAGGTACGGGCAGCCTGGCCGCCTTTACCGTAGTCCTTGGACTGGCCGCCGAAAGGACGCTGGTAGATACGACCGGTTTCGGTGCGGGAGAACGGCAGGCCCATATGGTCCAGCTCGAAAACCGCGGCCGGGCCTTCCTGACACATGTATTCGATAGCGTCCTGGTCACCGATGTAGTCGGAACCCTTGACGGTATCGTACATGTGCCAGCGCCAGTCATCGTTCGGGTCGGCCGACGCGATGGCGCAGGTGATGCCGCCCTGGGCCGACACAGTGTGCGAGCGGGTCGGGAACACCTTGGTGATCACTGCAGTCTTGTGGCCGCCCTGGGCCAGCTGCAATGCGGCACGCATGCCGGCACCGCCGCCACCAATGATGATGGCGTCGAAAGAAATCGTTGGAATGTTAGCCATGAATCAGATACCCCAGAGAATCTGCACACCCCAGACGAAGTAGGCGAACATTGCAACGCCGCATACTGCCTGGAAAAGGAAACGTACTGCAGTCGCCGACTTGCCCAGCGCCATCGGCGTCAGGTAGTCGGTCGAAATGGTCCACATGCCGACCCAGGCGTGAGCGCCCAGAGCAACCATGGCCAGCAGGCTGAAGATACGCATCCAGTTGTTGGAGAACAGTGCGTGCCATTGCTCGTAGCCAAGGCCCGGGTTCGCAACGAGGTATCCGATCAGGAAGATGAAATAAGCCGCGAGAACGACCGCAGACACACGTTGTGCCATCCAGTCATAGAGGCCCGAACGCGACAGGTTCGTGACGTTAGTTACCATATCCAAACTCCTGCCAGAACGATTACCACCACGGATACGGCGATAACGATTTTAGAGCCCAGCTTGCCGCCTTCCAGCGTCTCACCGATGCCCATGTCCATGATCAAATGGCGCACACCGGCAACCAAGTGATACAGCAAGGCGGACAGGATGCCCCAAATCACTAGCTTGGCTAGCGGACTGGTCAGACACGCTTTCACCTCGCCGAAGCCTTCCTCGGAGCTGAGCGACTTGTCCAATGCATAAAGCATGATGGCAAGGCTCACAAAGAGGATGACACCGGAAATACGGTGAAGGATGGACGTGTAAGCAGTGACTGGGAGTTTGATGGTCCTTAGGTCTAGGTTTACAGGTCGTTGGCTATTCACGGCTTTTTTCACACTGAAGAGCCCCTAACAATCAGGGCAAAGTTGTTGGGGAGTGCACTGGTCAGGTACCCACCACCCAGGGAGTGACGACCCCCATCAAACCGGGCCCGAAAGCCCATGGCGGTCGGTGGCCGAGTATAGACAGTTAGGCTACTAATGACAACGCAATCCCCTTCCCCTAATAGCTCATTGCGTTAGGCGGATAAAAGGCGTAAATGGCGGGGAATTTCGAGGAAAAAGTCCGGTTAAAGCCTTCTGGGGCAAGACTTTAGGCAAATTGACATTCGGATTTATCTCACTATAGTGGTGCGGGCCCTGCGTGGGGGGTCTGTCTGATGATTTCAAGCATAAATAGGAGGCCACATGGCTGACAAAAAAGCGCAGTTGATCATCGAGGGCGCAGCCCCCGTCGAGCTGCCCATTTTAACCGGCACCGTTGGTCCCGATGTAATCGATGTTCGGGGCTTGACGGCCACGGGCCGCTTCACCTTTGACCCGGGTTTCATGTCGACCGCCTCCTGCGAGTCGAAAATCACCTATATCGACGGCGACAACGGCATTCTGTTGCACCGCGGCTACCCGATCGAACAGCTGGCTGAAAAGTCGGACTACCTGGAAACCTGCTACCTGCTGCTCAACGGCGAATTGCCGACCGCAGAACAGAAGGCCCAGTTCGTCGGTAACGTGAAGAACCACACCATGGTTCACGAGCAGTTGAAGACCTTCTTCAACGGCTTCCGTCGCGACGCCCACCCGATGGCGGTCATGTGCGGCGTAGTCGGCGCCCTCTCGGCCTTCTACCACGACTCCCTGGACATCAATAACCCGCAGCATCGCGAAATCTCCGCGATCCGCCTGGTTGCCAAGATGCCGACCCTGGCCGCGATGGTTTACAAGTACTCCATGGGCCAACCCATGATGTACCCGCGCAACGACCTGTCGTACGCGGAAAACTTCCTGCACATGATGTTCAACACCCCGTGCGAGATCAAACCGATCAGCCCGGTGCTGGCCAAGGCAATGGATCGGATCTTCATCCTCCATGCCGACCACGAGCAGAACGCATCGACCTCCACCGTACGCCTGGCAGGCTCCTCGGGCGCCAACCCGTTCGCCTGTATCGCTGCCGGTATCGCTGCACTCTGGGGCCCGGCTCACGGCGGCGCCAACGAAGCCGTACTGACCATGCTCGACGAAATTGGCGATGTCTCGAACATCGACAAGTTCATCGCCAAGGCCAAGGACAAGAACGATCCGTTCAAGCTGATGGGCTTCGGTCACCGCGTCTACAAGAACCGCGACCCGCGCGCCACCGTCATGAAGCAGACCTGCGACGAAGTGCTGAAGGAACTGGGCATCACCAACGATCCGCAACTCGAACTGGCCATGCGCCTGGAAGAGATCGCCCTGACCGACCCGTACTTCATCGAGCGCTCGCTGTACCCGAACGTCGACTTCTACTCGGGGATCATCCTCAAGGCCATCGGCATTCCGACCAGCATGTTCACCGTGATCTTCGCCCTGGCGCGTACCGTCGGCTGGATCTCGCACTGGAAAGAAATGCTCTCCAGCCCTTACAAGATCGGCCGTCCTCGCCAGCTGTACACCGGCTACGAGTCGCGCGACATCACCAAGCTGGAAGACCGCAAGTAAGACCTGTTGCCTTGCGCTAACGTCTTGACTGCAGCGGATACGGCCTCTTTATAGAGGCCGTATTTGTTTGTGCTCCCCTCCCCCGCCATTTCCCTGTAGCTGCCTGCATTCGGCCGCACAGCGGATGTGGAATGCCAACTCCACATCACTCTCACGCTGAACGAGCTTGCGAGCGCTGCGCGCTCGATCGCAGGCTGCGCCAGCGGCTACAAAGGGCGACGCCAATAAAAATGCCCCTGTCTCTCGACAGGGGCACTGGTTTGCAACTCAGCTTATATATAGAAGCCGATACACAGGGGCCTTAGTGCGATACCGCCCCGCTGGCTCCCAGGCCGGTCTGCGAGCGCACGAACTGCGGGAAGAACAGCGCCCGCTCATTGTCAGCCGCAGTGGACTTGTCGGTGATGGAGAAGAACCAGATCCCGATAAAGGCAATGATCATCGAGAACAGCGCCGGGTACTCGTAAGGGAAGATGGCTTTTTCATGCCCCATGATCTGCACCCAGATGGTCGGGCCAAGGACCATCAGGCCAACGGCGCTGACCAGGCCCAGCCAGCCGCCAATCATGGCGCCACGCGTGGTGAGCTTCTTCCAGTACATGGAAAGCAGCAGCACCGGGAAGTTGCAGCTCGCCGCGATGGAGAACGCCAGGCCGACCATGAATGCGATGTTCTGGCTCTCGAACAGGATGCCCAGGGCAATCGCCAGCACACCCAGGCACACGGTGGTGATCTTCGAGACGCGGATCTCATCCTTCTCGTTGGCCTTGCCCTTCTTGATCACGCTGGCGTACAGGTCGTGGGAAACCGCCGAGGCACCGGCCAGGGTCAGGCCAGCCACCACCG
Source organism: Pseudomonas sp. GW456-L12 (assembly GCF_059424045.1). Taxonomy (NCBI): domain Bacteria; kingdom Pseudomonadati; phylum Pseudomonadota; class Gammaproteobacteria; order Pseudomonadales; family Pseudomonadaceae; genus Pseudomonas; species Pseudomonas sp. GW456-L12. The sequence continues at coordinate 464,622 of NZ_JBWKZA010000001.1, forward strand.
CCAGGATAGTGGCGAAGGCCACCGCCGAGATGAAGCCGAGGAACACGCTGCCGCCCACGGCATTGGCCAGGTGCACCGCCGCCATGTTATTGCCGCCGAGCAGAGCGCCCGCCGCGTCCTTGAACGCCGGGTTGGTGCTGACCAGAAGGATCGCGCCAAAACCGATGATGAAGGTCAGGATGTAGAAGTAGCCGATGAAGCCGGTGGCATACAGCACACTCTTGCGCGCTTCCTTGGCGTCGCTCACGGTGAAGAAGCGCATCAGGATATGCGGCAGGCCCGCGGTACCGAACATCAGCGCCAGGCCCAGGGAGAACGCCGAGATCGGATCCTTCACCAGGCCGCCCGGGCTCATGATCGCTTCACCTTTGGGGTGAACCTTGGTGGCTTCGGAGAACAGCATGTTGAAGTCGAAGTTGACATGCTTCATGACCATCAACGCCATGAACGAGGCACCGGACAGCAGCAGGACCGCCTTGATGATCTGTACCCAGGTGGTCGCCAGCATGCCGCCGAACAGCACGTACAGCACCATCAGGATACCCACCAGGATCACCGCCACATGGTAATCGAGGCCGAACAGCAGCTGGATCAGCTTGCCGGCACCGACCATTTGCGCGATCAGGTAGAACGCCACCACCACCAGCGAGCCGCAGGCCGACAGCGAGCGGATCTGGGTCTGCCCGAGGCGATAGGACGCCACGTCGGCGAAGGTGTACTTGCCCAGGTTGCGCAGGCGCTCGGCGATCAGGAACAGAATGATCGGCCAGCCCACCAGGAAGCCGATCGAATAGATCAGGCCATCGTAGCCAGAGGTGAACACCAGGGCAGAAATCCCCAGGAAGGACGCCGCCGACATGTAGTCACCGGCAATCGCCAGGCCGTTCTGGAAACCGGTGATCTTGCCGCCCGCGGCATAGTAGTCGGCCGCCGACTTGTTGCGCTTGGAGGCCCAGTAGGTGATGCACAGGGTGGCCCCGACGAACAGCACGAACATGATGATCGCAGAGACATTGAGGGGTTGTTTATGCACTTCGCCGGTCAGGGCATCGGCCGCCCAGAGACTGGGAGCAAAGGCCGCGACGCTAAAAAAAGCCAATAGACGCCGGATCATTGCTGAGCCTCCTTGAGAATCGCATTGTTCAGGTCGTCGAATTCGCCGTTGGCGCGTCGCACGTAGATACCGGTCAGGACAAAGGCCGCGACAATCAACCCGACACCAATGGGGATACCCCAGGTGATGGATGATTCAGGACTGAGTTTTGCCCCCAGCACATGGGGTCCGTAGGCAATCAGCAGGATGAAGCCCGAATAGAGCCCAAGCATGACCGCCGACAGTATCCAGGCGAATCGTTCGCGCTTGCTGACCAGCTCCTTGAAACGCGAGCTGTTTTGAATCGAGAGGTAAATGCTGTCGTTCATTGTTTTTATCCTCGCAGCACAGATTTTAGTTGGAACGTAGTCCACTCTATGCAGCTCTGGAGCCGGTTCCAGACGACCTTAGTATTAGAACGACAGTACCCCCGACACAGGCTTTTGCACCGAGCAAAACAAAAGGCCGCCGGGTGCGAACACCCGGCGGCCTCGAGACCTGTGAGCTAGACGCTTCCCGGTCAGTTAGCGGTCCACTCGGCAACGCGCTCAGGGTGCTTGGCCACCCAGTCCTTGGCCGCCGCTTCCGGCTTGGCGCCCTCTTGAATCGCCAGCATCACCTCGCCGATTTCATCCTTGGAGGCCCACTGGAACTTCTTCAGGAAAGCCGCAACCTCCGGCGCCTTCTTCTCCAGGCCTTTGCTACCGATGCTGTTGACGGTTTCAGCGGCGCCGTAAACGCCTTTCGGATCGTCCAGGAAGCGCAGCTTCCACTTGGCGAACATCCAGTGCGGCACCCAGCCGGTGACCGCGATGGATTCGTTCTTCTCTTCGGCGCGGGTCAACTCGGCAATCATTGCCGCGCCCGAGCTGGCTTGCAGTTTGTAGTCCAGACCGTAGTCCTTGATGGCCTGGTCGGTCTTGAGCATCACGCCCGAGCCGGCATCGATACCGACGATCTTGTTCTTGAAGGTGGTGTCACCCTTCAGGTCGGCAATGCTCTTGGCCTTGACGTACTCCGGCACGATCAGGCCGATTTTCGCGTCCTTGAAGTTGGGACCGTAGTCGACCACCTTGTCCTTGTTCTTGGTCCAGTACTCGCCGTGGGTCACCGGCAGCCAGGCCGACAGCATGGCGTCCAGCTTGCCGGTGGCCACGCCCTGCCACATGATCCCGGTCGCCACGGCCTGCAATTTCACGTCATAACCGAGTTTCTGCTTGATCACCTCAGACGCTACATAGGTGGTCGCCACACTGTCCGACCAACCGTCGACATAGCCGATGCTCAGGGTTTTGCTATCGGCGCTGGCCAGGGTTGAACTGATCGCAAGTACCAGACCGGCACCTGCGCCTAAGAGTCGTCGCATCTTCATCGTTACTTCCCCGAAAGTGCTGCGCCCGACGGATGCCGAGCCGCGTCAACCTGTTGTTATGGTGCACAGCGCCCTCATCACGCCCCACCAACTTGCTCGAACATCAGCGCGATTGCCCTATGAGAGCTCTGACGCGTCGATCATCAACCTGACGCCAAAGGCGACCTGCTCTGACTGCGACCTCAAAACATTCAGCAACGACACCAGTTCGCCAGTAATCAGGGCATGCCCAAAACAGTCGCCCAATCCCGCCCGAACTTTGCATGTCAAAATCATGCAGGCCACCTGGGCAGCGGCAAATCCGGGTAAGATGCCCCGCTTTGTTTCCTGACGGCCTGACCATGCCCTCGATTGCCCGCTTCCCGCTCCTGCCCTATCTATTCGCCTGCCTGCTGGGAGTCTTCGCGCTCTGCGGTTTCTGGTACGGCCTCGGCCAGCCGGTGGTGCTGCCGGATGTCGCCAGCGCCAGCCACAAGCTGCAATGCGCGTCCTACACGCCGTTCGACAAGGACCAGTCGCCCTTCGACCAGCCGTTCAAACTGCGCCCGGAGCGCATGGACGCCGACTTGGCGCTGCTGGCGACCCGCTTCGAGTGCATCCGCACCTACTCCATGACCGGTCTCGAAGCCCTGCCGGACCTGGCGCGCAAGCACGGCCTGAAGCTGATGATCGGCGCCTGGGTCAACAGCAACCCGGTGGACAGCGAAAAAGAGGTCGACCTGCTGATCGCCTCGGCCAATGCCAACCCGGACGTGGTGAGCTCGGTGATCGTCGGCAACGAAGCCCTGTTGCGCAAGGAAGTCACCGGCCCGCAACTGGCCAGGCTGATCAACAAGGTCAAGGCTCACGTCAAGCAGCCGGTCACTTACGCGGACGTCTGGGAGTTCTGGCTCAAGCACCCGGAAATCGCGCCGGCGGTGGACTTCCTGACCATCCACCTGCTGCCCTACTGGGAAGACGATCCGTCCAACATCGATGCCGCGCTGAACCATGTGGCGCAGGTGCGCCAGGTGTTCGGCAACAAGTTCGCGCCCAAGGACGTGATGATTGGCGAAACAGGTTGGCCCAGCGAAGGCCGCCAGCGCGAAACAGCCCTGCCGAGCCGGGTCAACGAGGCCAAGTTCATCCGTGGTTTTGTGGTCATGGCCGAACAGAATGGCTGGCATTACAACCTGATCGAAGCCTTCGACCAGCCGTGGAAGCGCGCCAGCGAAGGTGCGGTCGGCGGTTACTGGGGTCTGTTCGATGCCGATCGCCAGGACAAGGGCGTACTCGCCGGGCCGGTGTCGAACCTGCCTTACTGGCCATTGTGGCTGGGCGTGGGCGGGGTGATCTTCGTTGCCACGCTGATCCTCGGTGGCCGGGTCCGCGGTACTCGCGCGGCGCTGACCCTGCCACTGCTCGGCGCCCTGGCCGCCTGCTCCATCGGCGCCTGGGGCGAGCTGGCGCGGGTCACCAGCCGCTTTGCCGGGGAATGGTTCTGGGCGGGCCTGCTGCTGGCCCTGAACCTGCTGGTGCTGGCCCACGCGGCACTGAGCCTGAGCACCCGCGCCGGCTGGCGCCAACGTCTGTTCAATCGCCTGGAAAAACATGCCGGATGGCTGCTCGCCGCCGCCGGTTTCGCCGCCGCGGTGATGATGCTGGAGCTGGTGTTCGACCCGCGTTATCGCAGCTTCCCCAGCGCCGCCCTGCTCCTGCCGGCCCTGGTCTACCTGTGCCGCCCGGTGCGGGTGCCGCGTCGCGAAATCGCCCTGCTGACCTTTATCGTCGGTGCCGGCATCGCTCCCCAGCTGTATCGCGAAGGCCTGGAAAACCAGCAGGCCTGGGGTTGGACCCTGGTCAGCGTGCTGATGGTCGCCGCCCTGTGGCGCAGCTTGCGGGCTCGCAAAGCCTGACAGAAAAAAGGGATGACCATGGTCATCCCTTTTTTATTACCGGCGATTCGCCTCACGCCACCGCGCGAGGCGCTCGCACCAGCCGCAAGGCGCCGATCACGATGGCAAACACCGCCAGGCTGGTGTTGTAGAGCGCCAGCGCCGGAAAGCCGAACAGCAGCGCCAGCACCGCCAGGCCCCAGCCGGAACGGCCCGGCACCACGAAGGCGATCAGGGACGCCGCCAACGCCGCCCAGCCCATGACCTTGAAGTGGATCAGCAACCCCAGGCTGGAACGCGCCTGGCACTCCCAGCGGCTGGCCTCGTCGACACAGACGCCGACCCATCGAGCGTCCTCCATGAAGCCGTAGCGCACGCCATAACTGGCGGCCAGCCACAACGGCAGGACAACAAGCAGCAGAATCAGGGGAAGACGGCGGGACATGAAGCACTCCGATAAGCGAAAACGGCGCCCAGCATAATCGCCCGAGGCTGGTAAGCAAGCTTGTTACACAGATAACTGTTCAGCAAACAGCGGCAAAGTGTATCGTCTGGCGACTATTACCGCCGATCCGGCTTTGCCCTGCCTTGATCGTTTTTTGTGCCGTGCCATGGCACTTCGGCAGCAACCCGGTGGTCATAGCCTGCGAACTTCACTCGGCACCTTCCTCTACAGGGATTTAGTCATGCTCCGTTCCTTGCGCTTCGCTGCCCTGTTTGGCGGCCTTATTTCGAGTGCGTCCGCACTCGCGGTCGACATCGATGCCGCCAGCTATGGCTACCCCTTGACCAATCCGTTCGAGGCGACCATTGCCACCACTCCGCCGGACCTGCGTCCGAAGCTGCCGAGTGACGACGACATCAATCAGGCGGACCGCAGCCTGACCCTGCGCCCCGAGCGCGAGTTCATCCTGCCGGACAACTTCTGGGCCGTGAAGAAGCTCACCTACCGCATCGCCGAGCAGGACCATGCCGCGCCGCTGATCTTCCTCATCGCCGGCACCGGCGCGCGCTATGACAGCAGTCTCAACGAGTACCTGAAAAAGCTCTATTACCAGGCCGGCTACCACGTGGTGCAGCTGTCCTCGCCCACCAGCTTCGACTTCATCAGCGCCGCCTCGCGGTTCGCCACCCCCGGCGTGACCAAGGAAGACGCCGAAGACCTCTACCGCGTGATGCAGGCAGTGCGCGCGCAGAACCCGAAACTGCCGGTCACCGACTTCTACCTCACCGGCTACAGCCTCGGCGCCCTGGATGCGGCCTTCGTCAGCAAGCTGGACGAAACCCGACGCAGCTTCAACTTCAAGAAAGTCCTGCTGCTCAACCCGCCGGTCAACCTCTATACCTCCATCACCAACCTCGACAAGCTGGTGCAGACCGAGGTCAAGGGCATCAATAACACCACCACCTTCTACGAGCTGGTACTGAACAAGCTGACCCGCTACTTCCAGCAGAAGGGCTACATCGACCTCAACGATGCCCTGCTCTACGACTTCCAGCAGTCCAAGCAGCACCTGAGCAACGAGCAGATGGCGATGCTGATCGGCACCTCGTTCCGCTTCTCCGCCGCCGATATAGCGTTCACCTCGGACCTGATCAACCGCCGCGGCCTGATCACCCCGCCCAAGTACCCGATCAGCGAAGGTACCAACCTCACGCCGTTCCTCAAGCGCGCCCTGCAATGCGACTTCGACTGCTACATCACCGAGCAGGTGATTCCGATGTGGCGCGCCCGCACCGACGGCGGTAGCGTGCTGCAACTGATCGACCAGGTGAGCCTGTACGCGCTCAAGGATTACCTGCAGGACAGCCCGAAAATCGCCGTGATGCACAACGCCGACGACGTGATCCTCGGCCCGGGCGACCTGGGGTTCCTGCGCAAGACCTTTGGCGACCGGCTGACGGTCTACCCCCATGGCGGCCATTGCGGCAACCTCAACTACCGCGTCAACAGCGACGCCATGCTGGAGTTCTTCCGTGGCTAAACATTTCCTGCTCATCGCTGCGTTGTTCTGCGCAGGCTATGCCAATGCCGACGACGGCCAGACCGCAACACCCGTGGTCGCAGACGGAGACGGCTTCACCCAACCGCTCAAGCGGCTCAAGTTCAACCCGGGCCTGGACCAGCGCGAGTTCGAGCGCTCGACCCTCAACGCGCTGAACGTCTACGACCCGCTGGAGTCGTGGAACCGCCGGGTGTACCACTTCAACTACCGCTTCGATCAGTGGGTGTTCCTGCCGGTGGTCGACGGTTACCGCTACATCACCCCGAGCTTCCTGCGCACCGGTGTGAGCAACTTCTTCAACAACCTGGGCGACGTGCCCAACCTGGTCAACAGCCTGCTGCAGTTCAAGGGCCAGCGCTCGCTGAACACCACCGCCCGCCTGCTGGTCAACACCACCCTCGGTATCGGCGGTCTCTGGGACCCCGCCACCCGCATGGGCCTGCCACGCCAGAGCGAAGACTTCGGCCAGACCCTGGGCTTCTACGGCGTGCCGGGCGGCGCCTATTTCGTCCTGCCGATCCTCGGGCCCTCGAACCTTCGCGACACCGCCGGATTGGCCGTGGATTACACCACCGAATCAGCGATCAACTTCCTCAACGTGTCCGAGGTCAGCTCGAATCACCCGGAACTCTGGGTCCTGCGCGCTATCGACAAGCGTTATCAGACCAGCTTCCGCTATGGCCAGCTGGACTCGCCGTTCGAATACGAGAAAGTCCGCTACGTCTACACCGAATCGCGCAAGCTGCAAATCGCCGAGTGATCCCTCCAGGGCCCTGCCATCCGCGCAGGGCCCTTTTCTTCGCCCTCCCCTCACCACCTGTACCTTCTCCGGACCCGGAAAAATCCTCATTGGAATTTTCCAGGCAAGTAGATACGATACTAATCATTAGCTAGCTATCTATGTGCCTTGCCAATGAAAAGCCTCGCCCTGCGAATCCCCGATTTCTGGCTGGCCGTCCTGGCTCCCAGCCGCAACGACCTGCTGTTCGTCATCAGGAACATGATCGCCGGGGTCATTGCCTTGTACCTGGCCTTTCGCTTCAACCTCGAGCAGCCGCAATGGGCCCTGACCACGGTATTCATCGTCAGCCAGCCCAGCAGCGGCATGGTCCTGGCCAAGGGCGCCTTCCGCCTGCTCGGCACCTTTAGCGGGGCCGTGGCCTCGATCGTGCTGATCGGCCTGTTCGGCCAGGCGCCCCTGCTGTTTCTGCTGGCGATGGCGCTGTGGCTGGCCTTCTGCACCACCGGTGCCTCGCTGCTGCGCAATCACGCCTCCTACGGCTTCGTACTGGCCGGCTACACCGCAGCGATCGTCGCCCTGCCCGCCACCGCACATCCGCTGCTGGTGTTCGATCAGGCCGTGGCCCGCTGTTCGGAAATCAGCCTGGGGATCATCTGCGCGGCGATCGCCTGCACCGTGCTCTGGCCACGCCGGGTCGAACAGGCGTTGGCCACCCAGGGCAAGCTCGCGTGGCAAGCCGGCATGCGCGCCGCGGCCTCCGAACTGATCGGCCAGGACCAGCGCAAGGGGCTGCTGGAAGCCCTCGGCAAGCTGGTGGCGGTCGATGCCCAGCGCGATCACGCCTGGTTCGAAGGCCCCCAGGGACGGCGTCGTTCACAGGCCCTGCGAGTGCTCAGTCGCGACTTGCTGAGCCTGCTGCGCGCCGCCCGTGGCGTGGCCCGCCAGCGGCTGATGCTCGACAGCGCGGCGAATGCCAGCGTGGCTCCCCTGATCGAACAGCTGGCCACGGCCCTGGAACACAGCCACGAGCAAGACATCGCCCAACTGTCCTCATGCCTTCAAGAGGCGCTGCAGGACCGCAGCCTGTCGCAGGACGCGCATCTGTGCCTGATGCAACTGGCACAAGTGCCGGTGCTGCTCGAACGCAGTGCGCAAACCCTGCAGGCCGTTGAGCAAGCCCGAGTGCCCGATGGCGCGCCTGGCGCCCTGTCCTGGCACCGCGATATCGAGCAAGGCGTTCTCGGTGGCCTGCGCAGCGCCCTGGCGTTTCTCGCCGTGGCCGGCTTCTGGGTGCTCTCGGCCTGGCCCTCAGGCCTGGGCGCGGTATCGATCTGCGGGGTGGTACTGAGCCTGTTCGCCGGCCGGGAAAACCCTTCCGCCTCCAGCCTCAACTTTCTCAAGGGCATCGCCCTGTCGGTGCCGGTCGCCGGCTTCGTCGGCCTGGGATTGCTGCCCGGTTGGGACGGTTTCCCGCTGTTGTGCGTGGGCCTGGGGGTGCCGCTGTTTTGCGCCTCGCTGTGCATGAGCAAGCCGCGGATGGCGCCGATCGCCTCGGCGTTCTGCATCTTTTTCATCAACAACGTCGGCCCCGGCAACCTGATGACCTACGACCTGGCCAACTTCCTCAACAAGGCCATGGCTACCCTGGTCGGCGTCGGCATCGCGGTCCTGGTGTTCCGCCTGGTCAGCCTCAACCCCGGCGAACATCACTATCGGCGGATGTTCCGCGCCTCGCTGTTCGACCTGGCGCAACTCACCTCGCGCCCGCTGGAGCAAGCCGAGAGCTGGTTCGGCGGGCGCATGGCCGACCGCCTGATCCGCCTGGCGCGCTATTCCGAAAGCCTGCCCCAGGAACGCCGCCAGCACTGGGACAACGGCCTGCTCGGGCTCGACCTGGGCGACGAACTGCTGCAACTCCGCGCCAGCCTGGGTGCGGCGACCGGCGCCCTGGCCATGGAACGCGGGCACTACCTGCTGAGCATCGCCACGTTGCTCAAGTCAGGCGGACCGACGCCACGCCGCAGCGATCGACTGGATGCTCCGACCGTCGCCCTGCTCAAGGCCCTGGAACAGGCGCCGCAACTGCCGGAACAGGATCTGGAAATGGCCAGGGCGGCGCTGCTGCAACTGCAATTCACCTGGCACAAATGGTGCCGCCTGACTCGCCACGAACCCGGTGTCGCGGCGGTTGCCCCGGGGCAATAAGCGGGCAAAAAAAACCGCCACGCGCCGGTGGCGGCGGGTGGCGGCATAACGCCCTGCGAAAGCCCCTCAGGCTTGCAGCAGCGGGAACAGCGAAATCACCAGCAGCAACGCCATGCCGTAGTTGAACAGGCGCAGCCAGCGCGGGTCGCGCAGGACATTGCGCAGCACGCTGCCGAACCCGGCCCAGACCCCGACGCTCGGGGCGTTGATCAAGGCAAACAGGCTGGCGATCACCACCACGTTGAAAAAGTAGCCCTGCAACGGCGTGTAGGTGCTGATGGCCCCCAGCGCCATGACCCAGGCCTTGGGGTTGACCCACTGGAACGCCGCGGCGCCCCAGAACCCCAGCGGCCGGCCCTTGCCGTCGACTTCCTGGGACACCGGCCCGGAACGGGCGATGTTCCAGGCCAGGTACAGCAGATAGGCCGCACCGACGTAGCGCAGCACCTTGTACAGCACCGGGTAGGCCTCGAACACCGCGCCCAGGCCCAGGCCCACGGCCAGCACCAGCACCAGGAACCCCGAACTGATCCCGAGGATATGCGGCACCGTGCGGCGGAATCCGAAATTCACTCCCGAGGCCAGCAGCATGGCGTTATTCGGTCCGGGGGTTACCGAGGTGACAAAGGCAAACAAGGCGAAAGCCAACAACAAGTCGATCGACAACGGCATACAGTCATCCTGAGAAGTACATGCTCCGAACAGAGCCCTGAGTCATTGTTTTCGCCCCGGCGATCGCCACGGGCGAGGCTTATCCACGCTTACAGCAAGGACCCGATGAAGCCCGCGGCGACCATCGCGTAGAACGCGCCGCACACCAGGCCGAAAGCCTTGCGCGTGCGGACGAAAAACGGCTCCGCCGAACGCGCGGAAAAGGCCAGGGCATAGGCGCAGAAAATCACGAAACCGGCGACCGCACAGCTGCCCACCAGCACGAAGCTGGCCCAGGACGGCGCCGTGGCGCTGAGGCCGACGGTGGTCACGGTGAACCAGGTCAGGGCCGCCTTGGGGTTGGTCAGGTGGATGCCCAGCCCTTGCAGGTAGAACCCCAGCGTGCGGCTCTGTTTGGCCCGGGCGCGGTTGAGGTTGACCGCGCTCGAGCTCAGGGCACCGCGGATGGATTTGTAGGCCAGCCACAACAGATAGCAGGCGCCGAGGATCTTCAGCCAGACCAGCACCTGGGTGTTGGACATCAGCAAGGCCGAGACGCCCGCAGCCGTCATCGCGCCCCAGCACAACGAACCGGAAATGACCCCGGCCGCCAGCGCCAACCCCGGGGTACGCCCGTAGCTGAGCGAGGTGTTGGCAATCGCCAGGTTACCCGGGCCAGGGCTGGCGGTTCCGATGACATAAACGGCCATAGCAGCACCAAAGCTCGATAAATCAAACATTTGACGGTCTCTCGTAGAAGTCGCGGGAGCAGGGTTTACCAACCGGGGATGCCGCCCCGCGCGGGCCGGCATCCCTCCTCGCTACTTGAAGCAGCGATGATCGGGTTCTTCGGCCCGGATCTTTTCCATCCAGGGTTTGAGTTCGGATTGCTTGTACAGCCGCTCGCCCCAGCGCTCGGGCGAAACCGGCAGCGGACGGCCTTGCAGGATGTAGTCGGTCAACAGGTGGATGAACTGCTGCAGGCAATAGGCGCCGACATGCAGGCGCAGCGAAGACGCGGTTTCCGCCGGGGCGATGTTGAAACGCGCAACATGGATGATGTCGCCGCTGTCCACCGAAGGCGCCAGGTGATGGCAGGTCGAGCCGTAGGTTTCATCCTGGTAGTAGATCGCGTAGTGCTGGCTGCCCAGGCCGCGGTACTTGGGCGGCGCCGGGTGCAGGTTGATTGCGCCCTTGCGGGCCCGCTGATAGATGCTCGGCGGGAAGATGAAGTCGCCACGATAGGAAATGATCCAGTCGCCTTCCCAGTCTTCCAGGTGATACGGATAGGGGTCGCCCGGGTCCCAACAGAACACTTCCAGGTTGGAAAAAACCGTCTTGGCGAATTCAACGCCGTGATCGCACCAGTCCATGGTGCACACCGACAATAGAACTTTGTCCTTGCATGGTTCGATGGTCTGCATAGTCTTTTCCACTATTGGCTGTTGGTACATTTCGAAAACACCCCCGGTCCGCCCTCCCGCTAACCCTGCTGGCAGGCCTCGACCACCGCCGTGAAGCGCTCGACCATTTCGGCGATTTCCGCTTCGCTGGAGATGAACGGCGGCGCGAACAGCACGTGGTTACCGTGAACACCGTCGGCGGTTCCGCTGCCCGGATAAATCAGCAGCCCTTGTTCCAGCGCCTGCGCCTTGAGGCTCGCGGCGTAACGGCCGCCACCGTGATAGGGCTCGCGGGTGTCGCGGTCCTGAACGAACTCCACGCCGACGAACAGCCCGCGTCCGCGCACATCGCCGACATGCTCGAAGCGCGCCAGGCACTCGCGCAGGCCGTGGCGCAGTTGCTCGCCGCGCAGGCGCACGGCCTGCAGCAGGTTCTCGTCCTCGATGACCCGCTGCACCTCCAACGCAACGGCGCAGGCCAGCGGATGGTTGACGTGGGTCTGGCCGTTGCCCAGTACCCCGGAGTTGCCCGCCATCGCCTCATGCACCTGGCTGCTGACCAGCAACGCCGAGATCGGCTGGTAACCGGCTGCCAGGCCTTTGCCGACCGCGACCATGTCCGGCACGATGCCGTCGTCCTCGTAGGCGAAGAACCTGCCGGTACGGCCCATGCCGGCCATCACCTCGTCGAGGATCAGCAGCACATCGTGGCGCTCGCACACCGCCTTGATCTTGCGGAAGTAACCCGGCACCGGCGGCACCGCGCCGTTGGTGGAGCCGACCACGGTCTCGGCGAAAAACGCCGCGACCCTGTCGCTGCCCAGCGCACGGATTTTTTCGTCCAGTTCCAGCGCCAGGCGCGTCCCGTACTGCTCGTCGCTTTCATCGGTGCCCTGATGACGATAGGCATAACAGGGCGAGACGAATTCGGCGCCCCCCAGCAACGGCTCGAATACCCCGCGACGCTGCAGGTTGCCGGATATCGACAAGGTCCCCAGGGTGCTGCCGTGGTAGCTCTGCTGCCGCGAGATAAAGATCGATTTGCCCGGCAGCCCGCGCTCGCACTGATACTGGTAGGCAATTTTCATCGCCAGCTCCATGACCTCGGAGCCGCCGGAGAGAAACTGCGCCTTGGCCAACCCGCCGGAGGCCCCCACCAGCAGGTCCGCCAATTCCTCGGCGGCGGCTGTGGTGAAGCTGCCGGCATGGGCCCAACTGAGCTTTTTCGCCTGCTGCTCGATGGCCGCGGCGATCCGTGGGTGTCCATGTCCCAGGCTGGAAACGGCCACCCCGCCGCACGTGTCGAGGTAGCGTTTGCCCGAGGCATCCTCAAGCCAGACCCCAGCGCCATTGACGGCGAGAATCGGTGAGGCATTCAAGTTCTTGTAGATGACCGTTGACATGGATCCGAGCCCTTGCAGTTATGCAGCCTAACGGGTGTTTTCCGGGTGGTCCCACGCCGTCGAGCCTTGATGGAAACGCTGGCTGAAGCGCGAGGAATTGAATATCCGGCGCGCCCAGCCGATCGGTAGCAACACCACAGCGAACATCAACAACGAAAGCAACCTGAGCATGGCCTTGTCTCCTGAATAAAAAGTGAGTGAGCGATCAGTCCAACGGGATCTCGTTGCGCCAGTCGACCTCTTCGACGAACTCCGGCTGGGTCGTGCGCTCGAGAATGAAGTTGCCCAGTACCAGCACATCCATCTCGGTGCGCATGAAGCAGGCGTAGGCTTCTTCCGGCTTGCACACGATCGGCTCGCCGCGCACGTTGAACGAGGTGTTGACCAGCACCGAGCAGCCGGTGCGCTTCTTGAAACTGCGCAGCAGATGGGTGAACGGCGCGTTGTTTTCTTCGGTCACTGTCTGCACCCGCGCCGACAGGTCGACATGGGTCACCGCCGGCAACTGCGAACGGATCGAGTTGATGCTACCCAGGCCACGCTCAGGGCCACCCGGCTTGCGCGATTCCTCGGTCTTGATCGAGTCGGTGACCTGCGAAACCATCAACATGTACGGGCTCTTCTCGCAGATGTCGAAGTAGACCTGGGCGTCCTCGTCCAGCACCGCCGGGGCAAAGGGCCGGAAGGATTCGCGGTACTTGATCTTCAGGTTCATGGTGCGCTGCATCTCGGGATTGCGTGGATCGCCGAGGATCGAGCGCGCGCCCAGGGCTCGCGGGCCGAACTCCATGCGCCCCTGGAACCAGCCGACCACGGCGCCGTCGGCCAGGTGCCGCGCGGTTTCGTCATACAGCTCGGCACCCTCGAAACGCCGGTATGGATACTGGTTGGCGTCGAGAAACGCCTGGATCTCTTCATCGCCAAAGCCCGGCCCCAACAGGCTGCCGCTCATGGCGTCGAGCTTCTTGCTGCCCAGGTGCGGGCGCCCGGTGCGCTTGACCGAATAATCCATGGCCGCCCCCAGGGCACAACCGGCGTCGCCGGCCGCGGGTTGAATCCAGATCGCGTCGAAACGTCCGGAACGGCTGAGCACGCCGTTGGCCACGCAGTTGAGCGCCACGCCACCGGCCAGGCACAGGTTGCGGTAACCGGTCTGCCGCACGGCCGCGGTGGCCAGCCCCAGCACCACTTCCTCGGTCACCTGCTGTACCGAGGCCGCCAGGTCGCATTCGCGCTGGGTGATCGGGCTCTCCGGCTTGCGCACCGGACCGCCGAACAGCTCCTCGAACGCCTCGCCGACCATGCGCTCGCCACGCAGGTACTCGAAGTACTTCATGTTCAGGGTGAAGGAGCCGTCGGCGCGGATGTTGATCAGTTCCTTGCGGATCTTGTCGGCATAGATCGGCCGGCCGTAAGGCGCCAGGCCCATGAGCTTGTACTCGCCGGAGTCGACCTTGAAGCCACAGTAATAGGTGAACGCCGAGTAGAACAGGCCGACCGAGTGCGGATAGGAAATCGAGTTCATCAGGTCGAGCTTGGAACCGTCGCCCTTCCAGATCGTGGTCGAATGCCATTCGCCGATGCCGTCGATGCACAGCACCGCCGCCTGCTCGAACGGCGACGGGAAAAACGCCGCCGCGGCATGGGAACGGTGGTGCTGCGAGGCGATGGTGAGCGGGCCGGTACCACGCCCCAGTTCCTCGAGCTTCTCGTCGATGAACTTGAGCACATTGAGCTTCCAGCGGATCCATTCCGGCATGGTGCTGATGAAGGTGCGCGCGCCGCTGATGCCGCCACTGGCGAAGGAGGAAATCATCCGCGAGAACTTTTCCTGCGGGTCTTCGTAGTAGACCACCGCGGTCAGCTCATCGAGGCCGATACCCTCGGCGTCCAGGCAGTACTTGATGGCATTGGCCGGAAACGCCGCGTCGTGCCGCACCCGCGTGAAGCGCTCTTCCTGGGCCGCCGCCACCGGCACCCCGTCCTTCACCAACGCTGCTGCGCTGTCGTGATAGAACGCCGAAATCCCTAATACGTAAGTAGCCATTTAAACGCTCATCCTCATAGCTTCATGCCAATCCATGGAAATTCCCTGTGTCTGTGCACAGTCCGTCATCCGTGCAACCAACTTGAGACCGGCAGGCTTTTTAATGCCGGAATCAACGACACCACCAACAACACACTCATTGAAATATTGAACAGCCGCAGCCGGTTCGGCTCGCTGAGAAAGCGCCGCAAATAACGTCCGAACAGCACCCAGACCATCGAGCAGGGCGAGCCGAAGAGAAAGAAGATCAAGGCGATCAGCAGGATCTGCGCACTGTAGGAACCGACCGGTGTGGTGTAGGCCAGGACCGCGCCCACCGCCATGATCCAGGCCTTGGGGTTGACCCACTGGAACAGCGCGGCACCGGTGAAGCCCAGCGGGCGACCGCCCTGGTCGTCGAGATCGACCGTGGGCGCGGTGGCGATCCGGTAGGCCAGGTACAGCATGTACAGGGCACCGACCACCTGCAGGATGTCGTGCAGGCTGGGATAACGATGGAATACCGCGCCGGCGCCGAGCCCCACCGCGATCAGCATCAGTGGAAAGCCGATGTTGATGCCCGCGACGTGGCGCAGGGTGCGGCTGATGCCGAAGTTGACCCCGGAGGACATCAGCATCACGTTGTTCGGCCCCGGCGTCACGCAGGTGGAAATCGCGAACAGGATGACGGCGTAGTAGTCCAGATTCTGCATGCCCCAGGCTCCGCTCAACGATAGTCTTCAAGGGTGCCGCGGCGACGAATGTCGACCGACACGCAATGGAAGCCGCCACTGAGGCTGCGGGCATGGCGCATTTTCAGCGGCGCCACATCGATACCATGTTTCTCCAGGGCGCGAATCAGCGGCACCTGCTGGTCGTTGATCACCGCCAGGGCCGGGTTGACCATGATGAAGTTCATACCCTGCCAGATCGATGCGCGCGGGTAGGACCAGCAATAGCCGGTGTCGACCATTTCCGGCGCCCAGATGATGTCCCAGTTCTTGAACAGCGCCGGCACCTGGTCCTTGCGGATACGCTCCGGACACAGCACCACCAGCCCCGGGCGGACCACGGTGATGGTGGTATCCAGGTGCGTGCCGTCGTACACGCCGCTCACCGGGTGCACCCGGTAACGCTCGCCCAGCACCCGCTGCAACCACTGGCAGCCCAGTTCGTTGCCGCTGCGGGAAACCAGATAGAGGATGTCCTCGCCGATGCG
Source organism: Pseudomonas sp. GW456-L12 (assembly GCF_059424045.1). NCBI lineage: Bacteria > Pseudomonadati > Pseudomonadota > Gammaproteobacteria > Pseudomonadales > Pseudomonadaceae > Pseudomonas > Pseudomonas sp. GW456-L12. Next base: position 480,616 of record NZ_JBWKZA010000001.1, read on the forward strand.
GATTACGTTGGCGGCGTCGAAGATCGGCTCGTCATTGGCAATGATCGAGCCGTCCTTGGGGTTGATCCGGTAGGTGCTGTCCAGCAACTGCGGCTTGGGCGCGGAGATCCAGTTGGAGCCGCTGGCAAAGTATTCGGCCAGGTGGCGACGATAGGCGAACGGCTCCAGGTAACGGCTGCGCAGCGCCATCGGCGCCTCGATGATGGTCTGGCCGATGGGCAGCAGCACATCCCGTGGACAATAGTTGTATTCGCCGTCGGTTTTCCAGGCAGGGGTGCCGAATACCGCGCGATGATCAGTGACGTCCGGCCGCCGCACTATGACCCCGTGGGAACGCAGAAAGGCGGCAAAGGCGTCCAGGTCCTCGCTGGCCTCCTCGATGACCTGCTGCGGATAGGGGCCGGATGGAATCTCCTCGATGTAATCGTGCTGCTCGCTGTAGTCCAGGGCGAACAGCCCGCGATCAGGTCGCGGCACCTGTGCGCCCTGGGCGACACCGACGATCATTTCTTCCAGCGGATCCCACTCGTTGTGCACATTGACCAGAGACATGGACACTCCTTGATGTTCAGGCCGTTACGCCCACCGGCGCGGCAGGGACAATAGGTTCGTGATGGAACAGCGCCTGGTCCTCGCCCCGCGTCTTGCTCCGAGGCAGCACTGCACCCGCGGAGCCGATACCCAGGCGCCGCAACCAGGACGTCAGGCGGTCCGGCTGCGGTGCCAGGGACTCGTAGCCGACGCGGACCCGCTGCCAGTGCTCTGCCAGTTCCGCCGGTTTCGAGGCGGCGACCTGGCGCATGTAGGCGTCGATGGCGTCCACCGCCCAGGCCGAATGCCCGGTGGAGACGTTATCGATGGTGTTGTGCAGGTCGACGAACGCGGTGCTGAAGCCGTAGTGCCTGAGGAAGCGCCGGGCCGAGCGATAGCTGCCGCCCACCCCCGACAGCTCCATCGCCAGGTTCATGCCGAGGATTTCCGGCATGAAGGTCACCGGCAACTTGCCCAGGCACAGCCAGTAGACCGGCAAGCGGAACGACGCCTCGCGCAGCCGCTCATCCTCGGCGAACTCGCGGGCACCGGTAGGCGCCAGCTCCAGGCCCATCTGGCGCAGGCCGTCGCGGTAGATTTTCGGATGGTTCAACGCATAGGAGCCGTTACCCAGCTCATCCCAATAGGTCTGGAACAGCGCATAGCCGACATGGGACGAGGCCAGCGTCAGGTCGGTGAAACCCTGGAGCCAGGCGCCGTCGATCAAGGTCAGCGGTGCCAGTTGCAGGGTGGAGTCGACGATTTCTTCGCGCGACGGCATGGCCGCCGGGTCGCTTTCTTCGAACTCCTGGCCATGGCGGTCATGCTTGTCCAGCAACCATTCGCGCAAGACGCCGACATTCCAGGCTTCAGGCAAAGTGCGTTCGGAGCTTTGCAGCGAGCGCCGCGACTGTTCCAGCCAACGGGTCACATAAGCCTGGGCAAAAGCCTGGGTGCGCGGCGCCAGCGCCCTGCCCTGCAAGACGAAATAGGCCTCGCGCAAGCTCTTGGGCCACTGGCCCTGCTCTGCAATGCTCTCGCCCAGCACCTGCCGAACCACTGCATTGCAAGGGGTTGGCGCTGGTGCTTCGGCAGCTTCCGCACGCTGGATCGGGCCGGACAGGCCATCGATCCACTTGCGGATGACGCTCAGGTCGGCCTCGCTGAAAATCCGGAACATGCGCCCGTTCGGCGCAACCAGTGTATTGACCAGCAGGCTCTTCTCGGCATTGCCCGGCACGATCAGGCGGCTGCGCGAAAGCATTTCCAGCAGCGGCACGGGGTCGACCTGGGCCTCACGCAGCCACTGCGCCAGGCTGCGGCCTTCCATCTTGTAATCCTGGTGATAGACCGCGCCGGCCCGGGCCATGCGCTGGATCATCTTGCCCATCAGGCGCTCGGGCGATACCGCGGCCCGGCAGTGCGCCAGCAATCGTTCGTTGAAGGTTTTCAGGGCCGCGAACAACCATTGGGCGCCCGCCTCCAGTTGCAGGCGGCGAAGGCTGCCCTGGCTGGCGACCTGCTCGCAGACCCACTGGGAGATTTCCAGCGCCGAACTGTCTTCCGCGGTTTCATCCAGCTGGTTCAGGTCGAGCCGGCGGACGTCCAGCTGCTGCGCATCCAGCACCGACCACCATGGGCTCAGCCCCAGGGCACGCCAGGCATAATCGATGCCGCACAGGGTATCGCCAAAGGCATCGCTGCGGCGGCTGACCGCTTGCAGCAATGCAGGTAATTCGAACAGTTCGTCAGGCAGGTCGGGGAGCGTGGAAAGCTCGAACGGCGAAACCGCATAGGCGGTCAGCCCCGACTGTACCAACAGCGATTTGAAGTGATCGGCGCGCGATGCCAGGGGCCGCCCGACGCCTACGTCGTGGGCCAGCAACTCCATGAGCTTGAGCTGCGCGCTGTCCTCGAAGACGCCGGGGGCGCTCATGCCTTGCAACCAGCAGCCCAGCACCGAGGCCAATGGCGCCGAGTGCGACAGCAGGGCCTCGGCGAATTCCCGTTGGTTACCCAGCTCCGCGGCCTGGCTGGCCAGTTCGCGGTAAGCCCGGGCCTGCTCGTCACGCCAGTGCTCGATCTGTACCCGCAACCCGGCCAGGCCACCCGCACCGGCTTCACCCGGTGCGGCCAGGCCCATCAGGCGCCGAATACTGACATCCCCCAGAAAGCTCTCGGGATTGCTGACTGATCGATAAAACTGGCGCCACATACTGTTTACTTCCCTTCCAGGTTGGAGACCAAGGCAATCCATTGCCGGCCCTCAGTCATCGGCAAGCAATGACGTCGGGTGTCGAGATCAGAACATCGGGTAGATCGAAGAGTCCGGCTTCTTCTTTTTCTTCTTGCCGAACAGGCGTTGGAACAAGCTCTTGATGTAACTCATGGCAGACTCCTTTAAAGAACATCGAGGATGATTTTCGAGACGAAATCGTTCCCCTGGTCGGTGAAGTGAATACGGTCGACGAACAACCACTGTTCAGGCCGCAGGGCCTCGGACAGCAGCGGTGTAATGTTCACGAAACGCACGCCCATCTTCTGTGCGCCTTCGCGCAGGCGGGCGGCATAGGCCTCGCAGACGCTGGGCTGCAGGATGTCGCCATAGACCTCGCTGAAACTGCCGGCGCGATCCAACTCAGCGAACAGCTGTTCTTCCTCGTCGCAACCCTTTTCCCGGACCCAGCCGGCCAGCGGCTGCAGAATGAAGGTCAGCTTGGCGCCCATGTCGGCCGCCAGTGCGCGCCAGGTATCCAGGTGACGCAGGGTCAGGTCGGAGGCGTAGTCGATCTGCTCTTCCATGGTCGGTGGCGGCTCGGGCGTCGGCTCTTCCTGTTCCTTGCCGAGCAAGGCGCGGAACATGCCGCGCTTGGGGGCCTGAGTCTCCGGACGCATGGCGTCGAAGAACTGATTGCAGTTGAAGAAAGCGCCGTGTTCGCCACGGCTGCTGTGTGGCTGGCGGGCCAGCCCCAGGTTGTTGAACCCGGAAAACAGCACGATCTCGTCGACCTTGGGCAGCAAATGACGATAAAGGGTGAAGAGCGTCAGTTCCTGGGTCGAGTTGAAGCTGCGTCCGCCGAAGTTGATCCAGGGTTTGCTGTCCGGATCGTTCTCGGCCAGGCGCGAAGGCAGTGTCCAGGCATCCGAGCTGGCACCGATGCCAAACACGGTCGAGCTGCCGGCCAGCACCCGCACGCTCTTGGCGTGGCGGCTGTTGACCACCGAATACTGTATGCCCAGCAACTCCGAATAGCGGAAGCCCGAGGCATCTGTATTGACCACCTCCGAACGGTGGTCGGTAGGATGGAAATACATCAAATAAGGAAGCCAGCGAACCTCACCACCGTCGGTGAATTTCTGCTCGTACTCAGCCATCTGCGGAGTCAGTTTGATCCTTGCCGTCATTACCCTGCTCTTCCTTGAGAAGTCATCGTCTAAAGTAGCCTGAGGGGGAAGCCCGTTACACGTTGCCCGGGGGGACTCTGAATTGCGCCGCAACTGTATTTAAGAACAACCAGTACAGCGCGATGCGGGCCATCTTCCCAAAGGCAACCACTGTCTTATAGGTACACGCCGGATGATTTTTCTCAGTACAGATTGCCTTTTCGCCCTGAAAAATTTTCAAAAAAAGTGAAATCTGTAACTTTTTATACGACAGATGAGTGGCTACAGTCCCCCGCATGACTCGATACCTGAATCTCGCCGAATACATCAGCAGCCGCATTGAACAGGGGTTATACGGACCGGGGGAGCGTCTGCCTTCGGTGCGGGCCCTGAGCCTCGAGCACGGCGTCAGCCTCACCACCGTGCAACAGGCCTATCGGGTTCTGGAAAGCTCGGGACTGGCTATCCCCAAGCCCAAGTCGGGCTATTTCGTCCCGGCCGGCCGGCGCTTGCCGGAGCTGCCGAAGATGGGACGGCCGTCGTTGCGGCCTGTGGATATCTCCCAGTGGGACCTGGTGCAGGACCTGATGCGCCAGGAGCAGAACGCCAATGCCATTCAACTGGGTTGTGGCATGCCCGACACCACCGCGCCGACCCTCAAGCCGCTGCTGACCGCCCTGGCGCGGATCAGCCGGCGCAGCGACAGCCCTAGCCTGCAATACAACCACCTGCAAGGTGTGCTGAGCCTGCGCGAGCAGATTGCCCGCCTCGGCGTCGATTCCGGTTGCCGCCTAACGCCTGCGGAAATCGTCGTCACCAGCGGCTGCCAGGAAGCCCTGTCCATCGCCATCCGCGCCCTGTGCGAACCCGGCGACATCGTGGCCATCGCCTCCCCCTGCTTCCACGGCATCATCCAGCTGCTCAAGGCCGCCGGCCTCAAGGCCCTGGAGATTCCCACCGACCCGGTCACCGGCATCAGCCTGGAAGCCATGGAAATGGCCCTGGAACAATGGCCGATCAAGGCCATCCAGCTCACGCCCAATTGCAACAATCCGCTGGGCTACATCATGCCGGACGATCGCAAGCGCGCGATGATCCGCCTGGCCCAGCGCTACGACGTGCCGATCATCGAAGACGATATCTATGGCGACCTGGCGTTCCGCTACCCGCGGCCGCGCACCCTGAAGTCATTCGACGACGACGGGCGCGTGCTGCTGTGCAGTTCGTTCTCGAAAACCCTGGCGCCAGGACTGAGGATCGGCTGGATCGCCCCGGGACGTTACCTGCCGCAAGTGCTGCACATGAAATACGTCGGCTCCGGCACCACCGCTACCCAGCCACAGCTGGCGGTGGCCGAATTCATTGCCAAGGGTCACTACCTGCCGCACCTGCGGCGGATGCGCAAACAGTACCAGCGCCATCGCGACCTGATGACCGAGTGGGTCAGCCGCTATCTGCCGGAAGGCACCCGGGTCAGCAAACCCCAGGGCGGGTTCACCTTGTGGGTGGAGCTGCCGGACGAGTTCGACACCTACACCCTGAACCGGCTGTTGGAAGCCGAGGACATCCAGATCGCCAACGGCAATATCTTTTCCGCGGCCGGCAAGTACCGCAATTGCCTCAGGCTGAACTTTGCCGGCGTGCCCAACCGCAAGATCGAACAGGCGATCAACAAGATCGGCCTGGCGGTCGCGCAACTGCTCCCCGCCTGACCCCCCTCGCGCCTGCCCCTCGCTACCGCGGCGAGGGGCATCAGTAAATCAGGCCCTGGCCGCGCGCCACAGCTTGCCGCCCAGCGACACCACGACCAGTACTGCGGCGCCGGCGATGATGCCGGCCACGGCATTGAGCAGCGTCGGCATGATCAGCGAAAACCCGCCAACCGCCTCGGCCGTGTGCGCGGTGACAGTCTCGATCCAGTGGTGCGCCGCCGGCACACCATGGGTGAGGATGCCGCCACCGACCATGAACATGGCCGCGGTGCCGATCACCGAGAGGCTTTTCATCATGTAGGGCGCCGCGCGCAGGATCGCGCCACCGATGCTTTTCGCCACCTGGCCCGGCTTCTGCGTGAGCCACAGGCCAAGGTCGTCGAGCTTGACGATGCCGCCCACCAGGCCATACACGCCGACGGTCATGACGATGGCGATGCCCGAAAGCACCACCACCTGCTGCATCAACGGCGCGTCGGCGACGGTGCCCAGGGTAATGGCGATGATCTCGGCCGAGAGAATGAAGTCGGTGCGGATCGCGCCCTTGATCTTGGTCTTCTCGAAGGCCACCAGATCGGTGGCCGGGTCCGCCACGGCTTCGATCAGTTGCTGGTGCTCGGCCTGATCCTCGGCCTTGCTGTGGAGAAACTTGTGGGCGAGCTTTTCAAAGCCCTCGAAGCACAGGTAGGCGCCGCCGAGCATCAGCAGCGGTATCACCAGCCAGGGCGCGAAGGCACTGATGGCCAGCGCCGCGGGCACCAGGATCAGCTTGTTCAGGAACGAGCCCTTGGCCACCGCCCAGACCACCGGCAACTCACGCTCGGCGCGCACCCCGGAAACCTGCTGGGCATTGAGCGCGAGGTCGTCCCCCAGCACCCCGGCGGTCTTCTTCGCCGCCATCTTGGTCATCAGCGCCACGTCGTCGAGTACCGCGGCAATATCGTCGATCAGCACCAGCAAACTGCTTCCGGCCATGGATCAGGGTTCCTTGAGGTGATAAATGCTGCGAAGCATAACGCGCAACGAGGGCCGCCGGGGCATTCTTGAGCCTCGCGCAAGGCCGGTGCTACCATGCGCAACCGCCCGAACAGGCAAGGAATCACCTGGTTTATGAGCACCATCCGCGAGCGCAACAAAGAACTGATCCTGCGTGCCGCCAGTGAAGAGTTTGCCGACAAAGGCTTCGCTGCGACCAAAACCAGCGATATCGCGGCCAAGGCAGGATTGCCCAAACCCAACGTCTACTACTACTTCAAATCCAAGGAGAACCTCTACCGCGAGGTCCTGGAAAGCATCATCGAGCCGATCCTCCAGGCTTCGACCCCGTTCAACGCCGACGGTGTGCCCAGTGAAGTACTGAGCGGCTACATCCGCTCGAAGATCCGCATCTCCCGCGACCTGCCCTTCGCCTCCAAGGTGTTCGCCAGCGAGATCATGCACGGCGCTCCGCACCTGAGCCCGGACCAGGTCGAACAGCTCAACGCCCAGGCCAAGCACAACATCGATTGCATCCAGACCTGGATCGATCGTGGCCAGATCGCGCCCATCGACCCACACCACCTGATGTTCAGCATCTGGGCCGCGACCCAGACCTACGCCGACTTCGACTGGCAGATCTCGGTGGTGACCGGCAAGGCCAAGCTGGACGAGTCCGATTACGAAGCCGCCGCCCAGACCATCATCCGCCTGGTGCTCAAGGGCTGCGAAACGGACAAGTAAGCCAGCCCTTGTAGCCGCTGCCGCAGGCTGCGATAAGGCCGAAGGCCTTCAGCGATCTTCAGATCTTGCGCACCCGTTGTGTGCGATCGCAGCCTGCGGCAGCGGCTACACGGCTACAGATCAGGCGCTCACGCCCGCATCCGCCTGCAAGCCCTGCGCCTCGATGGCGCTGATCGCGCATTGCTCGTCGATGTCCGAGGTGTCGCCGCTGATGCCGATCGCCCCCACCAG